>CAJXMD010000064.1 GCA_913056165.1 uncultured Halieaceae bacterium
CCTGTCTAATCACAAACTCACTATCAGCTCCTGTCTCGCTTTCCGCAACCATACATCAGGGCTAGGGCGAAGAATCCCGTCGATGCGCCGCCACCATGGCCTTAATATTGGCCTCCAGCACCTCCAAAGGTACGGGACCACTACCCAGCACCACATCATGGAATTGCCGAATATCGAACCGATCGCCCAGTGCCGTGCGGGCGTCCTCACGAAGCGCCAAAATCTTAATCTTGCCAATCATGTACGCAGTCGCCTGCCCGGGCATCGCAATGTAACGCTCAATCGCTTTAATGCAGTCAGATTCAGCGTTAGGTGTATTGGCGAGTAAATATGCAATCGCCTCCTCTCGAGTCCATCGCTTGTGGTGAATCCCGGTATCCACCACCAGTCGTGCGGCACGCCAAAGCTCCATCGCAAGACGACCAAATTCAGAATAAGGATCGGTGTAAAAGCCCATTTCCTTCGCGAGATACTCGGAGTACAGCCCCCAACCCTCAGTGAACGCGGTGAAAGACAGATAGCGCTGAAAATCTGGGATACCCCCTAGCTCGGTGGTGAGCGCCCGCTGCAGGTGGTGGCCCGGAACCCCCTCGTGAAAGGCCAGGGCCTCAAGATCCGTTTTAGGCATTGCGTTCATGTCATAGAGGTTTGCATAGTAAATTCCCGGTCGTGAACCATCCATGGGCGGTCCCTGATAGAAAGCTTTGCCCGCGCTTTGTTCGCGGAAGGCCTCTACGCGCTTGACTGTTAAATCGGCTTTGGGCAGCCGCCCAAAATAATCAGGTAGCCGCGCTTTCATTGCGTCAATAGCGGCTTCTGCCTCGAATAAATATTGCTCCCTCCCCTTGTCTGTATTGGGAAATCGCAAGGTTTCGCTCTGCCTGACAGACGTAAAAAACTCGGTCAAGGATCCTTCAAATTCGAGTGCTTTCATCAGCGCCCGCATATCGCTTTGTAGCCGCTCTACATTCGCCAAACCCAACTCATGCACCTGATCAGCGGTTAAGTCGGTGGTGGTGTACCACTTGAGAAGGGCCTGGTAATAATCAGCGCCACGTTCAAATCGCCACACCCCATCATCCCCTGAAGCTGCCGTGCTCTGAACAGCCAGCGTATCGATCAAGCGCTGATAAGCGGGCTTGAGACTTTCGACCAAGGCAACTTTACCCTCGGCTAATAACCGCTGCTTTTCCGCCGACTCAATAGAAAGTGCATCGACCTTGGTTTTGAAGTCTGCCCATATAATTGAATCCTGTTCGCTATCATCGAAAGGAGATCCACTAATAACGTTGCCAGCCGCCTCGATCATTTGGGGGTACATCCAGTCGACCAACAGCAACCCTTTTTCGGCGCGCACATTGAGCTGTTCGATCACCCCATCAAAGTAAGTGGCAACGTTACTAAGTCTGCCGATATATGACTCAGCGTCTTCGATCGCATCGACACGATGAACGTTAATAAGCGCACTTGGAACCCGAGTGTGCGGTCCGCGAAACTGATGGATGACATAGCGCTCGTGACGGAAGTCATCCAGCGCTAACTGCCGCTCACCATTGCGAATAAATAAATCTTGGGACAGAGCATCGCTTGGCGACAGCTTGGCAGTATCAAACTCTCGTGCACGCACTAAATCATCACGCAACAGTGCGAGAGATTCCTCTTGAAACGCCTCAGTAACTGTATTCCACTGGTCCTTGTGGGTCTCTCGCCCCACATAGCTGGCGGTTAGGGGATTGCGCTCAAGACCGCGATCAAAGTGAGCCGTAAAAAAGTCAGCGAGCTGCTCACTGGCATGAGCCACCGGTAAGCCGGAATCTACCGGCGCCTCTGATGCGGCTTCCGTTCCGTCTACAGTGTCGCGGGAACACCCACTGACAGTAGCGGCCAAAAAAACCAATAGCATCCATACCCATGGGCGCCCAGCGCTGCTCTTAATCATGATTGCGTTCCTAATAAGTAGACCTTTTTATACATCGCTGGCTGATGGAGATTATCCCAGCGCCAACGTGTCCCTTAACGCGGGAGAGGATAGTAACCATTAAATCTCTGTGGCACAGCCACATGGAGCGCTCTGTTTGAGACTTGCCCATTTCATCGTCGTGTCATGGCCGCGGATTCGGAATTTTTGGTTGGTCTGATAACCAAGTCTATCTATAATACTGTATATTTATACAGTATTATAGATAGATGTCTCTCTGGCTCTGCTTACGTTTCCCTCTTCTACCGCTGGAATGTTTACCCCCGGATACAGAGCGGGCGGTCGCCGTGGTGGAGTCACAACGGGTTATTGCTGCCAATGAGCTCGCGCTGTCGGCTGGGATAAAACCGGGGCAAAGCAGCACCACCGCTCGAGCACTCATAGAGGACGGTGAACTTAAATTACTTAGCCGTGATCGCAATCGGGAAACGCAAGCCATTGAACAGTTACTGTGCTGGGCCTACGGATTTACGCCAACCCTCGAAGCATGGCACGACAATACACTGCAACTAGAGGTTGGCAGTTGCCTTAAGCTTTACCGCGACGTAAATCGTCTCAATGACATACTCAAGAGGAAATTGGTTTATCGGGGATTTACTGTCGCCAGCGGTTTGGGGCCCAACCGTTGGACTGCTTGGCTTTTAAGTCACTCCAATAAAGAGGGTCACACTAATAACAGGCGTTCAACAGAGGATGGCGAAAACAAACGAGTAGAGCTTGCGGCTATACCACTACGCATACTTTTATCGATACCCGGCAATGACTTTCAGCAATCTGTCGAACGACTTGAAAAAGCTGGAATAAAAAAACTGGGGCAGTTACTTGACCTGCCCCCGAGTAACATAGCGCAACGCTGTGGCAAATCGCTATATCAATGGCTGCAAGCACTGACAGCAACTAATGACCGCTTAGCAACAGACTTTCTGCCGCCTCAACAGTTTAAGGATAGCCTCTGGTTCGGTTTTGAAATCAGGCATAGTAATGAGCTCCAGCCTGCAATGGAGCAGCTTCTCGAGAGCCTTGAGGGGTTTCTTGCCTCTGCGCAGCTAACAACCACAACAATCAACTGGCACATGCTCCGAGCACAAGGTGGATTTCAAACCCTTACCGTGAGGAGTAGTGAGGCCCACCGCTCGGTAGAGCGCTGGCTAAAGCTCTCTGTTTTACAGCTTGAGCACTATTCTCTTGAAGAAAATATTGAAGGACTGTCGCTCGATGTTTCAGAGATGCAGCAGGAGGTAATGACTGAAACCGACCTTTTCGGCGATAGCCGTTCCAATGAGTCGCTTTACAGCCTGATCGATCGACTCCGTGCTCGCCTGGGTTTACAAGCGGTTCAATACCTCGATTTACGGGAAGCTCATCTACCCGAATTCAGCCAGCTATTGACCCAAGAGCAGCCGGCAACCGCCCCTCTCAGGGCATATCCAGGACAGCGTCCATTCTGGCTACTAGAAGAGCCCCACCCCGTAAGAGCGTGGAATGATCAGCTTTTTTGGAATGGGCCTCTGGAGCTTATTTATGGACCAGAGCGAATCGAAGATAACTGGTGGGAGCAGCCTATCAGTCGAGACTACTACGTTGCCAGAACCGAAGAAGGGCAGCCGATCTGGGTCTTCCAAAACCGCCATAATCAGCGCTGGTATGTGCAAGGCGTTCTTCCCTAGACCACACCTTAGTATATTTATTCTATATTTTTCAGTCACTTAGATTTGGCAATATTTTATGTGACAATCTTGTTTCATTCATATTTCAGTTGTGTTACCTTATTATGACATTGGCGTCACATCGCGCCGAGAATCAAGTAAGACAACCTTGTTGCGTCATTGGAAAATCAGGTTTTAACACGCTGTGAAGCGATAACGCGCTGCGAAGCGCAGGGAGAAGACTCCATGAAAAAAGTAATCATCGGACTGTTAGCCACAACCGCCCTTTCAGCAGTTGCCGCCGACGATATCGTTCCCCTTAAGTACATTAATAGCGTCGACATCTACGCTCAAAGCGTCACCATGTCGGTGGATCAACACAGTTGGGCTGTCACTCACAGCTGTAATCTGTATATGAGCGACGCATCAGACGTATCAGTACGTCCCGCACACAAAACGCCAATGCTGCCCCATCGCATGAACAGGCTCGGTCCTTGGGATTCCCTGGTCATTACGGTCGATGGCAAGAAAAACGTGTGTGATATTCAATCGATCAACAAGGTCAACACGCAGATCGCGTCTCGATAATCAACCGGTAGGGGGCGCTCTGTCCCCTCCTTTCTCTTGTAACCTTACAAAGCAACAGACGCTTACTCACACAATCGCGTCTCAGTGCCGCAACTTCTTCACTCACGCCAGATTAGATTCTCGGTGTTAAAACCAAGGGCCACTGCGCTCTCGACAAAATCTTCACGGATCTCGTCTGACACCTTGGGATCTCGGGCCAAAAGCCACAGGTAATCCTTGTTAAAACCGGAGACATACGCGTAGCGATAATCCGGATCGAGCTCGAAGACTATATAGCTGGCGAAGAACGGCCCGAAAAAAGATACTTTGAGGTGAGCAAGATCCTCCTCAGCAACGAATACTGCTCGCCCCTCGGCTACTTTGCGCTCACCGCTTTTCTTATTCATGCCACTGTTCAACACACGAATTGAACCATCCTCGTTGACACGATACTCAGCAGTGACATCAACCAAACCTCGCTCAAAGCTGTGATCCAGTCGTGCAATTTCATGCCAGGTGCCGAGGTAACGGGACTTATCAAAGCCTGAAACAGGCTCCACGCCCTCGGGAACACCGGTACAAGCCGCGAGAATCATTACACAAGCAATCGTCACCCACCGCGGACAGCTTTTCGTAAAGCTCTTGGCAAAATTCAACGAAACTCCCACTGTTTTATCTCGCTTATTCATCAGGACGGACAACGATCATCTTGTCTAGACCACATCACCGTCAACACAAAGATGAAGACCAAAAAGGATTTCCAAAGGCTGCATAACTCTAGGAGCTGGCATCTCGGCAGAAATTAATTATACTGTATATTTATACAGTAATTTACCATGCCTTACGCTGAGCTTCACTGCCTGAGCAATTACAGCTTCCTCCGCGGCGCCTCACATCCATCAGAACTGGTGGAGCGCGCTGCCGCTTGTGGTTATTCGGCGCTGGCAATTACCGATGAGTGCTCTCTCGCAGGTGTTGTTAAAGCCCACGTGGCCGCCAAAGCGGTAGGACTTCAACTAATTATCGGTAGTGAATTTATTCTCAGTGAAGGTATTCGACTAATCGCTTTGGCACCCAACCGCACTGCCTATGGCGAACTCGCCGGACTGATTAGCCGATCACGGCGACGCGCACCGAAAGGAGAATATGTTACCCACCTTCGGGATATTTTGTTTCATTTGAAGCGCTGCCTTCTTATCTGGCTACCCAACGACAGCGACCACGAGAAGGTCTACGGACAACAACTGGCTCGTTTCTGTAAAGAGCGTGTATGGGTGGGTATTACACGGCTACTCGGTAATGACGAGATGCGCCAGTTCCGGCAGCGATGGCAACTAGCTCAGGAGCTAAAACTACCCATGGTTGCCTGTGGTGACGTTCAGATGCATTGCGCCTCAAGAAAGCGTTTGCATGATGTGCTCACCGCTCTTCGTTTTAACACCACCGTGACGTCGCTCGGGCAACGTCGATTAATTAACAGCCAGCAACATATAAGACGTCTCGAAAAGCTACTCCCGCTGTATCCGCTATCGCTTACTACAGAGTCATTGCGGATAGCTCAGCGTTGTACATTTAGCCTTGAAGAACTGCGCTACGAGTATCCGGAAGAGGTTGTACCTGCAGGTCATGATGCCAACTCCTACCTACGTGAGCAGGTCGCTCTGGGCGCTGCCAAACGCTGGCCAACGGGTGTTCCTCCATCTATTCAAAATCGGATCTATCGAGAACTCGAACTGATCACCGAACTTCGCTACGAGTATTACTTTCTAACCGTCTATGACGTTGTTCGCTTCGCCCGCGAACGACATATTCTTTGTCAGGGCAGAGGCTCCGCGGCTAATTCTGTTGTCTGCTACTGCCTGCACATTACTGAGGTCAATCCGGAGCAGGTGAACTTATTGTTTGAGCGATTCATCTCGCGCGAACGAGACGAGCCACCGGACATCGATATCGACTTTGAACACGAACGGCGTGAAGAAGTCATCCAGTATATCTACGATAAATATACTCGCCGCCGAGCCGCACTGGCAGCAACGGTAATTACCTACCGTTCACGTAGCGCTGTTCGTGACGTCGGCAAGGCCTTAGGGCTTGATCCCGTGCTGATCGATGACCTCGCAAAATCTCTGGCATGGTGGAATAGGGAGCGAGAACTGACCCAGCGCTTTGAGCAGCAAGGCTTTGGTATGCCAGGCAAGATCGCTGAAAACTTCCTCCAATTAGTACAGGAAATCCTGGGCTTCCCTCGCCATTTATCACAGCACGTTGGCGGCTTTGTCATTAGTCAGGGGCCTATTTCAAATTTAGTGCCAGTCGAAAATGCAAGCATGGATGACCGCACTGTCATTCAGTGGGATAAAGAAGACATCGAGGCTCTCGGTTTATTAAAAGTCGATATTCTTGCCCTGGGTATGCTGTCAGCCATTAGAAAAACGCTGGCATTAGTTTATCGGGATCATCCGGAAATCCGCTGCTTACAGGATATTCCTCGAGAGGACCCGGCCACCTATCGCATGTTGCAAAAGGCCGATTCAATTGGCGTTTTCCAAATTGAATCTCGGGCGCAAATGTCCATGCTACCGCGACTGAAGCCCGCTAGTTTTTATGACTTGGTCATTGAGATCGCCATCGTTCGCCCCGGACCAATCCAAGGAGATATGGTGCATCCCTACCTACGACGCAAACATGGGTTGGAACCTGTCACCTATCCGAATGACGCAATAAAATCTGTGTTGGAACCGACTCTCGGCGTCCCTATTTTCCAGGAGCAAGTGATCCGCTTAGCTATGGTTGCCGCTGGTTTTACTGGCGGCGAAGCAGATGCCCTGCGCCGCGCCATCACCAACTGGGGACGTAATAGCAAGCTTCTTCTGTTTGAAAAAAAGTTAAAAGAAGGAATGATCAATCGTGGCTACAGTATCGACTTTTCAAATCGTCTCTTTGATCAGATAAAGGGGTTTGGTGGCTATGGGTTTCCAGAGTCACACTCTGCCAGTTTCGCTATTCTCGCGTATGTATCCGCATGGCTTAAGTGTCATCACCCCGCCGCATTTTACGTAGGCTTATTAAACAGCCAGCCAATGGGCTTTTACACCCCGTCACAACTCATACAGGATGCAAAGCGCCACGGCATCATTTTCTTTGCCGTCGACGTTAATCACAGTGCCTGGAATCACGAATTGCTGCCTAAAGCAGATCACGGGCAACCACCGGTTCGTCTCGGCCTGCGCTTGATAAAAGGGCTTTCCGAAAACAGTGCTCAACAGATTGTTGCAGCACGCCGTACAGGACACTTTAAAAACCTTGGGGATTTTCGGCGACGAACACAGCTGAACAAAACTGATTTTGAGACACTCGCCGCGGCAGATGCCTTACAGAGTATTAGCGGTAATCGATATCAGTCTCAGTGGCAAATCATGGGTTTGGAACCGAGCCGGCCACTATTGCGTGACGACACCAGTTTGTACCAAAAGCAGGGAGACGCTGAAATTCTACTCGCACCACCCAGCGTAGCCGAGAATGTGCTGGCCGACTATCAAAGTACGGGGCTGACACTCAGGGAGCATCCGCTGGCTCTACTACGAGACACAAAACCTTTCAGTCAGTGCCGACGACAAGACGAGCTACAGCACTTGGGAAATCATCGATTTGTGCGCATTGCCGGCCTGGTTACCTGCCGGCAACGGCCAGGCACCGCCTCGGGAGTTGTTTTTTTGACTCTCGAAGACGAAACAGGTAACCACAATGTGATTGTCTGGCCCAAGGTTCAGGAAAATTTTCGCGAGGCACTGATGACAGCACAACTACTGCTTGTAAAAGGCACATTGGAGGCTCGTGATGGCGTTATGCACGTGATAGCAGGATCACTTCACGACTACTCGGACTGCCTGCAATCACTAACTGTCCGATCAAGAGACTTCCACTAACAATCGACCCGAACCTCAAAGGGTCATTCACTGGCGCAAAAAATTTATGGGGTGTACCAAATCGCCGACGTATAAGCCCGCTCTTGAGTTGAAGTGGGCGCCTCAGACGGTATCGATGTGCCATAACGCGCGGCATCAATAGTACTCCAGCGGGGTGTGGGAATCTCCAAGACGCGAGCGTAATAGACAGCCGGCAGCTCGGGGTCAAAATCAGGATCTTCCCACACCGTCATCAACTCCGGCGATCCTATCGAGTTTGTCCACGTCGCTGTGTCGACGTCTACGGTATTGCCAACTGGCGGCAGCTTGCCCTGAGCATCGAGGGATCTCTGACCGGACCAGGCTACATTGTGGATTCTTTCATGCCGATTTCCATTGGCATCTACCCACCCTTTTACAATCTGGATACGGTCGAGATTACCCGAATAGGGGTCCCGTTGAGCCGCCACCAAGAAAGTCGGTGCGTCGTTATCTCCCCGAGGAGCAAGGTCCCCCCCCATAGGAACACCTTTCGCGTACCCTATTTCGTGAGGCAATCTGCCCAATGCATCATCGGGAGAAAAATTCCACCCACCAAAGAAACGGACCGTAATACGCGACCCGGTGGTAGCGTAGGTCTCTTTGCGACGCATAGCATCAAACAGGGCCTCGCGGGTGTTTTCCGTAGCCCAAATTCCTTGATAGCCAGAAGCAACCATCGACCAGCCGGCTACTTCTTTGTCTCGCAGCTTTGCCATGGGGCGCTGTAATCGCTCTGGGCTGGGTTCGGCACCCGAGTGCTTTCCAAAGAAATTATCCTCCGCCCCAGTGGCCAACGCCGTGTGGCTATCGGTCGCACCGATAAATCCAAACTTGTATGGGTTAACCCCGGTTTTCTGCTGAATCTGCAGGCCGAGCTGGAGTGCCGTTCTTCCATATTCGCCAATTAACATGTCATCGGATTTTTCTTCAGACAAATCAAGATTACCCACATCCCAGGTCTCGTAATCAGCAAACTCATCATCAGGCGACAACAAGGGATGCGCTTCACCATCACCCTTAATTTGCGTGATCTCGTAGAGCGGCTCCCAGCGAGCACGAGTTGCCGCCCACTCAGCATCGACCTCTCCACCATATAAAGGCTCCACGGTCGGAAACATGTGGCCGTTGGATAGATTGCCGTTATGTGGTACTGCCAGAATCTGACCACCGGTCACCGACTCATAATGTGCAAGCCATTTCCAAAGCTCCCGCGGGTCCGGACTTCCCTCTGGCAATTGCGAGGTATAGGGATCAAGTTGACTCGCCTCTTCCTCACCGTCTCGGTAAATCACAACGCGATGCAAGTTTTGTCCGTTGTCCGTAGACGTCCACTCGTAACCAATGAATGCCGTAAATCGCCCCGGGTCATTGTTTACCTCGGCTGCGCTCGTTGCTACCGCCCATGCATCCTGAAACGGCTTGGTTCCGGGAACCACGTAAATATCCCGATCAAATCCTTTATTGGCGATGGCGATAACAATTTCGAGGGCCGCAGCGACTGCTGTTTGTCCTCCCTCCTGAACCATGTCGTACCATCGTTGGCCCTGAGGCGAGGCTAAGATCCAGTCCTCTCCTTTCAACAGTGCGGGAAAGAAGCCCATATTGTTTGAGTGGTCTGATACAACGAGCCAGTCAAGGGGTCGGCTCAATCGTGCAGGCACGCCGGTGGTCGAGGTTACTTGGTACCCTTTAGCAAATCGGTAAGCATCATCAGGCAACAGCCTCGCGCCAAAGGTACCTGCATCCATCGACATACTGGTGTGTAAGTGGGAATCACCCCAAAACACCTGATCGGGATAGCTGCGATCAGCATATGACGCGTAGTTCGCCGATGGCTCTCCAACCGCCCACGGTATAACCCCAGCACCAACCAGCAGAATGCATAAAAAACTCAGTCGCGAATAGCTTGGCCCGACCAACGTGCTTGACATAACAACCTCATCTGAACCGATGGCCCGAAGTGAGCCACATTATTTTACTTATTGTTGCTCGGCATCTGCCGATACATTCTGTGGGCACGAATCATCACTGCAGTGCTCCGCCAGAACGGTCACAGGCTCCCCTTCTATCCCCGCATACACAACCAAGATGATGGCAGGTTCGTCCCCGGTGTTGGCACCCGCGTGAACCTGATTGGTTAACTCGATCAAACCATCCCCGGCGGACAATTCTGCGGTTTCGCCCGCGGCTGTCTGAACCACTAGCGTACCCGATAGTAAAACACCCGCGGTGGCATGAGGGTGGTAGTGCATGGGCAAAGCCTGCCCCGGAGGAACGGTGATACGGACCACGGATATTTCGGGCTGACCGACACCATAGGGAGGGATAGTCGTGCCGTTCCACATGGTTATCGATTTGACCAGCACGTCGACGTCTATCTCATCCATGGCGACCATGGTACTGTCGCCGGCACTATGGACAGCGTAAAGGAGGCATACACCCAGTAGAAGGAGGCCTGCCAGACTCTTGGAATGCGGAGACCTCGGGGCAGTGCGTTGTAACGCTCCCTTTAACATCAATCCCCTCCTCATTGAGCGGCGTGGATCCATCGAACTGTCGAAGCTCATCATGCCGACAAACCGCATCGCCAAACCGGTCCTCTACGTTAGTCGTTCTCCGAGCGAATGATGGCATCGAGTCCACCACGCCCATCGTCCAAGACCTTGAATTCCATCGGGCGACAGCAAACCTCGCAGTCCTCGATGTATTCGTTGCCCACATCCTCAGGATTCAGCAACACGCTGATACCCTCGCCACAATAAGGGCAGTAAACATCTACCTCCTGAAGGCTATAGACACTCACAGATAGTGTCAGCCAGCCTGCCTGAGTGGAACCTGAGTTGAAGCCGTTGTACCGGCTTCGAATACCAGCGCACCATCCTCTAGTACGTCGTCTCGAAACATTTTCCTGTCTTTCCGATAGTTTTGTGGATTCACCCAGGGATGCTGGTCACCCTGCTTGGGAAACTTGG
>CAJXMD010000065.1 GCA_913056165.1 uncultured Halieaceae bacterium
TATCTGATTGGCGGTATTGTAATTTGTGTCTCTATTTAAACCTATAAAAAATACACTTAATATAAATAAAAAAATAAAAAAAATTATAGTCTTAACTATTTGTTGCATTTTTAAAAAATTACTCCAAAATTTGTTGAAACTTTTAAAATTTTGTCATATTCAACAACTCATCTTCTCATACTTATTTCCAAAAAAGTTATAGAAAAATTGTTATACCTAAATTGAATACAATTCAACATTGGACCAAACTTGTACCAGTTAGTTGAGGAGCTTGCTTGATATTGGTTAATGAGAGACATTTGATTTATATTTATGAAAAATGTTCTAAAGTTAGAATAGATCGCAAGCGGCGTCTATAACAGGGGCATTCGATAAAAGGGACTGCTGGGTCGTTAAGGAGGTGGGCTGGCGAATCAGTGGCGACCTCGCCGAATCCCAAGTTCTGCCTATTTTGGGAGGGTTTTTAGCGCCCAGCGACCTATTAACAGAGCGCTACAAATATTAGTAGGCCTCTGCTAGCCATTATCAAGGGAAGGTCTACTTTGACAGGCTCAGGGCTCGGGGTTTCCCTGACGCTTTGAGGCGGTCAAACAGCTCAGCCACATCCTCTCCGATTAAATACAGGGAGGGCACCAGCACCAGCGTGACACCTGTCGCAAACAGAACCCCAAAGGCGAGTGACGTTACCATCGGGATCAGAAACTGCGCCTGTACGCTGGTCTCGGACATGATAGGTAGCAAGCCAACGAAGGTTGTCAGTGAGGTCAGGATGATTGGCCGGAAACGATCCTCCCCCGCCTGCAGAACGGCTTCTCTAAGGGTAAGACCCTCGCCACGAAGGGTGTTAACCCGGTCAATCAAGACCAGATTGTCGTTGACCACCACTCCGGCACAGGCGATGACCCCCATCATGGAAAAAATGCTGATCTGCCAATTGAGCAAGGCGTGACCGAAGATCGCCCCCATGATGCCAAAAGGTATGGCCGTCAATACCAGAAAAGGCTGCCAATAAGAGCGGAAGGCAATGGCCATAAGCCCGAAGATGACCAGCATCGCAAGCACCATGTACTTCAGCATGGCTCGCTGGAATTCGGCTTCCTCCTGCAGTTCCCCATCAAGTTTAAGCTGAAGCCCGGGATATCGCTGCTGCCACTGGGGCAGCCAGTCCTCTATGACCGCCGTCACCACTTCGAGGGGCGTGGCGCCATCCCATGACACATCCGCCTCTACTTCCAGAGTGCGCATCCGGTCGAGTCGCTCCAGTTTCTGATAACCGGGCTCTATTCGATAACTCGCTACTGTTTCAAAAGGCACTTCGGCCCCTGTGGGAGTTCGAATATACATATCGTCGAGATTGCCGATCGAGCGCCGCTCCGATTCCGGGTAACGCACCATCACCTTTACATCCTCTCGGCCCCTGGGAATTCGCTGGGCTTCGGCTCCATAAAAAGCCTGTCGCACCTGTCGAGCGACATGAGCAAGGGTGATGCCCAAGCCCTCCGCCGCAGGTTTGAGCTCAAGCACCACTTCATCTCTGGCTGAATCAAAACTATCGCTGACATCAAATACGCCGGGGTAGGAGGCCAATGCTCGGCGAACATCGGGAACCACCCCGATCAACTCCTCCGTACTTCGGGATGCGAGTACTAGTTTGATCGGTTTTCCCGGATCGCGAATCGTAAAGTCCATTCGAATCGACTTGGCTTCAGGTACCGGTCCAACACGCTCGCGAAAATCTCGGGCGAGCTCTTCGGTATCGACATCCTCCGAAACAGTGCCAATAACCATTGTAATTCGGTTGGCCTCGGAAACTGCAGAGACGTGACTCACCGCGGGAGTCTCCTGGAACTCGTCACGCTCATTCCACTCCAATTTGAGCTCCTCTGCCGATGCCAACATCCGGTCCCGCAGAAGCTTGGTGACTGCGTAGGGCCCACCCTCAGGCATCTCCACAGTGGCGTAAACATAGTCGGAATTTACCCGGGGGAAAAAGGCGGTTTTCAACCACCCGCCGCCATATAGGGCAATACTGAACACAAAGGCAACGAAGAATATTGCACCGACGAGATAATGTTGGTTCAGGGAGCGTGCAAGAAACGGTCGATAGCGATAGCGCGCAAAATTAAGCATCCCTTCGGCGCATACCCGCCGCCACTGCTCCAACCGACGCATCAAGGGATTCTTGGCTGGCTTCTCGGGACCCAAGTGCGCAAGATGCGCTGGCAAAATAAGCAAACACTCGACCAATGAAAAAGCGAGTGCCAGGATGACCACGACAGGAATGGCCCTGGCAGCGACCGCCCATTCACCCGGCATCATCATCATGGGAAAGAAGAACACCATAGTGCTGATCACGGCGAACATGACCGGCTTTACCACCGAGTGCACCCCAAGCAGCGCGCCCCTCTCGCCGAATTCACCCCGAGTCTGATGGGTGTGGATGGCCTCCCCCACAATAATCGCATCGTCTACCACAATGCCAAGCACCAAAAGAAAGGCAAAGAGCGACACCATATTTAGGCTCACTCCCGTGTACTTGACCATGAATAGCGTCCCCAAAAAAGCCACCGCGATACCGGTTCCAACCCAGAAGGCAAGTTTCGGGCGCAAAAACAGCACGAGCACGATCCCAACCAGTAGCAAGCCACCGATGCCATTTTTCAGCAATGTATCTACCCGTCCGCTGAAATCCTTAGCGCTGTCACGCCAGACCGAGAGCTCAACGCCCGGAGGAAGCGAAGGTTGGCGCTTTGCTACCCACTGCCGGATGGTTTCACTTGTTCTCAGGACGTCCGGATTGGCAGTGACATACACATACATCTCGAGAGACGGCCGACCGTCAAAGCTGACGCTCAAATCCCAGTCAGCGAAGCCATCGCGGATATCCGCCACATCACCCAGCAGTAATTCGGTACCATCACGTTTGGTAAAGAGCACGATGCGCTCGAAATCAGCCCGATTGTAGGCTTGCCCACGGGTTTGCACCCGGACATCCCCTTCTCGACTCTTAATTGCACCAGCTGGCAGATTCAGTGAAGCGCCTTGAATTGCCGAGACCACATTCTCAAAGCTCAGGCCGTACCGCCTGAGTGTGGCCTCAGAGATATCAACCGATACCTCGTAGGGCTTAGTCGTCTGCAAATCAACCACTGAGACGTAGGGTTGTCGCGCCAGCTCATCGCGTAAAGTCTCACCCAATTCCTTGAGTTCATATGCGTCCAGATCGCCAGCGAGTGCTACCACTGCCATCAGGTGGCGGTAAGTGAGCTCGGTGACCACTGGTCGTTCAGCGTCAGAGGGAAATGTGTCAATCGCATCGACCCGCGTCTTGATGTCAGCAGTAAGGCGCTGTACGGGATAATCTTGGGTCGCCTCAATCAAAATGGTGCCCATGCCCTGTTGTGCGATTGAGCGGATTTCCTTGATGCCCGTGAGGTCATGAATTGCCTCCTCCACCCGAATGCAGATCTGCTCCTCAACCTCCGCCGGGCCCGCACCGGGAAACGGCATGGTGACACTCACCTGATTGATTTCCGGGGTAGGGAAAAATTGCTTATCCAAGCTCGGCACTGTCATGAAGCCGCCAATGATGAGTAGCACCATCAGCAAGTTGGCTGCGATAGGATTGCGGATAAACCAGCTCAAGGGCGTGCCGACCATCAGTTGACCCCGGATAGCTGATTCACTGGCTCTACATCGACAGAGAGACCCGCCATGAGCAACGGCGTCTGCTCTCCCACAATCCGCAGGTTCGCACCCAGGCCCGACACCCAGACCCAGTCCTCTGTCCGTCTCACCACATTGGCGACTTGACGCTCAAGCTTTTCGTCTGCACTCACGATCAAGAGAGAGTTATCTGATCGCAAGGCACTCGCGGGTAGCTGTACGAGGTTGCTAATCGCGGGAGTGACAATATCCGCCTGAACAAACATACCCGGCGCCAGTGGTGGACGGCCTGTCGAGGTAGGCGCAAAAGGATTGTCCACTTCCGCCACGGCATGCACAACTCGCGAGTCTCTATCGACTACCGCATCGATGCGGCGAATTTCTCCCGACCACTGCCACTGCCGACCACCAAACTCGGTGGACAGTGTCACGGGTCTCGATAATTCCACACTGCCATAGAGCGGCAAACTCAACGCCGCCAGCTGCTTATCGCTAAGCGGTAATCGCACCTCTACAATATCTATCCCATAGGCTTCAGCCAGGGGCGTTCCCGGCGTCATGTACTGCCCGAGGTCAACACTGGTTGATTCGATGCGTCCGGAAAAAGGAACGGTGATGCGGGTGCGAGCCAGTGCCAACTCCGCTGCTGCAAGATCCGCCTGAGCGGCGCTAAGCGCGGCCTCGGCAGCCTTCAGCTGAGGCTCCCGTAAAAACAATGCGTTAGCCTCAGAACTCCCCAGCTCGCGCCACTCGCGTTTAGCTTGCCTGTTGCGGCCGCGCTCCTCTGCCACCCGTTGCTCCGCCGCAGCGACTTGGGATTGAGCTCGCGCAATGGCAAATTCGTAATCCTCTGGTTCGATGGTGAGCAGCACGTCTCCGGCCTCAAAAAACGCCCCTTCAACGAAGTTCTCGGCCACCTCAGCGACCTTGCCGCCAACTTGCGCCACAAGGCTGATACGACGACGCGCCTCTACAGTCCCCTGGGTCGTCACTGCCAGCACCATGTCCCTCGGCTCGGTGACAATGACTGACACCACCGGTTTCAGCGGATCATCCTGAGGTTGAGCCTCAGGCTTTGGCTTTCCAGTGAGTACGAACCATGCAAACAGCAGCCCGAAAAACAGCACTGCGGCAGTAAGAGCTACCTGCTTCCAAGGTGACCCGGCTACGTCGGCATGTTGAGGTGTCACTGTCAATTGAGCTCCTGTGGCCCGGGGGAGGTAAAGACCTGCGGACCTGTGTCATGGTGAGGGCTGGTGTCGGTGTATACGGATGAAATCCCGATTCAGGGAGTTGCAATAATGCCGTGCTGACTAGAAAGCAGATTCTAATCCTCACGCGCATACTGACCAACATGGACAAATAATCAACGTCCAAGTGTTAAGTATACGCCAAGGAGGAATGAACCATGGCAGAAGCGAAAGCAAGCAAGAAAGCGGCGCCTGCTCGTAAGGTTGCTCGTAAGAAGGTAGCGGCCAAAAAAGCTCCCGCCAAGAAAGCTGCGGTTAAAAAAGCGCCCGGTCGTAAAACGCCTGCGAAAAAGGTAGCAGCCAAGCGCAAAGCAGCACCCCGCGCAAAGGCAGACTTGAAAGCCAACGCTATCGAATCCGGCCGTAAAGCACTCCAGGCCGGGCTCGGTGTATATGGCATGGCCTACGACCAGATCCTTGAGAATCTTGAAACCGTTCAATCTCAAGTTGATGAGGCGCAGGCCAAACTCAACGAGCGGCGCAAGCAGGCGGAAAAGCTCTACGAAGCCCTCGTTAAGCGCGGCAAAGCCGTAGAGAAAGACGCACTGAAGGCCTTCGAAGATCTCGAATTGGACGCTCTCACTGACCGCGCCGCATTCGACGACCAGATGGCCAAGGCCAAATCTAAATTCGATGCGCTGCGTACCAAGGTTAGCAAGTTGATCTAAACCATCCGTGGTCCGTTTTTTTGGGGAGCCCTCGGGCTCCCTTTTTTGTGCTTGCTCGTTTTCCAAGGTACTTTTTCGGTGGGAAAGCGCTTCTTTAGGAAGGCTGACGCTTCACCCGTCTCCGATCTGAACACTCGTCAGGCTGGCTACTCTTTGATCAGGGAGCGAGGCGGGACGCAAATGAGCAACTGCGCTATGCTTCCCAACCGATAAATCAAACAGCTCACGCGCCACTGTGAAAACCCGCGACCGTATTCTTCTGGCAGCCCGCAACCTCTTCAACGCCATGGGGGAGCATAACGTTGCCGCCTCGGACATTGCGGCGGATATGGAGATCAGTCCGGGCAACCTCTACTACCATTTCAAGGGCAAGGACAGTATTCATCTCAGCCTATTTGCGTCGCTTCAGCGAGAAATGATTGCGACCCTTGGTCCCGCTGTTCAATCACCCGGCCTCTTTGATGAACAACAAGAGGAATCGGCGGTTGAACGCAGTTGGTTGTTTTTTAGCGTGCTCCTCGAGCTGATGATCGACTACCAGTACCTATATGAAAATCCCGGCAGTTTGATGCAGCGTTATCCGGAAATTGATCGAGGCTTCAGGCGACTGATCCGATTGAAGCTAAGCGCCTGTGAAGTTGTGGCGGCGGAGCTGATTTCAGGAGAATCAGGGCGAAGCAGTCACGCGCCAGATTTCGCCAGACTGGCGAATACCATGAACCTGACGCTGAGCTACTGGCTCCCTTACAGTCGAATACTCCATCCAAAAGACGACCGGATCCTGACGACCCATCGCGGCGTACTTCGTATCCTGTCTACCTGTGCACCCTACATGGAAACGGAACAGCAAGCATTTATGGAAGAATGTGAGGAGCTCTACAAAGCAATGCTTGCAAGTGGAGAATATGCAGAGGTTTGATATACCGCCTCACCAAGCTATGTTTGAGTGGATTGAGTACGTGAGATAAACACTCACCAATGCTGCGAGGAATAAGTTGTTGCTGTTTGCCATGCCCGAAGCCTCTAACCAGCGACTCACCTCACCACTAATATGGGTAGCAGCCACCATAGTAACGACGCAGTTACCACAGCCCCGATTAAGTTAAGCACCAAACCCTCACGAAACATGACTTGAATAGGAATTCTGTCAGTCCCGTAGACCACCGCGTTTGGCGCAGTGGCCACCGGCAACATGAAGGCGCAGCTGGCACTCATTGCTGCGGGGATCATAAGCAGCACCGGATCAATCCCGGCCGCGAGACCGGCGGCGGCAAGAATAGGCATCAGGAGTGCCGTCGTCGCGGTATTTGAGGTCGCCTCCGTCATGAACGTAACAGCCAGACAGATAAGCAATGTCATCAGCAGGATCGGCAGGGTGGTTAAGGTGACCAACGCCTCTCCGGCAATCTCCGACAGTCCGGAGCTGACGAAAGCCTTGGCGAGACATATGCCTCCTGCGAATAGTAGCAATACGCCCCACGGGATCTCCGCTGCCTCACGCCAGGTAATCAAAGGGTCACCCTCACGATCCCGTGTAATAAAGAGCGCCACGACAGCCAAAAATGCAACCGATGCATCATTGGCCGCGGGCACGCCGAGCCACTCGCGCCAGCCGCCAAAGGGCTCAGCTCGGGTCATCCACACCAAGGCAGTGAGTCCAAAGATAACTAGCACGCGACGCTCTGCACTTCGCCAAGCTCCGGGAGGAGGCAACAACACAGGTATCGCTCTCGGTAACCCGCGAGTAACCCAGAGTGCAGCCACAGCAATCATTGCCAACACCACCGGGATAGCCACAGACATCCACTGTATAAAACCGATCTGTTGACCCGTACTGTCCTCGTATACCTGCATAAAAATTAGATTGGGTGGAGTTCCTATTGGAGTGCCCAAACCACCGATAGAACAAGCCCAGGCCAAACCGAGCAGTAAGGGCACTTGCAGTAACTCCTTTTGTTCCGCGCTATCGAGCACTGCCAGGGCGACAGGGAGTAACATGAGAACAGTCGCCGTATTAGAAATCCACATGCTGAGGCTGGCGCCCGCCAGCATAAAGCCGATGACAAGTCGGCGAGGGCTGTCGCCGCCTACCACCCGCACCACGCCCAGAGCCAGCCGGCGATGAGCACCCGAGGATTCCATGCCACGAGACAACAGAAAGCCTCCCATCAGAAGCAGGATCAACGGAGACCCATAGGCGGCACCGGTCTCAGCGGGGGTCAGCACACCAAAGAGGGGCATTAACGCAAGAGGTAACAATGAGGTCACCGGGATGGGTATTGGCTCAAAAATCCACCACATCACACAGATCGCAGCTGTCGTGCCGGTAACGACCATTGGCGTGGGCAGATCAGCCAAGACCATTAACAGCCCTATCAGGCCTGCCAGTAGCAAACCCGGCAAAACAGATGCTCTGGGATCAATCATTCAGTGGCTCACCTTGGGCTTTTCGTCGCTGGTGTCAGTCTGAATAAGCTTTAGAACCGTGTAAACTCCCCGCATGGTAGAAGCTAGCAACTCACAGCTTGTTGATCCACAGGGTCGTCGCATCGATTACCTGCGTCTATCGGTTACTGATCGATGCGATTTTCGTTGCACCTATTGCATGGCTGAGGAAATGCAGTTCCTCCCACGGCGCGACGTGTTGTCTTTGGAGGAGCTTGCCCGTATCGGCAAGATTTTCGTCGGCCTCGGTGTAAAAAAAATTCGCATTACCGGCGGAGAACCACTGGTGCGTCGCGACATCAACACCCTGTTCGACGCCCTGGGTCAGCTTGACGGACTTAAAGAGCTTGCAATCACAACCAACGGCAGCCAACTATCCCGATTTGCCTCCGAATTAAAACGCTGCGGCGTTACGACAATCAACGTTAGCCTTGATACCCTCGACGAAGAACGCTTTCGCCAGTTGACCCGCACCGGGGACCTGAGCCGCGTGCTGGAAGGCATAGACAGCGCTATCGCCGCCGGTTTTGAACGAATCAGATTGAATGCCGTCATTCTGAAAGGCCAAAACGAAACCCATATCGCTCCGTTGACTACTTACGCCATCGACCGGGGTATCGATATTGCTTTTATCGAGGAAATGCCCCTTGGTCAGGTTAATGCCGCTGGGAAGGCACTGGAATTCGTCAGCAGCGATGTGATTTTGGAGCAGCTTCAACAGCAGTTTGACCTGACACCCCTCGCTCCTCAGGCCCATGCTGGACCCGCCCGTTATTGGCAAGTCGCCAGTCGCACCAGTCGAGTGGGTTTGATTTCCCCCCACAGTCACAATTTTTGCGCTTCCTGCAATCGACTCCGGGTGACAGCAGAAGGGCGCCTATTACTTTGCCTTGGTAATGAAAACTCCATCAGTCTGCGAGAACTACTCCGCGCAGGGATGAGCGATGAGCAAGTTGAAACAGCAATCAAGCAGGCACTGTTACAAAAACCCCAAGAGCACATCTTCGATAAGCCTCATGAGCCACAAATCCTGCGCTTTATGAATGCATCAGGCGGCTAATCCAATATAGGAAACATCAGTGGAAACCAGCTTCTACCAAGCCCTGAACGACATTGGGGGCATTACCACCGACTTTGAGCAGGCCGGCTACATCTGTACCACCCGTATTGCTACGGTGGTGTACCTCGCGGCGCAACTCAACAAGCCGATCCTAGTCGAGGGTCCCCCCGGCGTGGGCAAAACCGAGTTGGCCAAAACCTGCGCAGCGGTCATCAACAAACCCCTGGTTCGTCTGCAGTGCTACGAGGGTCTGGACGAAGCCAAGGCACTCTACGAGTGGAAGTACGGGAAACAGCTGCTATACACACAGATTCTGAAAGAGCAATTGGGAGATATGCTTGAGGGTGCCAAAGGCCTGAAGGAATCAATACAACGCCTGCACAGCACGGGAGATGTTTTTTACGCCAAGGAGTTTCTTGAGCCCCGCCCTCTGCTTAGGGCCATGGAGCAGGAGCAAGGGGCCGTGCTGTTAATCGATGAGATCGATAAAGCCGATTTTGAATTTGAGTCGCTGCTGCTGGAGGTACTGTCTGACTTTCAGGTATCAATCCCCGAAATAGGCACTGTTCAGGCTCGGTCAAAACCGATCGTCTTTCTCACTTCAAACGACACCCGAGATTTATCAGATGCTCTGAAGCGCCGCTGTCTACATCTGCATATCCCGTTTCCCTCTATTGAACTTGAGGCAAGAATTGTCGCGGCACGGGTACCCGAGTTGGAAAACAAGCTCACCGATCAGCTCGTCCGCTTCGTGCATGCCGTGCGCGAACTTGATCTCAAAAAAGCGCCAGCTATCTCGGAAACCATCGACTGGGCAAGGAGCTTATTGTTGCTTCACGCCGAACAGTTGGACAGCAGACTGGTGCACGACACCCTCAACGTGTTGCTCAAATATGAAGAGGATATAGTCGAAGCTGAAGACCAACTCACCAAGCTACTGAAACAGACTACCGCTTGATGCACGCCGGTAGCAGCAGTCAGCAGCTCCTTGAGTTTATAAAATTCCTTCGGGGCAGAGACGTTCCAATATCCCCCGCTGACTCCCTTGATGCGGTACACGCCGCAAGCCTCCTTGGATATACAGATCGCTCTACCTTGCGCGACGGGCTGGCTTCAGTTCTGGCTAAATCGCCCCATGAAGAAGCCCGCTACCACGAAGCCTTCGATATTTTTTTCGGTCTGCCAACCCCCCGCGACGGCTCGACCACGCAGTCGGCAACCGTACCAAATGACCAGAATGAGAGCTCTGCAGAAGACACCCCCGACGATACCGGTGATCAGCCGGCTACTCCTTCATCCGCCCTTGCCCAGGCGGCCAGTAGCTCCAGCGAGCTATCCGACTTACTCGACTCATCCTTGGTCCGGGCATTACAAAGTGGGGATGAAGCATCGCTATCTATAGCCATCGAGGCCGCAGCACGAGAAGCGGAAGTAGATAACATCCGACTCTTCACGCAGCGCGGCCAGTACACCCGCCGCCTGCTTGATGCTCTCGGAGAAACCGACCTGCGCGATGCGGCCATTCAACTAGAGCAGGAAAACCCGGCAGCTTTTCACGAACTGCAGGAACTGCGCGAGCGGCTACGCTTACGCGCCCGAGATCGCGTTGAGCGCGCGTACCTCGTGCACGCCTCGGGAGACACCGAAGAATTCCTGGACAACACCCTCTCTGAAGTAAAGCTCTCGAACATCAGCCCTCATCAGATGATGCGTATGCGTAAACTGATCGAGCGGATGGCCCGAAAGCTGGCAAGCCGGCACGGCAGACGGCGTAAGCGACATCGAAGGGGCCAATTAAATGTCCCCGCCACCCTGCGCGCGTCCATAAGCACTGACGGCATTCCCTTCACAACCCGCTGGAAGACAGTTCAAAGACGCAGACCCCAGGTCATGGCGATCTGCGATGTAAGTGGATCGGTCGCAGCCTATGCCAAGTTCCTTCTGATGTTCCTTTACGCGGTGCAGGAC
>CAJXMD010000066.1 GCA_913056165.1 uncultured Halieaceae bacterium
TGGTCGGGGTGGAGGGATTCGAACCCCCGACATCCTGCTCCCAAAGCAGGCGCGCTACCAGACTGCGCTACACCCCGCCGATAGTCGGGGATGATTGACTCCCCTGCTTACGACATGCGCCCGGGGGTGACCCCGAGCCGGACGGCATACTACTGGTTAGAAGAAATGCGGTCAATTCACAAGGTTTGTACTTTTCCTCATGGTTGACTTCTGGAAAACTGGCGCGATCAAAAATCGGGGGATAAAACGCTATGAGCGCTACCGTTCTGGATGGCAAGCATGTCGCTGCTTTAACCGAAGCCGAACTGACCGAACGGGTGTCCGCACTCAAGCAAAAATCTGGCGGCAGAACGCCAGTATTGGCCACCATTTTGGTCGGTGACGATCCGGCTTCAGCTACCTATGTAAAAATGAAAGGCAATGCCTGTCGTCGCGTCGGCATGGAATCTCTCGCGATCGAACTGCCCGGCTCGACCCGAACCAACGACTTACTTCGGCAAATCGAGGAGCTCAACAACAACCCCGACGTGCACGGAATCCTGCTCCAGCACCCCGTGCCCTCGCAGATTGACGAGCGCGCAGCCTTTGACATGATCGCGCTGGAGAAAGACGTCGATGGCGTGACCTGCCTGGGCTTCGGTCGAATGGCCATGGGCGAGGCCGCCTATGGCTGTGCTACACCACAGGGCATTATGCGTCTCCTAGCCCACTATGATATTGCCCTGGAGGGAAAGCACGCCGTGGTGGTGGGACGCAGTCCGATTTTGGGAAAACCCATGGCTATGATGATGTTGGAAGCCAATGCCACCGTAACCATCTGCCATTCACGAACCCGGGAACTGCAAAGCCACATTCGCCAGGCTGATGTCATTGTAGGTGCCGTGGGACGACCTGAATTTATCCGAGCTGAGTGGATCAAGGATGGCGCCGTAGTCATCGATGCAGGCTATCACCCCGGTGGAGTCGGCGATATCGAACTGATGCCATTGATTGACCGGGTGAGCGCCTACACCCCCGTGCCAGGCGGTGTTGGACCTATGACGATCAATACGCTTATTCAGCAAACAGTTGAATCTGGCGAAAAAGCACTCGGGTAATCGTTACTAGCCGCGGCGCCAACTAGTGCCGTCTGCACCATCTTCAAGGATAATGCCCATTCCTGATAATTGCTCCCTAATCGCGTCCGCGCGCGCATAGTCTTTGTCGGCCTTGGCTGCTATCCGTTCCGCGATCAGGGCATCAACAGCGTCGGCATCTATGTCACTAGCGCCACTACTGATAGCAGTAAACCACTTTTCCGGATCTTGAGAGAGCAATCCGAGGATACCTGCACCAGCAAGCAACGCCCCTTTTGCCCTTGCCGCTTGGTGAGAGTCCGCCTTATTAAGAACCTTCGCTGCGGCGTGCAAAGCCGCAATCGCCTTCGGGGTGTTGAGGTCATCCTTTAACGACTCAAAGACCTCGGTCTCCCTGACGTCGATCTCCTCAGGCTTAACGTCTTTACTCTGACGCAAGGCGTTGTAGAGGGTATCAAGACTTGCCCGAGCACCATCGAGCAGATCAGAAGAAAAATTCAGGGGCGATCTATAGTGAGCAGACAACAGGGCAAAGCGTAGCACCTCACCGGGATAGTGCTCTAAAAGCTCTCGCACGGATCGAACATTACCCAAGGACTTTGACATTTTTTCGCCGTCCATATCGACATAGGCATTGTGAAGCCAGTAACGAACGAAGTCCCCACCATAGGCACAGCAGCTCTGGGCACGCTCATTTTCGTGGTGAGGAAAAATAAGGTCGCGACCGCCACCATGGATATCAATGCTCTCCCCCATATGAGCTCTGATCATCGCCGAGCATTCGAGATGCCATCCAGGCCGTCCTCGACCCCAGGGGCTATCCCAGCCCGGCTCTTCAGTTGAAGACGGTTTCCACAGAACAAAATCTCCCGGATGGCGCTTGTAGTCCGCTACCTCAACCCGCGCACCCGCGAGCATATCCTCAAGCTTTCTGCCGCTGAGTTCGCCGTAATCCGCCATGGACTCAACCGAAAAGAGAACGTGGCCGTCACTCGGATAAGCATGCCCTGAAGCAACCAGTTGTTCAGTCAGCTCAATCATAGGCTGGATATTTTCAGTGGCATGAGGCTCGATACTGGGCACCAAGGTCTGAAGAGCAGCCATGTCCTCTCGGTATTTCTCAGTGAACTCTTCCGTCACCGCCTGGATATCCGTTCCACGCTCTCGGGCAGCGGCAATTATTTTGTCGTCGATATCGGTAATGTTCCGCGCATAAACTACTTTCGGATAAAGCGCCCGCAAGACTCGATACAAGACATCAAAAACAACAACGGGCCGGGCGTTTCCGATATGCGCTAGGTTATAAACAGTGGGGCCACACACATACATAGTGACGCAGGAGGGGTCGGCGGGAACGAATACTTGCTTGTCTCCCCCTTGAGTATTCGTCAGGCGCAGATCAGTCACTTTGCTGTACCCCAGCTATCACGCAGACCGATGGTCAAATTGAATACGGGCTGTGACGGCGAATGATCATACCGATCGGCCACGAAGTACCCCTCGCGCTCAAACTGATAGACCGACTCGACTGCTGCATGCACCAGGGAGGGCTCAACGACAGCCGTATTCACTTCTCTCAGCGAGTCGGGGTTGACCACGCTTAACACATCGTCACTTTTTGCGGGATTGGGCACGGTGAAGAGACGGTCATACAGCCTGATGGTGGCCGACACGCCAGTTACCGCGGACACCCAATGAATCACCCCCTTGGGTTTTATACCATCCTCAGGGTCCTCTCCCACCGTGTTCGGGATGACTTTGGCATAAACACAATTCACCTCTCCCTGCTCGTTATGCTCGCAGCGCTCCGCCTCAATCACATAGGCGCCACGCAAGCGCACCCGCTTACCAAGCACAAGTCGTTTGTATTTTTTATTGGCTTCCTCACGAAAATCGTCCGCATCAATCCACAGCTGGGAAGAAAACGTTACCGATCTGGACCCTTTGGATTCATCAGACGGGTGATTCGCAATTATCAGGTCCTTATCAGATTCCAGATTGGTGAGAATGAGTTTGAGCGGCGTCATCACACACATGGCTCTTGGGGCATGCTGATTGAGGTGATCTCGCACCGCACTTTCGAGCATGGCGACATCAACAACACTGTCCGAGCGCGAGGTGCCAACCTCCTCGCAAAAGTGGCGAATCGCTGCAGCAGGGTATCCCCGACGACGGAGGCCCGCGATCGTCGGCATGCGAGGATCATCCCAACCCGAAACAGTACCCGAATCTACAAGCAACTTAAGCGTGCGCTTGCTGGTCACCGTATAACTGGTATTCAGCCGCGCAAACTCTATCTGGCGCGGAAGATGAGGCACAGGTAGATTTGCCAAAAACCACTCGTATAGCGGCCTGTGATCCTCAAACTCCAGGGTACATATTGAGTGGGTGACGCCTTCGATCGCATCCTCTTGACCATGAGCAAAGTCGTAAGTCGGGTATATAGGCCATTCATCACCAGTTTGATGGTGGTGGGCGCGGCGAATTCTGTACAGGATCGGATCCCGCAGGTTGATATTGGGCGATGACATGTCAATTTTTGCGCGCAACACCCGAGAACCATCCTCAAAAGACCCGTTGCGCATTTGCTCAAATAGTGCCCGGTTTTCCTCTGGCATACGGTCCCTGAAGGGGCTGTCACGACCAGGCTCGGTTAAGGTCCCTCGATAACGGCGCGCGTCATCTGCCGACAAATCACACACATAGGCCAACCCCTCATCAATGAGGTGAAGCGCCCATTCATAAAACTGCTGGAAGTAGCTGGAGGCATAACGAACCTCGCCGCTCCACTGGAACCCAAGCCACCTGACATCTTCCTGAATTGAATCGATGTATTCCTGACTCTCCTTTTCAGGATTTGTATCGTCAAAACGGAGGTGACAACGACCACCGAATTGTTCAGCGAGGCCAAAATTAACCGTGATTGATTTCGCGTGGCCAATATGAAGGTAACCATTTGGCTCTGGCGGAAATCGGGTAACCAATTCGGCGACGACACCCTTTTCAAGATCTGACTGAATCTGGGTTCGAAGGAAGTTACTGCGCAACTCGCTGGTCATGGGGCGTCCGGGCTGAAAAGGGCCGTATGATAACAAGCGACAGCAGGTCGCACATCTTCACATCGATGTAACTTGTGCCGATAAGTGGTTAATTGCAGGAGGGATTTTTGCGCGTACTACGATCCCCTCTCTGGAACATCGCGCAGAGGGCCTAAAAGGTGTAGGATGCGCGCCCTGTAACTATCCCTCAGGAAGCGCATCATGACCATGACCCACGTAGAAATGAATACCACCTTTGGCTCAATAACGCTTGAGCTGGATGGGGAAAAAGCACCAAAGACAGTAGAAAACTTTCTGACCTACGTTAACGACGGCTTTTACGATGGCACCATCTTTCATCGGGTCATCGACAACTTTATGATCCAAGGAGGCGGGTTCGACGCCGACATGGCTCAAAAACCAACCGCCGAACCAATCGAAAATGAGGCGGACAACGGCCTCACAAACGACCGTGGCACTATCGCAATGGCCCGTACAATGGATCCCCACTCTGCGACCGCTCAATTTTTTATTAACGTCAAAAATAATGACTTTCTCAATCACAGCGGCAAGAACATGCAGGGCTGGGGCTACGCGGTGTTCGGTCGCGTCATTAAAGGCGACGACGTCCTTGACAAGATTCGCGGGGTCGCCACCGGCAATCACGCTGGCCACCAGGACGTCCCCACGGACGCGGTCATGATCGAGTCTGTAGCCGTGGTTGACGCCTAGGTATGAGCACAACGCTGTTCGTTAGCGATCTTCATCTCAGCGACAGCACGCCAGTCATCGAGACTGGCTTCTACCATCTGCTCGACGGCCATGAAGACCTCGACCGATTGTTTATCCTTGGCGATTTTTTTGAATATTGGATAGGCGATGATGACGACACTCCTCTCCATCGCCGAATCATTGATCGCCTAGCGTCGGTGAGTAGTTGCGGCACTGAGGTTTTCATCGTACGTGGGAACCGGGACTTTATGCTAGGGTCTGATTTTGCTGAAGCGACAGGCGCCACCCTCCTGGGCGACACAACCGTTATTGACGTCGCCGGCCTGCCCACGCTCATCCTTCACGGGGACACGCTGTGTACTGATGATATCGAGTATCAGAAACTGCGTAAGGTGATGCACGAGCCAAGCTGGAAGGAAAATATTCTCACCCAGTCACTGGAACAACGCAGAGCATTTGCCGAAGGTCTTCGTGCAGCGAGTCGAGAGAAAGCGGACAATGATCCGAACAATATTGTCGACGTCAATCTCGACGCTGTTGAAACTGCCATGACAGGGGCGGGGGTTCAACGCATGATTCACGGTCACACCCATCGCCCGGATCGACACAAGAGCACCGCGGGAGAACGCATTGTCTTGGGTGATTGGACCAGCCAACAAGGGTGGTATCTCAAGGAAACAGACGACGACCTGAGCCTAGAGTCTTTTGAGCTAGCCTAGATAGGGCATCACAGAAACCCAGAGAGCACCATCGAAAAACCCGTCGCTAGCGATTAGTGTCGCGGCACACCACTGTGAAAGCGCATCTCGGAATCAGTCGATTCAATCAACTCCTGCTCCCTCTTTCGAAACACACCCAATCTAGCCTCCAGCTCTGCCTCGTCAGACAGGTCCGCCGCCAGTCTCAGGTAATCCTGGAAGTGACGGGACTCACTTTTAAGCAAGGACGCGTAAAACTCGGCAAGTTCCCCATCGAGGTAAGGGACGAGAGTCGCGAATCGCTCGCAGGAGCGCGCCTCAATCAGAGCGCCAACTAGTAGCGTATCCACCAACCTACCGGGATCTTTTTTTCTCACTAAGTCCCTTAATCCCGCAGCGTAACGCGAGGCCGTAACAAGGGTATAGTCGATCCCTCGGCGCTGCATTATCTTCATGACCTGCTCAAAATGTCTCAGCTCCTCTCGGGCCAAGCGGGACATCTTGTTGAGCAGAACCGGGTTTTCTGTGTGTCTATGCATCAGACTCATCGCCGTAGCGGCGGCTTTCTTTTCGCAATTGGCGTGGTCAATAAGCAGCGTCGGTAAATCGCTTAGAGCAGCGTCAATCCAAGCCCTTGGAGTCATACAAGGTAGAAACGCGTTCACCGCATCAAGATTAATAGGCTGGGGCACAAGTTCCTCAGGAAGAAAACAGGTCGGCGGTCGCAAGGTAACGCTCATGATGGGCAACCGACAACTCCCAAAATTCACGGTCCACTTGCTCAAGAAGTTCCCGCAATCCGCTCTCACGCCACGGAACCGTGACCAGAAAGCCAAATGTCTCGGGTTCTTGAATCTGACTGGCACCGGCCTTTAACAGCGCAAACAACCCACAGTACTCGTCATGATCCGCCCGAAACCGAACCTGCTGGGTCTCCAACTGCCAGCGCAGTAGACCCGGATCGGTCACTTCAAACCGATTGCGCATACACAAACTGAGAAATTCCGCCAAGCGCTGATCAACAATGCGCTTTTCCTCCTCAGAATAGGCGTTCCAGTCGATAATCTCGTGACTGAAACGCTTGCAGCCGCGGCAAACAGCATCCCCTATGCCCGTGGAGCAGACGCCAATGCAAGGGGTCCGGACCCGCGCGGGGGCTGAATTGCGTGACTGAGATGGATGCGACGACATGGACTAAGTCTAGGATATGGATCCCTTGAATGCACACCATTGAGCGAATTTGGCTCCCATTCAACTGGGTCGAAAGGTATACTCCGCGCAGCTGATATTGTCGAAATCACTGGGGGATTGACACCGTGCTTGAAGCCTACCGCGCTCATGTCGCCGAACGCGCAGAACTAAATATTCCGGCGAAGCCGCTCACTGCGGAACAGGTCGCAGGACTGATCGATTTGATCAAAAATCCACCGGCAGGTGAGGAAGACTTCCTGCTCGACCTGCTGGCAAACCGGGTACCACCCGGGGTCGATGAAGCGGCCTACGTTAAAGCGGGTTTCCTCTCTGCTATCGCCAAAGGCGAGCTTGCTTGCGCCCTGATTTCCCGTCAGGACGCGGTGGCGCTGCTGGGCAATATGCATGGCGGCTATAACATCGAGACTTTAGTCGGCTTGCTGTCAGACAGTGCACTGGCTGTCGAGGCGGCCGAGCAGTTGAAGCATACGCTGCTAATGTTCGAGGCGTTTCATGACGTGGCCGATTTGGCGAAACAAGGCAACGAGCAGGCTCAATCTGTCATGGAAAGCTGGGCCGCTGCCGAGTGGTTTACCAGCCGGGACGCTGTCCCCGAATCGATCAAAATGGTGGTATTTAAGGTTACCGGGGAGACAAATACCGATGATCTGTCTCCAGCGCCCGATGCCTGGTCACGGCCCGACATCCCTCTTCACGCCAACGCAATGTACAAAATGACTCGTGAAGGCCTGACCCCCGACGAGCCTGGCGTGACCGGGCCAATGACGCAAATCGCAGACATACAGTCGAAGGGCATGCCCGTCGCTTTTGTGGGTGATGTCGTGGGCACAGGATCATCGCGCAAATCCGCCACCAACTCAGTGCTCTGGTTCTTCGGTGACGATATGCCCGGGGTACCCAACAAGCGCTCTGGGGGCGTGTGTATTGGCGGCAAGGTTGCGCCAATCTTTTACAACACCATGGAAGACGCGGGGGCGTTGGTATTTGAGGCGCCGGTGGATGACCTGACTATGGGGGATGTGATCGATATTCGACCCTACGAAGGAAAAATACTCGGCGAGGACGGCGCCGTCATTTCAGAGTTCTCGCTTAAATCAGATGTCCTTCTTGATGAGGTTCAGGCCGGCGGTCGTATCAACTTGATTATCGGCAGAGGCCTCACCACCAAAGCACGCGAGGCTCTCGGATTGGGTGAGAGCGAGCTCTTCAGAAAGCCTGAGCAGCCCGCAGACAGTGGCAAGGGGTTTACACTCGCACAGAAAATGGTGGGGCGCGCCTGCGGTATGGACGGTATTCGTCCCGGTACCTATTGTGAGCCTCGCATGACCACCGTGGGATCTCAAGACACCACGGGGCCCATGACCCGGGATGAGCTTAAAGACCTGGCCTGCCTCGGTTTCTCGGCCGATCTGACCATGCAATCCTTTTGCCATACAGCGGCTTACCCAAAGCCCGTTGATATTGATACTCAGCATACCCTGCCCGACTTCATCATGACTCGAGGCGGTGTCTCTCTCCGACCCGGTGACGGCATTATCCATAGCTGGCTAAATCGCATGCTACTACCCGATACCGTGGGCACCGGCGGCGACTCACATACTCGCTTCCCCATCGGCATTTCATTCCCCGCGGGATCAGGTCTTGTTGCCTTTGCGGCAGCGACAGGCGTTATGCCGCTGGACATGCCAGAGTCCGTTCTTGTCCGCTTTAAGGGTGAAATGCAACCAGGCATAACGCTCCGGGACCTGGTTCATGCGATCCCCTATTACGCCATTCAACAGGGTTTGCTGACGGTAGAGAAGAAAGGCAAGAAAAATATTTTCTCTGGCCGGATTCTGGAAATTGAGGGATTGGACTCGCTGACCGTCGAACAGGCCTTTGAGCTCTCCGATGCCTCCGCCGAAAGATCAGCTGCGGGCTGCACCATTAAACTGGGCGAAGAAACGATCGCCGAGTATTTGCGCTCTAACATCGTGCTTCTACGCGCAATGATTGCTGAGGGTTACGGAGACCCTCGCACGTTGGAGCGCAGAGCACGCAGCATGGAAAGCTGGCTGGAGAATCCAGCTCTGCTTGCCGCCGACCCCGATGCAGAATACGCCGCCGTGATTGAAATCGACTTGGCCGACGTGGTCGAACCCGTGGTGTGCGCACCCAACGATCCCGACGATGCCAGGCTACTATCGCAAGTCGCCGGTGATAATGTTGATGAAGTGTTTATCGGCAGTTGCATGACCAACATCGGACACTTTCGAGCCGCAGGCAAGTTACTCGAAGCCCATGGCAAGCCCGTCTCTACCCGGATGTGGATCTGTCCGCCCACGCGCATGGATGAACACCAGCTTATGGAAGAGGGATACTTTTCCATTTTTGGAAAAGCCGGGGCACGAACCGAAATGCCCGGATGCTCTCTATGTATGGGCAATCAGGCACGGGTAGAACCAAATTCGACCGTTCTTTCCACGTCGACACGGAATTTCCCAAACCGACTGGGCGATGGCGCCAATGTGTATCTTACCTCGGCTGAGCTAGCAGCAGTGGGCGCACTTCTGGGTAAGCTACCCACGCCTGCCGAGTATCTGGAGTTCGCCAATAAAATCGATTCAATGGCCGACGAGATTTATCGGTACATGAATTTTGATCAGGTGGTCGAGTTTCAGAAGCTGGCTGATGACGGAGCCCGCATTGCGGCGACAATTATTGATCAGGTCGCCTGACAGCTGGGCAGCATAGGGAAAGCCCTCATGAAAGCGCAGGCGCTCAGTCCTGCGCTTCGTCCTCTCCTGCTAGATCACCAAAGGCCGGAGTGGGACTGGACAAAGAGGCAACCAAAGACTGCAGCATGTCGTAAAGGGCGGTGAGATTATCTCGGCCGAACTGCTTTTCAATGTAGGCATATCGTGCTTCTGACTCAGGGGCGATAACGGCGATCAGCTCCAATCCTTCCGGGGTAATGCTCACCAGTGAACGCCTGCTGTCTCTATCGCAGGGTTGCCGCTGCAGAATTCCTCTGCCTTCAAGGTTCTGCACGATCCGACTAACGCTCGGTCGCAGCAGCGAGCAGGCCTCGGCTAGCTCACTGACGTCGTAAGCCTCAACCTCCGCGAGGGCTCGCATCACCCGCCATTGTTGGGTTGATAGATCATGGGCCCGCAGATGAGGGATAAATGTCCTCAGCACGGCCTCGTGAGTGCGAAGCAAGGTCATAGGCAGCGACTTATCAAAGGTTCGTAGCGCCTGAGCAGAGGGAGTCTTCAGGGGGCCATCTGCCATCGTCGATTTATTCGCCTTCTTCGCTTTACTCATATCTGCCAAACCGCTTTCTGCAGCCACCCCATTGATCTCATCATAGCGCACCCAGTCCTTGCTGGCGGCAGCAATAAACGGACCTTGTTAAGTTTATGGCCGCTTATGTCAACGAACAAAGCCACCCATGAGGTAGGCTACATCGATGACTCACTGCCGGGTCATTCTAACGAGGACAGCCCTCCGCGGCTCGATTCTTCGATGGAGTGTCGTCACATGATATCAAGTCAAGTCAGGCTCGGAGAGGCATCTCCCTCGTTGCCTCGTGCCATTGATGTGCTGGAAGCGCTTAAGGGCAAGCACATTAGCGCTCGAGAGTTGCTAACAGAAACTTATCGGGTTATTGAACAGCGAAACCCCGGCATCAATGCCATCTGCACCCTTGTAGATATCGAGCAAACGTTGCAAGTCGCGGATCAAGTTGACACGGCAAGAGCGCTAAACAAGCCGTTGGGGCCGTTAGCCGGACTGCCCATTGCGGCAAAGGATCTCGCGGCAACCCGCGGAATTCTGACGACTCACGGATCGACCCTGTTCAAGAATCACATTCCGGACGCTGACTGCCTGCTTGTGGAGCGACTTAGGCAAGCTGGCGCCATTATCATTGGAAAAACCAACACACCAGAGTTCGGCGCGGGCTCCCACACCTTTAATGAGGTTTTCGGCGCCACGCGAAATCCATACAACCCCTCGCTAACAGCTGGTGGAAGTAGTGGTGGCGCTGCGGCGGCACTAAGCGCGGGTCTAGTTCATCTCGCGGATGGAAGCGACATGGGCGGCTCGCTCAGAAATCCAGCGGCTTATTGCAACGTGGTCGGTATGCGGCCGTCGATGGGTCGAGTACCCACGCACCCTCTGATAACACTGCCCTGTTCTCGCATGTCGGTAGAGGGCCCCATGGCACGCACCGTTGAGGATTGCGCGTTCTTCCTGAGCGTTTTAGGGGGCCCAGATCCTCGCGATCCGCTCTCACTT
>CAJXMD010000067.1 GCA_913056165.1 uncultured Halieaceae bacterium
GAGAGTGAAGTACTTGGGCGGCCCGGGGCATACTTTATTCACCAGACCCTTACGCTAGCCGCTGAAACTGATCATACGTGGGGCATCGTTGCCGATGTGAATCAGGGTCCTGCGGCGGTGCGTGACACACTCAAGGATCTGCAAGTCAACGCTGCACTGGCTTCGGAAGTTCAGGCAGATATCGATCTTGGTACCGAACACTTGCAACGCCTTGTCGCGACCGCGGACGGCCTGCAGGTGTCGGGGGATGAGCTCACCGCCAATCACCACAGCGCGAACGTGTTATTCAACATCATGCGCGGCGGCCTCTTTGAAGATAACTACTCCATCGATACGCGCGATCTCGAGGGTTTTTGCCGGGCCTGGAACAAGCCCGTTACGACTGAAAACGCCGCATTCTTTCGCGCGCTGCCGGATACCCTGACGTTTCACACTCTCAACGAGGCACTCGCCAGCAATACCGACTTACAACTCGAGCGGCTTTGCCGGGAGTATCTGCCACTCACCTTCAGCCGACGCCATGGTGACCCCTCGAGACCCTGGAATCGCTTCACTATCGACGTTAAAGACAGCAAAGGCAATAAGCGCCTCAACTACGAGGGGAACTGGCGGGACATTTTTCAAAACTGGGAAGCTCTCAGTACATCCATACCCTGCTTTGGCGCCAATATGGTTGCAAAGTTCGTCAACGCAACCACCGCCGATGGCTACAATCCCTACCGTATCACCCGACAGGGCATCGATTGGGAGCGGCCGGAGCCTGAAAATCCCTGGGCAAACATCGGCTATTGGGGCGATCACCAGCTCATCTATCTGTCCAAGCTAATCGAGCAAACGGTGGCCCATAACCCCGACGCGATATCGTCGATGATGACCCGGGAAATATTCGCCTATGCCAACGTCCCCTACCGCATCAAGTGTTACGACGACATTCTGGCTAACCCCTATGACACCATTGTGTTTGATCATCAGCTGGATGGCTTGATCGATGAACGAGTAACGCAGCTGGGCGCCGATGGCCGCTTAATGCTCACCCCCGATAACACGGTTTATCAGGTCAGTTTGACCGAGAAGATCTTGGTGACCCTTCTCGCCAAGCTCGCCAACTTCATCCCTGATACAGGCATTTGGATGAACACCCAGCGTCCTGAATGGAACGATGCCAACAACGCACTGGTAGGCACGGGCGTGTCCGTGGTGACCCTGTGCTACCTACACAGGTTTCTAAAGCACGCCTCGGGCCTGATTGACGGTATTGAGAGCGATGAGATCACTCTGTCGACGGAAGTAAAGTCACTGTTCGATGCCATCTCCGCTGTTTTACAGGAGCACGCGGCCGAGTTAATCGCAGGGCCGGTTTCTGAGACTCAGCGAAAAAATATTATGGATAGTTTGGGCGCTGCCGCAGAGAAATATCGTGAAGGCCTTTACAAAAACGGTTTTAGCGGTGGCAAGGCTGAACTTCCTCTGTCAACTCTGCAAACCTTTTTAGAGCAAGCAGCCGATATTGCCGCGAGTAGTATCCGCAGCAATAAAGGCGAGGACGGCTTATATCATGCCTACAACCGCATCGAGGTAGACGGTGACGGCGTCTTGATACGACGTCTGTACGAGATGCTTGAAGGGCAAGTTGCAGTACTGAGCACCGACGTGTTGACCCCCGAAGAAGCTCTCGAGCTTCTCCAGCGGCTGAAAGCCTCTGCACTTTACACCGAACGCCAGCATTCCTACTTGCTATACCCCAACCGGAAACTGCCTGCCTTTATCGAGCGCAACATTATCCCCACGGAGGTGGCCGCTAACTCTCCTCTGTTGGGAGCCTTGCGGGCAGCCGGCGATAGCCAGTTGATCGAATGGGATACCGACGGCACTGCCTATTTCTGCGGCCATTTTACCAACACCGCTTCTGTCAGTGACACATTAGACAAACTGACTACACAGGGCTATGAGGAGATGGTTGCGAAGGAGCGCGACAGCCTCGAAGACCTTTTTGCAGAGCTTTTTGATTGCGCTAATTTCACCGGACGCTCGGGAGGCATGTACGCCTATGAGGGTCTGGGATCCATATACTGGCATATGGTGTCGAAACTATTGTTGGCCGTACTCGATACAGCTCGACACGCAGAACAAACAGGATGCTCACCAGACGTACTGACTGGTTTGTACGCCGCCTATTATGACGTGCGTGAGGGCATTGGCTTCAACAAAGCTCCCGATATATACGGCGCATTCCCCACTGATCCCTACTCTCATACGCCAGGCTTTGCCGGCGCCCGACAGCCCGGCATGACCGGTCAGGTCAAGGAAGAGGTTCTCACTCGGCTGGGCGAACTTGGGGTGCGGGTAACTGGTGGCCAGGTGGCCTTCCAGCCCACCCTGCTCAGGGAGCGCGAATTCTTAAACGAAGCCGCCAGTTTTACCTTCTACGGCGTATCGGGTAGGGCAGAGTCCCTCACGCTTCAGCCGGCGCAGCTCGGGTTCACCTACTGCCAAGTGCCGGTTGTCTATTCCAAGGAAGGGAACGGTAACGCTACGGTGACCTACTCTAGTGGCAAACAGGAAATCTTTGAAAACGGCCAGCTCGACGCCGACGTGTCAGCGTCCTTGTTCATGAAGCTCGGAGACGTTGCTCGAATCGACGTATCGGTAGCGTCGACGCTGGATTAATCGGGCCTCGACTACAGCTGAGGTGCAGACTTGGCACGGGCATCGAGCTCCGCGCGTATTTCACGCACCCGGGTTTCATCCAGATCGTAGTTGCGCATCACCCAGATGCCAATCAACGTGCCAGTCACGGGCACGAGAATAAAAGCGGCTCTGAGCCCGGCAAGTGCACTATCGGACTGCACCGTTACCGATTGATCGAAGCCCACTGTCCCCAGAATCAAGCCGCTCAAGAGCCCCGCGAAGGCGCCACCAAACTTCACCATCCACCAGTAAATCGCGCCAAAGAGCCCCTCGCGGCGCTCATGAGTTTCAAGCTCGTCCATGTCACAGACGTCTGCAGTCATCGACATCATCAAGGTAAACAGCCCACCAATACCAAAAACGTAGAGGGGAATGGGCACCAGCATCAAGAAGGGGTTTTCAGGCGAGAAGCTCCACCAGAACATCGCATAGCCCAACAGGGACATGGTTTGGGTCATAAGAAAGGTCTGGTGCTTGCCGTAGCGCTGAGCCATCCAGTTCACCACGGGGATTACCAGGAAGCAGGTGCACAAGGCAGAGACACTGCCAAACATCGCAGGCCAGTTGCCGGCAGCAACGGGATCACCCGCATGCATGTAATAGACGATGATGAAAAAGGCGAATCCCGCCACGCAGTTAAAGGCATTAAAGATAAAAAACGTGGCGATACAGATTTTCTGGAAGGGTTTGTTGCGAAAGGTAATGCCAATCCCACGGAACAAATCCCGGAATCTATCCCCCAGTGACGCATTAGCGCCATCTCCGCCAATACCATCATCAACAGAATGGGTCGAGCGGCAGAAAATTGCGGGCACCATAGCGAGCGCCATGCAAAACAAGCCGACATAAATCGACAGGGTTCTCGCCCCTTCGGTAGCCGATGGAAACCAATCAGGGTCATATAAAATAATCCAGAACCAGGGTGCAATGACCCAGGCCCACTGGCCAATCCACTGCGCCACCGCCATTAGTCGGGTGCGCTCGTGGTAGTCCTTGCTCATTTCGTAACCTAAGGCTACGTAGGGTGCTGCAAAGATGGTCAGACCCAGCGTGAAAACAATCGACCACGCCAGAAAATACCAGAAGTTATACATCTGGCTGTTCTCTGCCGATAGCTGCCACATCGCGATGTAAGAGATACCCGCAACGATTGCACCGATAAAGATATAGGGCCTTCGTTTACCCCAGCGGGATTCTGTTCGGTCTGATATGTACCCCATCAACGGGTCGGTGATGGCATCTACAAGCTTGGGCAGGAAGAAGATCAACCCCCACAGAAACGGGCTCATGCCCAAACTCTGCACCAGTATCACCATAAAGATGCCCAGCGCCGCAGGGAAAAGCTGGTTTGCCAGCATGCCCAGGCCAAAGGCTATCTTTTGGCTCATGGGAATCATATCTGGGCCGGGTACGACGCGAGTGCCCTCTTCGATCTCAGTGGCTGCTATATCCATGCCAGCGGCTTGGGTTGTCATGCGGCTTTCCCTTTTGTCTTTACTTCCGACTGACGGCTGTCCGTCGACGTGACCAAAAAGGGAAAGTTCGCTACGGCACTTGCCCCCTGTTTATTATTGAGCTGGCAAAAGAGGCGATACTCCCCTGCTGCAGGCGCCTGAAACCTGAACACGTTACCTTTCACGCCTTCACCCTGAATGACTGCAGGCGGTGTAGGCTCAAAATCACCGCCATCGCTCTGCTGCGCACGAGGAACCTCTTCTCGCACCAGCCATTCGAGCGCCGCCTCGCTATCGACACCGGACACTGAGGCCTCAGCGGTGACAGTCGCTTCCGGTTTAACCATCACGCTTTGAACTGCCTGTTGACCGTTCAGGCGCAGGTCTTCTATGCGGGGTGCTCGCACCGCAGGCCATGATCCCGTCCAAGCATGCTGCATAACGTCTACCGCCTCAGTGCGACGACCGTCCTCGAGGAAAAGCCCATACCAAGTTGGCGTGCGCTCCTGCTTTTGGCCCCAAAGAAAGATATAAGATCCCAGACAATTAGTCGGATCCGCCAAGATAATGTCGTGGTAACGCCGCGCAATATCCGTTGCCTTCTGGTGGCTTGTCGCTTCGATAGGACGTTGCCACGCAGTCTCCGGACTCTCCCAGTGACCGGTCGGTCCCCACTCAGTGATTTGGTAAGGCCCGTCAAACTCGGCCGCTTTCAAAATGTCGGGGAGACGGTCAATCTCGCCGTAAATCTGGAAGGATAAAAAGTCGAGAGACGGCGCACGATCTTTGATTGCTGCAACCGTAGAAGCATCGATACCCGCCAACATGGTCGTCACCAGATGATCCTCATCAATCTCCTTGATCGCGACACACAAGGCCTCGACTGCATCCCACACCTGTGGGTTTTTTGAACGCAAGTTAAGCTCGTTGCCAAGGCCCCACATCAGCAGTGCCGGGTGATCCTTGAGCCGCTCTACATCGTCAAGCATCGCCGCCTGTTGTGCCGCCACGGCCGAGGTTTTGCTGTAATCAAAGCCGTGGCGTTCGCGCGCAAGGTCGAGGCCCATGCACACCTTCAGCCCCAGCTGTGCCGCCTCATCGAGAATGGCCTCGGCAGACTGCTGCCCGTTATCCACGCGCCAGGTCCGAAAAGTGTTGCCACCACATTCAGCCAGCAAGGCCATCTGGCCAAATTCCAAGCCAGCGCCTTTGATGAAGAAAGGCTCTCCATCAACACGCAGCTGGTACCCGCCGCCAGCAATTGTCAGTAATTTGGCCGTCGCCATAGATGCGCCAAAAAAGAAAAGTAGTTTTTGTTTTCAGATACTAACGAGGGATTTTTCGGGGAACAGGGTAAAACCGCCCAAATGGGCTTCCATTGAGACCAGCGGTCTCAATGGAAGCCGTTGCCTCAGAGGAAAGAAACACCGGCAAGGGGATCACCGCCTCTGACCAATGCAATGAACTCATCAGCCAGCCGCTGGGATTCGGCCACGCAGTGCTGCCAATACTGGGCTCGCTCCGCCTCAGGCATTTTCCCAAAATCTCGCCGGTCGGGAATTTTTCCGTAAGGAAGCTGCGCCAAAAATTCCTCGCTTGGGCAGAGCATGATCAACTGACCAACCGAGAGCCTTCGCCCGGCGCGCCAGGGTAAAAATTTGTCGAACCAGCCCCTGGTGACACCGGCGCCAAAATGGGGGTAGAGCCAGAGGTCTTCCCCTTCAATTGCCTCGAGATCAAAGTGGTAGTCGATAATACCCCCATCCCAGTACGCGCCCGATGGACCTCCCGGCACGTCGGTTACACCGTCAAACAGGTAAGGAATCGCACCACTCGCTTTAAGTGCTTTGGCCACATTCGCGTCAGTCAGTGCTACGTGACGGGTATTGAAACCCGATAGTAAGGGCGCCAGCGAGGATGACACCTGTGACGAATATCCAGTGTGGGAGAAGACCACCCGCTCAAAGGAGGAAGACAGTGTGGCACGGGTCACGGCATTACCGAGAGCTGCCACACCCAGCCCAAGTGCCAGCCCCGGACCGTCGGTGGCGTTGGTCAGGCCGCGTCCACGAGCAGTCACAATATGACTGTGCATCCACGGGTGGTTTGCCACAGCACGCGGACCATCGGGGCCCAGGGCCGCCTGCAGCAACTGGTCACTGACCGCGGTTACCTCAGCGATTGAGGGTTTGGCGCTGGTGTAATGTTGGGCGAGATAAGCCTGCTCGAATCGGTCGTAGGCGGCAATCGGATCGTCCTGGGCGAGCATCGCATGACGCCAGGAGCCGATTGATGATCCGACCGCAGTCAAAGGCGTCTCGCGCTTGGCCAAGAGCACTTGATAAAGCGCGCGATCAAGCCGCCCGAGAATCAGCCATTTGGGGCCGCCCGAGGCGCCGATAAGACCTTGAACGAGCTCTGGATGCCAGCCTTCTCGAGCCAGGCGATCAGCAGCCAGGGCGCCCACTCTCACGTCCAGCGCTTTCATTAAATCCTCGGTTCCTGCCTATCCATTATTACCATGCGCCCGATTATTCTCTCCTCTATGAGGTTCCAGCTTGGAGGCATACCCACAACCAATTGATCCATGTATACCGCACCACTGACGGGGCATTCCTCAGGGTGTATCCTAATTCACTGGCATCAAAACCGGATCGTCAGAGACGGTAATGACGTCCCATGCCCTTGTTACTTCAGGATGTGATCACCGCAAGGCTACACAATAACAAGTCAATCTCAAGGAGCTCGCGTTATGGCATTTGACCCTAAAGAAGCCACTGAAGCCTATATCAACGGCCTCGGCGAGGACGCGCTGGCACAGGCCGCCGCCTACACTAGCGGCAACCACTGGTTGATCTTGTGGGGGCTGCTTGTCTCGGGCTTGGTCGCTTATTTGATCGTGAGAAGCGGCTTGCTTGTTCGGCTCTCAAACAGCATGGCTCAACGCAGCTTCTTCACCCGCTGTTTCTCGGTTTGTGCCGCCTTTATTGTCTTAAGCAGTATTGTGGAGCTGCCCTGGTCGCTCTATGCCAACTGGTGGCGGGAAACCCAGTACGGTAGAACCAGCCAGCCCTTGAGCGACTACCTGGGTCAGTCCGGCATTGCTCTCGCCACCAACGCCATCCTGATGGGGCTCTTTTTAACCGGCGTATACGCCCTTATTCGCCGCATGGGAAAACTGTGGTGGCTTTGGTCAGGGGGCTTGACCGCGAGCTTCTTCGCCGCCTTGTTGCTACTTGGCCCTATTTTCATCGAGCCGCTGTTCAATGATTACCGACCGGTGCCCGAGGGCGAGGTGAAGGAGGCTGTCGAGGCCATGGCCATCGAGGCCAACATCCCGCTAGACCGGATCTTTATGTACGACGGATCTCGTCAGTCCAATAACTTTACCGCCAACGTCAGTGGTATCGGTGCGTCTGCACGTATTGCGATTTCCGATGTGGCACTGGGCGAGGCCACGCTGGATGAAGTGAAAGCGGTCACCGGCCATGAGGTTGGCCATTACGTGCTTGGGCATGTCTGGGACATTGTCGGCGTGCTCACGCTGTTGGTCATGATCAGCTTCTTACTGGCGGACCGTCTGTTCAGTCCCTTCGCGCGTTTCTTTGGTGCCGAGGAGGACATCAGTAATCCAACAGGTCTCCCCGTGTTGCTGGTGATCGTCGGTTTACTCATGACGCTTACCCAACCTATCACCAACACCTTGGCCCGCAACAACGAGACCGAGGCCGATCAATACTCCTACAACACCGTGAACTTGCCCGACGCTATGGCCACGGCGTTGGTGAAAACCGCCGAGTACCGAAATCCGCGACCGGGCAAACTAGAGGAAATCATCTTCTACACCCACCCATCGGTGGAGCGCCGGGTGCGCATGGCCATGGACTGGAAGGCCAATCACAACTGAGATAGTGGCCTACATGGCCGCCATATCGGCAAGGGTCTGACCCAACAGCGCTTGCCCGCTGCCATCGTCGCTTAACAAACGGTGCACTCGGCGGGTGGTTTTCCAGCCCTCGGCGGTCCGCACCCACTCCCAACGGCTGACAGACAAGCGAAACAGCTGGTAGCCGCCCTCGTCTTGAGTAAAGAGCCGGTGATAACCAAGCCCCACCGCTCGATCGCCGGCGATTTTGATGTGTGGCAATGTCATGGTATGGGCGCACCCTGATGCCACCAGCCCGCGGTGATAGTCCGCATCGAACAGAGCCTGAATCTCGTCGCGACCTGCCGCATCGAACTGTGGGTCGCCGATGTCATAAACCCCATCTTCGGTCCACAGCTCCGCCGCCATCTTCGATTGCAAACTGTCGACAGCAGGCCCATAAGCGCTCACGCTTTGATAAAGCGCAAGCTGATCCTCGACTTGGTTGAGGCGTGCCTCCAGCTGTGCAATGCGCTCTTCAGTAGACCCTGATTCAGACTCGGCCATGAGAGTGGACTCCCGAAACTATTTGAGTAGTGTTTACCTTGGCTCAATCGACCGCTCAGTCGAGGGTGACAGGACCCGAGCAAGGTAGCTATCGTTAGCCCCATGAGCTTACCTGTTCTTTATTCATTCCGCCGCTGCCCCTACGCCATCCGGGCCCGCATGGCGCTGGCCGTTGCTGAAATTAGAGTAGAGCTGCGGGAGGTGGTGTTGCGCGATAAGCCGGCAGAGATGGTAGCGGTCTCTGCAAAGGGGACAGTTCCGGTACTCGCGCTCCCAGATGGCACCGTGATCGATGAGAGTCTCGATGTAATGCGTTGGGCGCTGGCGCAATACGACCCAAAGGGCTGGCTTGATTGCGCCACAGACGCGGGTCCGCTCATTGCGCATTGCGATACGGAATTCAAACACTGGCTCGATCGGTACAAATACGCCGATCGATTTCCCGAGCAAACAAAAGACTTTTACCAAAGCCAGGCGCTTTTGTTTGTCGACGAGCTTGAGCAAGTATTGACGACAGAACCTTACTTATTAGGGCCACGTGCTAGCATTGTCGATGTTGGTATTTTCCCCTTCGTGAGACAGTTTGCAGGCGTGGATCCTGTCTGGTGGACCGACGCCCCCTACCCCGCGACCCGGCACTGGCTGAACAATTGGCTCGCGTCGGCTCTCTTTGATAGCGTGATGGGGAAATACACCGCATGGGCCCCCGGCGCACCTGGAATCCTTTTCCCTGGCACCCGACCGGTGGACCAAGACAGCGACTAAAAAGCCCAAGGCCTGGCAATCTTGAGGCAAACGCTCAAATCGGCTATGCTCGCCGCCCTCGCAGCCTATGCGAATCCCTAGGACCATAGCTCAGTTGGTTAGAGCGCTACCTTGACATGGTAGAGGTCGCCAGTTCGAATCTGGCTGGTCCTACCAAATACGACAGACCCGGCCTTGTGCCGGGTTTTTCGTATTTGGCCTAGCGCTAGCTGGGGGTTCGAACTGGAGGTTCGACCAAATGCGCCCCCAGAAACATTTGCAACCGAGTGCTTGCGGCCCTGAGCCCGCAGGGTTCAATGGCTAAAGGCATTAGCGATTGAGGACGTTCATTGTTGTCTTAGCACACCTTGATGACTCTGCTTTTTATTAAAACGCTTGTTTCACAAAATCGACACGCATTATTAATAAAACTGCCATGCACTCTTAACAAAAATGCCATATTGGTGCACCACACTTCGCACATGGCTCCTTTGTCTAGGTTGCACCAGTGGGATGTTCTGATACTGAATCGAGTGTTTCAGGGCGTTCGCTACCGACAACACCTGACAAATGTTGCGGAAACAGTGTCCCGCACTGGAGACGGGCCTTTTTATGTTGTGATAGCCATAATTGTATGGCTCACCAAAATACCCCAAGCTCATTCATTCTGCATGACACTCGCTCTCGCCTTCGCGATAGAGAGGCCTCTATATTTTTTTATAAAGAACAGTTTTAAAAGGAACCGTCCAGAAAAGGTAGTTCCCGGTATTAGAGGGGTTGTCGTACCTGCTGACCAATTCAGCTTCCCCTCTGGTCACACATCTGCAGCGTTCTGTTTCGCCACCACTGCCGGAATGTTGTTCGTGAATTCATACAATCCCTTTTTCTTGTGGGCAGTCGGCATAGGCTTGTCCCGAGTGATACTGGCTGTGCACTTTCCGGGAGATGTGATAGCCGGAGCAGTAGTGGGCAGTGTCATCGCGATGATTTCCGGTCTTTTACTGAGCACTCTCTAAATGCGCATTTTATATGGCGTTCAGGCGACAGGTAACGGCCACATAAGTCGTGCGCGGGCCATGGCCAAGGCGCTCTCGGCATACCCAGATCTGGAGGTTACCTGGCTATTTTCCGGCCGCCCGAAAGACCGCCTGTTCGATATGGAACTGTTTGGTGACTATGAATGCCGCAGAGGCCTTACATTTGTTACTGAAAGTGGATCGGTAAAGTACTGGAAAACGCTACTGTCAAACAATTACTGGGTCTTCCTCAAAGATGCTATGTCGCTGAGTCTTGCAGAATACGACTTGGTCGTTTCGGACTATGAACCAGTAACAGCTTGGGCAGGCATCATCAAAAAACGCTCTGTCATTGGGATCGGGCACCAGTACGCATTTGGAGAGCACACGCCGAGAAATGGCGGCACTTTCATGCAACGTACTGTCATGTCGTGTTTTGCACCAGCGAAAAGAAGCGTAGGCCTCCACTGGCATCCTTTCGATAGCGCAACCATGCCGCCCATTCTGGACCTACCCGATTACAAGAGCTACAACGACTCAAAATACATTCTTGTTTATCTGCCCTTCGAGGATCAGTCGGTCGTTACAGAGTGGTTAAACGGTTTTACGGGCCATGAATTCGTCCAGTATTCCGCTGATTTAACAAATGATCAGCAGGGCAATGTAACGCGACGAAAGGCCTCCTTTGAGCGATTCAAA
>CAJXMD010000068.1 GCA_913056165.1 uncultured Halieaceae bacterium
GCGGGGTGGAGCAGCCTGGTAGCTCGTCGGGCTCATAACCCGAAGGTCGTCGGTTCAAATCCGGCCCCCGCTACCAAATCGATGTCGGCTATTGCTCAAGCTGACATCATCGTTAAAGCCCCTTATTGGGGCTTTTTCGTATCCGCGAAAAAAGCGGGTTGCATGGTGAGAATGGAGTGAATTGATGGCGGGGAAGGAGTCCACATTGTCAGCCCTGCTTGAGCCCACAGTGGTGTCGTTGGGCTTTCAGTTGTGGGGACTGGAATTAATATCCCCGAACCGGCGGCCCACCCTTCGGATTTATATCGAGGGTGATAACGGGGTCACTGTGGACGACTGCGCAACAGTCAGTCGGCACGTGGCGTCGGTGTTGGATGTGGAGGACCCCATTCAGGGAGAGTACACCCTCGAGGTGTCATCCCCGGGTATTGATCGGCTGTTGTTCGCCCCCGAGCAATACACGTTGTATGTGGGTGAGCCAATAGAAGTGCGGCTGAGATTTCCCTTTGAGGGAAGACGTCGTTTTCGAGGTTGGCTGATGGGACTCGAGGGGGATGATGTTGTGGTTCGTATCGATGATCACGATTTCTTGTTACCCATGAAGCAGATCGATAAGGCAAGGGTTCAGCCAAGGCTGGACAGCAAAGGCGGTAAACAGGGCCAACCCAGTCAGGAAGGCCGGACAGGGTCGGAGTCTTGAAATTCGGCTATTGAAAGACAACAACCTTCCAGTGGTATCGAAGATGATGCTGAGAGAGAGAACATGAACAAAGAAATTTTGATGGTGGCAGAGGCGGTATCCAACGAGAAGGGTGTCTCGGAAGACATTATTTTCGAGGCGATCGAGCTCGCTCTCGCAACAGCGGCCAAGAAGCGCTACGACGAGGAAGCGGACATCGAAGTAACTATCGACAGGGAGAGCGGTGATTATGTCACTCATCGTCGCTGGCTGGTGGTGCCTGACTCTGAGCTCGCCTTGCTTGGCACCCAATTTACGACTGAAGAAGCGATCGAAGTCGATGCCAACCTGAAGCCCGGCGACGTTCATGTAGAAGTGATTGAGAATGTGGATTTTGGGCGTATCGCTGCTCAGACGGCCAAACAGGTTATTGTGCAGCGGGTGCGGGACGCTGAGCGGGCGCAAATCGTTGATCTTTACCGAAACCGGGTGGGTGAGTTACTGGCAGGTATCGTAAAGAAAGTCACCCGGGACAACATTATCGTGGACTTGGGAAACAACGCAGAAGGGCTGCTACCAAGGGGTGAACTCGTTGGGAGAGAGACCTTTCGTATCAACGATCGTGTTCGCGCGATCTTGAGCGAGATCAACACCGAATCTCGCGGTCCCCAACTCATCCTGTCTCGAGCGAGTCGCGAGATGTTGATCGAGCTTTTCAAAATCGAGGTTCCCGAGATTTCAGAGGGAGTCATCCAGATAAGAGCGGCCTCAAGAGACCCCGGCTCTCGCGCCAAAATTGCCGTCAAGACTGGCGACCAACGTATAGACCCAGTGGGTGCTTGTGTCGGTATGCGGGGTTCTCGCGTGCAAGCGGTCTCTAATGAGCTCGACAACGAGCGCGTTGATATCATTTTGTGGGACGACAACCCCGCGCAATTGGTGATTAATGCAATGTCGCCTGCTGAGGTTGAGTCGATTGTTGTTGATGAGGATAGCAACACCATGGAAGTGGCAGTTGCCGAGGACAATCTTGCACAGGCGATTGGGCGTGGTGGTCAAAATGTAAGGCTGGCCTCGGATCTGACCGGCTGGACAATTAACGTCATGAGCGTTGATGAGGCTGCAGATAAGCAGGAGGCGGAAGCGGTTCAGGTTGTTGAGACGTTCATGAACGCTCTGGACGTGGATGAGGATGTTGCCGTCGTGCTGGTAGAGGAAGGTTTTACGACCCTTGAGGAAGTTGCCTACGTACCTCTTGAGGAGATGATGGGTATTGAAGGGTTCGATGAGGAGATTTCAGAAGAGCTTCGAGCCCGTGCAAAGGATGCCCTGCTGACCTTGGCAATTGCGTCAGAAGAGGAGCTTGACGTTGAGCCGGCCGAGGATCTTTTGACCATGGAAGGCATGGAGCGTCATCTCGCGTTTATTTTGGCGAGCCGAAGCATCGTGACCATGGAGGATCTTGCCGAGCAGGGTGTTGATGACATTCTTGATATCGAGGGCATGACTGAAGAGCGTGCCGCAGAACTTATAATGACAGCGCGAGCCCCGTGGTTTGCGGAAGAGGAAAGCGCCTGAGTCGAGTCAGGCGCAATCTAACCACGCAACGCTTGACGGACCAGGAGTAACACATGGCGCAGACAGTAGAACAGCTAGCGAAGACGGTGGGAGCATCCGTCGACCGGTTGCTGTCGCAGATGAAAGATGCAGGATTGCCCCATGCTGCAGCTGACGAGGTGGTGTCAGAGGAGGATAAGCAGACCCTGCTTGCTTCCTTGAAGAGAAGCCATGGAGAGAGCACCGCTGCACCCAAAAAGATCACGCTTAAGCGCAAGCAGGTCAGCACACTCAAGACCGGTAGCGGCAGTGCAGGGAAGCGTACGGTTAATGTTGAGGTACGGAAGAAGCGCACATATGTGAAGCGGGAGGAAATCGAGGAGGCCTCTGCGGAGCCGCGGATTGAGGAGTCTGCAGTTGAGACCGCTGAGGTGCCTGCGGTAGGTGGTAATGAACCGAGTACGGCCGGTGTTGCCGATGCTGGTGTTGATAACTTCGTTGAGGTTGACGAAGAAATCGATACCAATGACCCGGAGGTGCTGCGTCAGCGTGCTGCTGCGCGTCGCAAGGCAGAGGAAGAAAACCGTCAGCGCGAGCTGGATGCTGCGGTGGAGGCACGAAAGCTGGAAGAGGCGCGCCAGATAGAGGAACAAAAGGCGCGAGCTGCTGATCGTCGCGCGGCACCAGGTGCGGCAGATCAAGACCGAAAGCCCAAGCGACTGCATGAAGCACCTGCGGCTCGGACGGGGCGTGACGATGGGGACAAGCGAAAGCCTGGGCGCGCGCGACTCGAACGGGGTTCTCTCGCAGGAGCTCGAGGCAAGCAGCGCGGCCACAATCTGTCACTCACAGATATTGAAGCGGCGGAGGCTGGTGTTGTGCGGCGGCGTGGTGGTAAACGCAAAAAGGCCCATGAAGAACACACCAAGCACGGCTTCGAGCAGCCAACCGAGAAAATTATTTATGACGTGAACTTGCCGGAAAATATTTCTGTGGGTGAGCTATCCCAGCAGATGGCGGTTAAGGCAGGCGTGGTTATCAAGGAGCTGATGAAGCTCGGCGTCATGGCGACGATCAATCAGATGATCGATCAGGACACTGCGTCGTTGGTTGTAGAGGAGTTGGGTCACCGAGTCAAACTGGTAAGCGGTGACGAGATTGAGGAGCAGCTTGAAGAAACCATGGCCGAAAAGGAGGGCACGCCTGAGTCTCGCTCTCCAGTCGTGACCGTGATGGGCCACGTTGATCATGGTAAGACCTCGCTGCTTGATTACATCAGGAAATCGCGGGTCGCCAGTGGTGAGGCTGGGGGTATCACCCAGCACATTGGCGCTTATCATGTTGAAACTGATCGCGGCATGATTACCTTCCTCGACACACCCGGTCACGCGGCCTTTACTTCGATGCGTGCAAGGGGTGCTAAGTCCACTGATATCGTTATTCTTGTTGTGGCAGCTGATGATGGCGTGATGCCACAAACTGAGGAAGCGATTCAGCATGCGCGGGCCGCGGAGGTGCCGCTCGTGGTTGCGGTTAATAAGATTGATAAGGAAGCGGCTGATCCTGATCGTGTGAAAAACGAGCTGGCGGCCAAAGAGGTCATCCCCGAGGACTGGGGTGGCGATACCCAGTTCATTCCGGTTTCGGCCCACACCGGTGATGGAATCGATGAGCTGCTGGATGCTCTCCTGTTGCAGGCCGAGCTTCTTGAGCTGCAGGCTCCTGCCGACGTACCCGCTCAAGGGATCGTTATCGAATCCCGTCTTGATAAGGGACGCGGATCAGTAGCATCGCTTCTTATCCAGCAAGGTACCTTGAATCAGGGGGATATTGTCCTGGCTGGTCTCCAGTATGGTCGCGTTCGTGCCATGCTGGACGAAAATGGCGAGCAAATAAGTACTGCTGGTCCAAGTATTCCGGTGGAGATTCTCGGTCTCGACGGGACGCCTGATGCCGGTGATTCTTTTGTGGTCGTCGAGAGCGAAAAACGCGCTCGAGAAATTGCCGACTTCCGGGCTGAAAAATTGCGAACGAACCGGCTGGCACGTCAGCAAGCAGCCAAGCTTGACAATATGTTTGAGTCAATGACTGCAGGGGATCGAAAGGTTCTTAATCTGGTCATCAAGGCGGATGTTCGGGGATCACTCGAAGCGCTTCAGGGCTCTCTCGCCGACCTTGGTAACGATGAGGTGAAAGTGAATGTGGTGTCCGGCGGTGTGGGTGGATTGACCGAATCGGACGTGACCCTCGCCATGACATCCGAGGCTATCATTATTGGCTTCAATGTTCGCGCGGATTCGGGGGCCCGTCGTCTGGCCGAGCAGGAAGCGGTTGAAGTACGCTATTACAACGTTATTTACGATCTCATCGATGACGTCAAGGCTGCATTGAGTGGCATGCTATCCCCAGAGCTTCGGGAAGAAATTGTTGGCATCGCCGAGGTGCGGGATGTGTTCCGATCGCCAAAATTTGGCCTCATTGCTGGCTGTATGGTTATCGAGGGAACTGTTTTCCGCGCCAAGCCGATCCGGGTACTCAGAGATAACGTGGTTATCTACGAGGGCGAGCTAGAGTCTCTCCGGCGCTTCAAAGATGACGCAAATGAGGTCAGAAATGGCACCGAGTGCGGGATCGGGGTGAAGAACTATAACGACGTCAAAGTGGGCGATCTCATCGAAGTCTATGAAGTCAATGAAATTGCCCGAAGCCTCTAGTCATTATGGTCAAAGACTATAGTCGTACCGAGCGGGTCGGGGATCACCTACAGCAGGAGGTGGCAAGACTCGTTCAGCTCGAGTTGAGAGACCCTCGCTTGAAGCTTGTCAGCATAACGGGTGTCGATGTTAGTCGTGATCTCGCCCATGCCAAAGTGTTCTTCACCCAGCTTGGGGTTGATGACAAGGCTGAGGGTGCCAAGAGCGCCGAGGTCCTCAACCGGGCCGCCGGGTTTATCCGATCCGAGATAGCCCGAGGGTCGACCATGCGAACCGTTCCCAAGTTGCATTTCCGCTTTGATGAAAGTGTGGGTCGCGGGCGAGACATGGAGGCGCTGTTAAAAAGCGTTAAGTCTGCAGACGAATCTTTGTCTAATCAGTCCGATGACCCATCTCCAACCGATTTAACGAGTCGCACCGAGCGCGACTGATTCATGGCACGGCGCAGGAAAGGCCGCGCTGTCAGTGGCATTCTCATTCTCGACAAACCCGCGGGCATGACCTCGAATGGGGCGCTGCAGCACGCCAAGCGACTGTTCAAGGCGGCAAAGGCGGGTCACACCGGAAGTCTCGACCCCCTGGCTACCGGTGTACTTCCCATTTGTCTGGGCGAGGCAACCAAGTTTTCTCAGTACGTGCTGGATGCGGACAAGGGTTACGACGCAACCATCTCCCTGGGCGTAGGTACCGATACTCTTGACGCAGAGGGTGAGGAGGTAGCGCGCGACGATGCATCCCACCTGACTCGCGACCAAGTGAAAGCGGCATTAGCTAATCTCAGAGGCCCCATATCCCAGCTTCCGCCGATGTACTCGGCGTTGAAACGAGATGGCCAGCCCTTGTACAAACTGGCCAGACAAGGGGTGGAGGTTGAGCGAGAGCCTCGTGATGTGATCATTCATGAACTGAGTCTTCGAGAGTATCGCCCTGGCACCATGGCGGAAGTCGATGTCTCCATTCGCTGTAGCAAAGGGACTTATATTCGTAGTCTTGCCGAGAGCCTGGGTGAGTTGCTGAGTGTCCCGGCGCATATCAGTGTTCTCAGACGCACCGAGGCGGGTCCTTACACGCTGGCTGGCGTCTTGACACTGGAGCAACTGCAGGTCGTAGCCGAGGCGGGGGAGCAGGCCCTTGACCGCCTACTGGTGCCTATGGATACCCCGCTAATGGCGTTAAACCGCGTGGAATTGGGGGAATCTGCGAGTTTTTACCTGAAACAGGGCCAGCCCGTGTTAGTGCCAAACGGCCCGCGAGATGGTATGGTGCGCGTCTACTCGGGGGGTGACACCTTCCTCGGCATTGGTGAAATGCTCGAGGACGGTCGTGTAGCGCCCAGGCGGTTGGTGAATTACTAGCCGCAGAGAGCGAGTCCCCAGCAAACCGGACCTGTCTGTAAACCTGCACGGACAGCGCCCGACTCAACAAGCAGGTTGGAGAACGTAACAATGGCACTTGATGCAGCCACTAAAGCTCAGATCGTAAAAGATTACCAACAGTCAGAGGGAGACACCGGTTCGCCGGAGGTTCAGGTTGCCCTGCTGACAGCAAACATCGAGCAATTGCAATCGCATTTCAAGGCTCACGCTCAGGATCATCATTCCCGGCGAGGCCTGATTCGTATGGTCAACCAGCGCAGAAAACTGCTGGATTACCTCAAAGGCAAAGACACCGGACGCTATGCAGATTTGATTAAGCGTTTGGGCCTCCGTCGGTAACGACCTTATTTTGGCCGGCTTTTGCCGGCCGTTTCATTTATTGGAGAAAGTCAGTGAGTGTAGTTAGAAAAACATTCCAGTACGGTGACCACGAGATCACTCTGGAGACAGGCCGGATCGCGCGCCAAGCAAGTGGTGCGGTGATGGTTTCAATGGGGAACACCAGCGTTTTATGTACTGTTGTTGCAAATCGATCGGCCAAGGCCGGTCAGGATTTCTTCCCCCTTTCCGTTCATTACATCGAAAAAACTTATTCGGTCGGCAAAATCCCTGGCGGATTTTTCAAGCGAGAGGCGCGACCCAGTGAAAAAGAGACATTGACGTCCCGCTTGATTGATCGTCCGATTCGTCCTCTTTTCCCCGATGGGTTCATGAATGAGGTACAGGTGATGTGTACCGTCATGTCGGCGGATAAAGACACTGATCCGGATATCCCGGCGATGATTGGTACCTCAGCCGCACTTGCCATCTCGGGCTGTCCGTTCAATGGCCCTATTGGTGGTGCTCGCGTAGGTTTCAACGAGTCGCAGGGTTATGTCCTCAACCCTAGTTACAGCGCGTTGAAGGAAAGCAAGCTGGATATGGTTGTTGCCGGTACCGCAGACGCCGTTTTGATGGTGGAGTCAGAGGCTCAGGAGCTGACCGAAGATCAAATGCTGGGTGCCGTGCTGTTTGCGCATCAGGAAATGCAGACGGTTATCAAGGCGATTAACGAGCTGGTTGAAGAGGCCGGTAACCCTCGCTGGGAGTGGTCAGCAGCGCCAGTTAACGAAGAGTTAAAGGCGGCTGTAGAGGCTGAAGCAAAAGGGGCGCTGGGCGAAGCCTACCGAATTACAGAGAAGGCCGCGCGCTATGATCGCGTAGGAGAAATCCGGGATGCGGTTATTGAAAAGCTCGCGGTTGAAGGCGGCCCCGCACCTGAAGACGTGAAAGATCTCTTCAAGTCGCTGGAAAAGTCTATTGTTCGCCAGCGTATTATTAATGGAGAGGCGCGCATTGACGGTCGCGATAACCGCACGGTTCGTGCAATCTCCTGTGAGGTGGATGTGCTGACCAAGGCCCACGGATCCGCACTCTTTACTCGCGGTGAAACTCAGGCCATCGGTGCGGTCACCTTGGGGTCCTCAAGAGATGCCCAAATCATCGACGCCCTTGAGGGGGAGCGACGGGATCCCTTTATGCTGCACTACAACTTCCCACCCTACTCAGTGGGTGAGGCAGGTCGTGTTGGTGCGACCGGTCGACGTGAAATTGGACACGGTCGCTTGGCGCGTCGCGGCTTGGCGGCGACCCTTCCCACCGAAGAAGAGTTTCCCTATACCGTTCGCGTGGTTTCAGAAATCACCGAATCCAATGGATCTAGCTCGATGGCATCGGTGTGCGTGGGCTCCCTCGCCTTAATGGCGGCTGGTGTCCCTGTGAAGGCGCCTGTCGCTGGTATTGCGATGGGTCTGGTTAAAGAGGGCAACCAGTTTGCTGTCCTGACTGACATTCTTGGTGATGAGGATCACTTAGGTGACATGGACTTCAAGGTGGCGGGTACAGCCAGTGGTGTCACTGCCCTACAAATGGACATCAAGATCGAAGGTATCAACGAGCAAATCATGGAGATTGCTCTCGAGCAGGCCATGCAAGCTCGCCTCCACATCCTTGGACAAATGAATGCGGTGCTCGATGCACCTCGCGAGATCGTGTCAGAAAATGCTCCAAGCATGGTTCAGATGAAAGTCGATTCCGACAAGATTCGCGACATCATCGGTAAAGGTGGCGCGACGATTCGTTCCATCACCGAAGAGTCAGGGGCAACCGTAGACATCGATGATGATGGTACCGTCAAGGTGTTTGGTGTCACCAAAGAATCCCGCGACAAAGCGGTGGACATGATTATGGCCATCACCGCTGAGGCAGAAGTGGGCGAGATCTATGAGGGTACGGTCGCCCGCATCGTCGACTTTGGCGCTTTTGTGACCATCCTGCCCGGGAAAGACGGGTTGGTTCATATCTCCCAGATTGCTGAAGAGCGGGTGGAGAACGTCACTGACTATCTCTCCGAAGGCCAGCAGGTTCGGGTCAAGGTCCTCGACGTCGATCAGCGAGGCCGCATCAAGCTCTCTATGAAGGAAGTGGATGGTGGCGACGCTGGTGACTCAGCGCCCACCGAAAATGATGAGGCCGTCTCTGAGGACGCCTGACATTTCCCAGCACGAAAAAAGCCGCGGTCTCCGCGGCTTTTTTATGTCAAAAATTTAGCTGACCAAGCCGTTAGATAGGCGAGGGTGTGGCGTTCCTGAATCAGATCGCCCCGTGATTTGTGCCATAAGCGATGCGTTCATTTGCCTTGGCGGTTCTCGATAAGATGGTCGACGACGCCGGGATCTGCCAGGGTCGATGTATCTCCCAGATTGTCGATGTCCCCCTCGGCGATTTTGCGGAGAATCCGTCGCATGATCTTTCCTGAGCGGGTCTTGGGTAGGCCAGGCGCCCACTGGATGACATCGGGCTTGGCGATAGGGCCAATTTCGGAGACGCAGAAATCAATAACTTCCTGACGCAGGGCATCTGAAGGTTCGGTACCGGTCATAGGGGTGACGTAAGCGTAAATTCCCTGGCCCTTGATGTCATGAGGGAATCCGACCACCGCCGCTTCAGCGATTAGCTCATGTTCGGTAATGGCACTTTCAACTTCGGCGGTGCCCATTCGGTGACCTGAAACATTTAAAACATCATCAACTCGCCCGGTAATCCGATAGTACCCATCCGCGTCGCGCAGGGCGCCGTCACCCGTGAAGTAGTAGCCTTTGTAGGTGCTGAAGTAGGTTTCGATCATGCGTTGGTGGTCACCATACACAGTGCGAATCTGGGCTGGCCAGGATCTTTTGATAGCGAGATAGCCCTGGGCTTCCCCTTCCAGCTCCTGCCCTTGCTCGTCAAGCAGGACCGGCTCAACGCCAAAGAAAGGAAAGCTGGCGAACCCCGGTTTGAGGGGGTGGGCGCCGGGGAGAGGGGTAATCATGACCCCCCCCGTTTCTGTTTGCCACCAGGTATCGACGATCGGGCAGCGGCTGTCACCCACTACTCGGTGATACCATTCCCAGGCTTCAGGATTGATGGGCTCCCCGACCGAGCCTATCAGTCGCAGACTACTTCGTTGATGTCTCGTGACCCAGTCATCGCCCTGAGCCTGCAGTGCCCGAATCGCGGTGGGTGCGGTGAAGAATAAATTTACGTGGTGTTTGTCCACGACCTGCCAAAACCGGCCCGCGTCGGGATAGGTCGGGATTCCCTCAAATAATAGTGAAGTGGCTGCGTTTGCCAGGGGGCCGTAGACGATATAGGTGTGGCCAGTGACCCAGCCGACATCAGCGGTGCACCACCAAACCTCTCCTTCGCGGTAATCAAACACATACTTAAAGGACATCGCGGCTTGCAGAAGGTAGCCGCCGGTGGTGTGTAAGACGCCTTTGGGTTTGCCTGTAGAGCCTGATGTGTAAAGAATGAAAAGCGGGTCTTCTGCATCCATAAGCTCCGGCTCACAGATGGTCGAGACCTCTGCGCAGGCTTGGTGGTACCAAACGTCCCGCTCGTTCTGCCAGGGGACCTCCGCCCCAGTCCTTGAGACGACGATGACGCTGTCAACAGAAGGACAGGCGGTGAGTGCAAGATCGACGTTATGCTTCAAAGGGATTGTCTTGCCGCCCCTCACTCCCTCGT
>CAJXMD010000069.1 GCA_913056165.1 uncultured Halieaceae bacterium
CGGTGGTCGAGGCACCACCCGCATTAGAAATTGCAAAGTCGGGACATCCCTTCAGCACCATCTCATCGGGAATCTTGCACAACGACATGTCATTCTGCATCGAGGGCTGGGCCATTGGATTGTTGGAGATCACTGCGCCAATCAGGTTTTTATCAATGCCCGCGTCGTTGATCGCTCCCATGCACACGTCGAGCAAGATATCCCACCGTGCGCGCTCCGGATCGCGGCGCGTTGGTACCTCTGCGATACCCACTACCGCCAAACCTGATTTTGTCATCGCATTCCTCCCTTTTTTATTATGCGACCCGAGTCTGTGGCGTACCGCTATGCGTAATCTGCGTGCGAGTACTCCGTCCTATCAACCAAATCGAGGTTATCGTCCACGCTCACAGCAAGCGGCCTGCGCAAAGCGACGGTATCGGGGTCCGTGGGAATCATGAACTCCCATAGCGTGACCGGCACAGTCGCCCCCGGGGATTTCCGCTTCACGGCATCCCAGCCCTCGGGCAGCGAAGTGGGTAGGTGTTCCAGCACAGCGTCTTCGCTGAGATCCGTGGCTTTGGTAATGACCGACACCGCGTCTTCGAGGAACCCTGCTCTGGCGTCGGCAACGCTACTGGCGCGTATCCCTGCCGCGAGCAATGTGTCTTCGCCATCGTCTGCACCAAACCAGCGCGCAATCTCTGCACCGCGCTCGGCCAGCGACGCCTTCATATCGGCGCGCTCCTCATCACTGGCCGCCAGCATCCAACCCTCCAAACCCAGGCGATGAAAATACAGCTCCTTACCAAAATGCTTCACCATGCCGGATAGCGCCTGGTCCGATCCTCCTAGAAAAGTGGAGAACAAACGCCAAACCGCACACTCGGTGAGGAAAGCCGTCATCAAAAAATCACCCCAATTCTGAGGGGGACGCGATAACGCTTCCAAATCATGGAGCGCGTCTGGCTGGCGTCCAAACTCCAACTGATGTTCGGGCAGATCGAGTCGGTCCTCGAGCAAGCGAAAAATCGCGCGAGTGTGGCCCAAACTGTCCTGGCCCATGCCCGCAAAAGCCGTGCAATCCGGCAAGCTCCTGCCATTGAGCATTACCTTGATATACCAGTGCCCCAATACCCAGTCGGTATCGGCGATACACAGTAATTCCTGCATCAACGCTTTATCTGTAACTGCCACGTTTTTCTCCTGGCGTTGGTCCCGGTCTCATTGACCCGGGAGTTTGTTTTGCCACTTCATCCAACCAAATGTGGCCTCGCACTGGTTACACTGCATGCTCATTTCAGACACGGTGCCGCCGAAAGGATTGGATACTCGGGTGTCTTCGGATTCGCACCAGGGGCATGGCACAGAGGCATCGTATTTTTCGCCGAACAGTTCCCTCAGACTGTTGGAACGTGCCGCGCCATTTTTACTCGCGTCACGCATCGCTCAGGCAATCCCGATCATGTCGTTCACCGAGATCACGGGCATCACCTCGGCCCGCGGGCAGATGCACATCTCAACCCAGGGCTTCTCGGAATAAACCATCCGGGCCTGCCCTACCGCCGCGGGCTTGTTGGGCGCGCTGACCGATCCAAGATGAAAGAGCGGGCCGTCGGGCTCCTCGCGCGCAAACACCTCGAAGTACTCCCAATCCATGGTGTTGCGCGCAGTTTTTTGCTTTACCAAACCCATGCCCCACTCCTAGATACAATAGCCGTGTTCACGGGCAATCAGGCGCGCTTCTGGGACGATATCGTCCCGGCTCCACTCGTGCTGCCACTCGATGCGCACCTTGGTAGAGCGCACCCCATCGAGCGCCCCAACCGAGCTTTTAATGTCGTTCTGGATCAAATCCCAGGCTGGACAACCGACGCAGGGGAATACCAACCCCACGTCAACATCACCTTCTCCAGACACAGTGATGCGGCGCACCATACCCATGTCGGGCAAGCTGACATTCATGTGCGGATCCATCACGCCGTTGAGTACATCGGCAACAGCCGCTTCGGTTACCACAGCTGATCACCCCACTCTTCCCGCTGCAGCCGCTCGTAGCAGGACGGCCGCATCGGGCCGCCCGATTTAAAGTTTCCAATCGCCCTATCCCAGCTGGTCTCTTCCCACTCCCAGTCGTGGTTGGCTGCGTCAAAGGTCATCGGATAGGGCATGTCAGTGATGCGATACTCACCCGTTTCCTTGTCTTTCTCGGCCGGCACCTTCAATCCGACCCTGTCGGCGAAATCTGTCGCCGAACGCAACCACTTCTTGCGCATGGTGTCATTGGTCCATGCCCGAACCTTGTAGTTCAACTGGTCCGGGTAGCCCTTGAGGTCATCTGGGCGTCCGTACCAGTGATAGCCCCAGGGGAAAATCCAGCGCACGGCATCCTCTACCAGCTTTTTGGTCTCGTCGTTCTGGTTGTAATAGAACTCCGTCCACATCGCGCCATGGCGAAAGTGGTAAGCCTCCTCAAAGTTGACCTTTTTCAGGGTGCGGCGATACGGGGCAAAGCTGCAGTTCAGTTCGATATCCCAGGTGGTGAAGCGGCCGGCGCGATCCAAAAAGGCTTGCGATACAACAAACTCGGCATAGTTTCGAATCGGGAACTCCATGATAGGAAGTGACCAGTACTTGCGGGGATCCGCCTCAAACGCCACTTTTTGCATGTCGAAACCGAAGCGCTCAAACAACATACCCTGTTGGTGGGCATGCCCCACCTCATCCTGGATCGTGCCGCAAATCGCTACTTTGGCGCCGATATCGGGGGCCACTCTGAAGGCGGTATAGGCCCATGTCAGCACTGTCACCTCTGACTGCGCTGCAATTTCGAGCGTGCGCTCTAAAATGGCACGATACCGGGGAGTAAGTTCCTCCATATCCTCAATCAATTCACCCGCATGAATCCGCTCAAGAAGCGCCTGCTCCTGCGCATCGTCCAGCGTTTGCTCTGCTACGGCTTGCTGAGTCATACCTGTTTCCTTTTGGGCACTCGTTGTCACATACCTACTATACGGTATGTTTTTGAAGAGAGATTTGTCAATTCAGGCATTCAAGCCCAGAAAAACCGTTAATTCAGGCTTGTAGGGTGGATTTCAGCGCCTTTTTATCCACTTTTCCGAGATTGGTGAGTGGCAAATGGTCACGAAATTCAAGGGTTTTGGGCGTGAGTAGCGGACCAGATCGCGCCCTGATCGAGGCAATCAGGGCATCGGCATCGGTTTTCGCGCTGTCGGTGAGCACCACAATCGCGTGCACCCGCTCCCCCCAGCGCGAATCAGGCAACCCGACAACGGCAACTTCCTGGACCTCAGCCTCTTGCTGAATCGCCTGCTCTACGTCGCGGGAATAGATATTAAACCCGCCACTGATGATCATGTCTTTCAGCCGATCGACAATGTAGACAAAGCCCTCATTGTCCATCCGCCCGACGTCACCCGTATGCAGCCAACCATTGCGTAGCGCGTCTGCGGTCGCCTCGGGTCGCCCCCAGTATTGACTCATCACGCAGGGTCCTTTTATGCAGATCTCACCCACCTCACCCGGTTCGACTGGTTCGCCTGTCGGGTCGAGCACAGCCATTGTCATACCGGGTGTGGCACGCCCCGCGCTCTCCAAGCGCCGCTCGACCGCGGGGTCATGATCAACCCGGGTCATACTCGAAATATGAATACATTCGGTCTGCCCATAGCACTGATAGAGAATGGGCCCGAACACATGCAGCGCCTCTCTCAATCTCTCGGGAGCGATTGGCGCTGAGGCATAAATAATGTGTTCCAGATTACTGAGATCTCTCCGTTCGATGTCGGGGTGATCGAGTAAAGCGTAGATCATGCTTGGCACCAGAAAAAGCGTGTTGACCCCCTGGCGCTCAATGCAGTCGAACACCGCGCTGGGTGAGAAAGACGACATCAAGGACACCGTGCCACCCAAGCGAAGCACCGGCAGCACCAAAAATCCGGCCGCATGACTGATCGGAGAGCACGCCAGAAAATGAGGGTCTTCGGGAAATTCCCACGCCTTAGTCGAGATCTCCGCCGTCGCAGCCATACCCACCTGAGTGTGCACAACACCCTTGGGTTCTCCGGTGGTACCCCCGGTGTAGGTGACCCAGGCAATGTCAGCACCTTTGGGTTCGTAATGAGGTGCCTGACTGCCTTCGAGCAGATCCCCCAAATGCCGGCCGTATTCGGCACTCGAGAGCGTCAGCACTTCGAGGTGCTCACATGCCTCGGCCAGCTTTGCACCATGCTCATAAAAACCTTGTGAGTCGATGACCAGTGCTTTCGCTTGCGCGTCGCGCACGATATGGGATTGTTGCTCGAGTGAACCCAGTGGATGCAACGGGGTATACCGGATACCCGCACGCAAACACGCCGCCATCACCGCAAACGCGTCCAGACGATTGCTCGCCAACTGCGCGAGCCCATCGCCGGGGAGAAGGCCGAGGTCAGCCAGTAGGCCGGCAATACGGTTGATGCGCCCGAGCAGTTCGTTTCCCGATACGGAGCGACCATCCACATCTGAGACGGCGATGGCGTCCCCTACAGACGACAACGCCTCAGAAAGCAGTTGGGTATAGGTATCGACGGCCACGTGGATTCCAATCTCATTGGGAGTCACACAGCATAAAAATCAATCGCGAACGCCGTCATGTCAAAACCGGCAAGATTAGTGTGCGTCAAGGGTCGGTCTGGTCATCCCGCAACGTGGCAAGCTCTCTAAAACCTATGGGGGAATGGCCCGTCCATTTCTTGAAGGCGCGGGAGAAGTTAGCGGTATCTGAGAACCCGGTCAGATACGCAATTTCGTTGACCGGCAGCCCCTTGAGCAGATAATCCTCTGCGAGCAGCCTCCGTGTGTCGTCCAATACCTCGCGGTAGGTCGTGCCCGCCTCTTCTAGACGGTTGTATAGCGTCCGCGTGCTCACGCAGAGCGCCTTCGCGACGGCATCCTTGCCCGAAACGCCCGTGGGTAAGAGCCTGATCAGCTCATTTCGAACTCTCGCCGGAAAATCAGCTTTTTCCAACTTCGCAATGTACTGTTCTGTGAGCTGCTCGTATGACCGCGCCATGTCCGGGTCGGCACTGACTAATGGAATATCAAGCAACTGCGCGTCAAAAAGCAGTGACGTTGCGGGGGCCTCGAATTGAACCTCGCAGCCAAAAAAAGAAGCGTAGTGGTCTGCATTATCGCCAGGGAAAGGCCGAGCGAGAGAAACTCGGCGGGGCGAGAAGGCATTTTGGGTGGCAACACGAAGAATCGTGACAAAAATAGCGGCGATACCGTCTTCGCGCACCGAGGGGAATGGCTCGGGGTTACTGGCGATCCAGTTAAGACAACACACCTCAGAATCCCCGGAATCGCGCTCAAGAGACATCACATCGTTGGTAGTCACCACCGAGTAATAGCGAATCATCTTTTCGATGTAGTCACCCAGCGTAGCACTGCAGTAGGCGGCGACACCCAACGAGTAAAAGGTGGTGGGATGGATGAACTTTGCAAGATGGAGACCAAACGCGCGATCGACAGACTGCTCGTCAATGGAAGTCAGCAAACGCCTGAACGCGCCGTCGGTAATACGCGTGTTGGGGTCCATCAAGGGGCCCACCTCGATGCCTGCATCAGCAAACAGCGGCCCCGGAGCGACACCCAGATCTTCCAGCGCCTGCCATATCACAACACCAATTGGCCCGATCGTGGAAAATGTCTGCGCAATCATGGTTGGCGGAATCAATACCAGCGGAAAACAACCCACCCATCATCCGCTTTTTCCCTTTTGAAGCAAACCCTGAGCCGCGCCAAGACTCAAAACGCGCACAATCACCCAGTAAAGCGACAACCGAAATGCATGGAAAGACAGGTGATGAAGCCCGTAGCGCCTGTTACGCTCCTCAGTCACCGCTGCTAGCTATCAGCCCTACTTGAGCACCGGCACCACTCGTGAAGACCACACTACACTCTCAGGCCGAATTTCAGGAGCGCACAGGAAAGGTCTTGTTCGAATCCTCGCCACTTATCGTGACTAGAGACCAAATTCAGGACTACTGCCGCAGCTTAAATCAGCTCGACTGGTTTCACTTTGATGAAGCACGCGGTAAATCGGAGGGCTTCGGTGGCATCATCGCTCCAGGGTCACTCACATTCGCACTGGTCCACTCCACTTTTTTCCAATGTGTCGAGCTGGTGGATTTAAAAGCCTTGTTCATCGGTAGCGATCGATTTCGGGTGCACCGGCCGATCAACGCGGGGGATTCAATTACGCTCACTATGGGCATTACAACCGTGGAGGATCGACCCGAAGGATTCCGCGTTCAATATGACTTTCGATGGCATGGCGAAACTAATGGGGACACCATCTCCGAAGGCACTTTTTTGGTCAGATACTGGTCGCTGTCAGAGTGAGCGCGCGCAGGGGCGAGACGATATTAAAGTTCAGTGCATCACGAGACCGCTAGGACTTTCCAAGGAGCGACGACGAGATGGCTAATATAGACCGCTGCTTTAACATCTCAGAGCTCAGGAAGGCCGCTAAAAAACGACTGCCATCACCCATCTTTCACTACGTAGATGGCGGCGCTGATGACGAATGGACGCTTCGCCGCAACACCAGTGCGTTTGAACAATGGGAAATCGTCCCCTCAATGCTGACGGGCGTGACAGACGTCGATTTGAATACGCAACTGTTCGGTCAAGATCTGGCGCTGCCCTTCATCATGTCGCCCACCGGTATGTCGCGACTCTTTCATCATCACAAGGAGCTTGGGGTCGCGCGCGCGGCGAGCAAAGCAAACACCTTCTACGGCCTTTCCAGCATGGGCTCTAGCACGATCGAGGACGTGGCCGCGGCAGCGCCTGGACCAAAATTTTTCCAGATCTACGTCTTCAGGGATCGCGGGCTAACCCGGCGTTTCGTCGAACGCTGCATTGAGGCCCGATACGATGCCCTCTGCGTCACCGTCGATACCGCCATTGCAGGCAACCGTGAACGGGATATCGTCACGGGGATGACCATCCCCCCTTCTTTCACAGCAAGGTCCATGCTCAACTTCGCCGGAAAATGGTCATGGCTCGCGGGACTAAGACACAATCGGGATTTCACGCTGGCAAACCTCGATGACAGCATTGATCCACTCAAGTCAGGCGCTTTGAGCATTTTTGAGTATGTGAATCAACAGTTTGATCCCTCCATCAATTGGGCTGACATCAGCTGGCTGCGTGAGCACTGGGACGGGCCGCTCATTATCAAAGGTATCCTCTCTTCTGAAGACGCGAGGCAAGCAAAAGCATTGGGAGCCTCCGCTATCATGGTCAGCAATCACGGGGGACGACAACTTGACTCAGCGCCCGCCCCTATCGACTGTGTTCCGGCGATAAGAGATGCGATTGGCACCGACCTCGAGGTGGTCGTAGATGGTGGAATTCGTCGCGGCAGCCATATCGTGAAAGCGCTGGCCTTGGGGGCGTCCGCTTGCGCTGTTGGGCGGCCCTATCTCTATGGCCTGGCTGCCGGCGGAGAGGCCGGGGTGACGCAGGCGATCACGATATTAGAAGCGGAAACCCGGCGGTTCATGCTGCTGGCGGGTTTCGACTCAGTCGCATCACTTAGGCGCAAGGCAGCCATTCGACGGGTTGGCATGAATCTCGGCGGGCATCTTGCGAGGGGAACCTGAAAGTTGTTTTTCGATTTTTATAGGCCTCCCTTTTCAGTCGCTGGAGGGGTGTGAACCATGAATAAGACGACCTTCGCTATCGCATCGGCTGTCCGCCGAAATCGGGGCTTAGCGGACGCCCCAGCTGACTCAATATCAAAGATTGACCGCATTTCCCTCCATGCTAGAAAAAGCGTGTTCGAGCAGCAGAAAAAATGATGAGTCCGTTGATTGAACTAAGGGCACTTCTTGGTCAAACCGGAGTCCTCTCTGCTCAAGAGGCTAGTGAGCGCGCTGCAGGTATTTGGAGAACAGACACAATACAGGCTGCGTGTATCGCTCGTCCAAGAACCACCCAGCAAGTTAGTCAAGTGCTCGAATTTTGCCACGCACACAACTTAAAAGTTGTCACTCATGGAGGACTCACTGGTCTGGTTCATGGTGCTGACTCCACCAAGAGTGATGTCGTTCTTTCACTCGAGCTAATGCGTGAGATAGAAGAGATAAACGCCGTTCAGCGTACTGTTGTCGTGCAAGCCGGGGTGCCATTGCAAAACCTGCAGGACGCCGCAGACGCTGAGGATCTCTTTTTCCCACTGGATTTGGGTGGTCGGGGTACAGCCACACTGGGGGGAAACGCAGCAACAAACGCGGGCGGTAATCGCGTCATTCGTTACGGCATGATGCGAGACATGATCCTTGGTATCGAGGCGGTGCTGGCAGATGGGACTATTGTGTCTTCTATGAATCACCTCATTAAGAACAACAGCGGTTACGATCTGAAACAACTATTCATCGGATCAGAGGGCACTTTAGGGGTAATAACACGGCTTGTTTTGCGCCTGCGCGAAAAACCACTCTCTCGAACTACAGCGTTTGTAGGGGTCGAGAACTTCAATTCAGTTGTGGAACTCTTGAAACATATGGACGGAGGACTTGGCGGCTCGCTATCGGCCTTTGAGGTTATGTGGCGAGATTTTTATGAGCTAGTGGCCAAAGGGTCAAAACGAGGCGGCGGACCAATCGGAACTCATCACCAATTCTATGCGCTCGTCGAAAACCAAGGGGCAAACCCAAAGCTCGATACCGAGAATTTTCAAGCGTTGCTCGAGTCGGCTTTGGAGATGGGGCTAATAGAGGACGCAGCCATCGCAAGGAGTGAGCGAGAAAGCCTTGAGTTCTGGTCATTGCGAGACGATGTAGAGCGAACCTTCCAGTGGGGTGAGCCCATTATTTTCGACGTCTCGCTACCCGTAGATAAAATGGAGAGCTACACGACAGCGTTGCAAGAAAATCTTGAAACCCTAATGCGGGGCACGAAAGTCTGGATTTTTGGACACCTGGGCGATGGCAACCTGCATCTTTGCATACAAACCCCAGACGGAGAGGCCGTTACCCATCGAAAAATTATCGAGCGATGCGTTTACGAGCCGCTTCAGCCCATAGGCGGCTCAGTATCCGCAGAGCACGGTATAGGCCTGGAAAAAAAACCTTATTTGCACCTCTGCAGGTCAGAAGCTGAAATTCGCCTAATGAGGACATTAAAAGCCACTTTGGATCCGAAGGGACTGCTTAACCCCGGAAAGATTTTTAACCATTTATGAGTTCAACCCACCGCCCACACTGCGTCACGTGGTTCCAGTAACTCCTAGGAATTCAGACCCAACGCCTAGTTGGGGGACTATCGTCACCATTGCGTAACTTCGGGCATATATCATAGGGCAAGCTAGCTGAGGGGATAGCCCATGACCATCTCGCTGGATGACCCGCTCTTTAACCATTATCTGGAAGAGCGCCCTACCCTGACTTATGCGCAGCCCGATGATCCCTGGGCTATGCGCCAGTTGATTCTTGGCATAGAAAACCTCTTCGGTCGACGCAAGGTGCAGAGACTGTATGACACCTTAAAGTCACAACCCTTTGAACTAAAAAGTTTTTATGAAAATGCGATAGCGGTCACCGACATTGACGTGCGCTATGACCGTGCACAACTAGAGAAGATCCCTGCGACCGGTCCGCTGGTTATGGTGGCCAATCATCCCTTTGGTGTAATGGATGGCACCATCCTCTGTCACCTCGCAGCCCAAGCGAGAGGCGACTTTCGCATTCTGATTAATGCCGTGCTGTGCCGGGATAAAGACCTGGCCCCGCATTTATTGCCAGTGGACTTCTCGCCCGGCAAGGCTGCCATGAAAAACAATGTCGCGATGGGGCGCCGCGCCCGGGAGGCGATGGCGGAAGATATCCCTGTGCTGATTTTCCCCTCGGGATTTGTCTCAACGGCCGGGAGATTCGGTACTGGGCGCGCCATTGATGCGCCCTGGACGACCTTCGCCGCCAAACTCATCAGCGACGCGCGCGCTAACGTGGTGCCGATTTTCTTTCACGGCCAGAACAGCCGTGCCTTCCATATCGTGTCCCACCTCTCGGAGTCCTTGCGCATGGCGTTTCTCATTCGCGAGGCGAAGGCCCGCTTTGGTACCCGCTTTGACGTCACGATCGGGGATACCCTGCCCTATGAATCCCTCGAGGGTATTGAGGGAAGAAAAGCACTGACGCATTACCTCTACGATGCAGTCCAAAAGTTAGGCGAGGCATAACCAGCCAAAGCTGGATGACGTCAGAAACCAGAACCGAGGCAACCCTTAGCTAACCGAGGGGGCCGGCCACGGTTCTGCAAGTAGC
>CAJXMD010000070.1 GCA_913056165.1 uncultured Halieaceae bacterium
CCCATCAGCGAGATAGCCCTCGAGCTCCTTGGTCATCTCGTGCTTGAGACCGATGTTTTCAAATACTGCCTCGATAATAAGGTCACAGCCCGCCAAGTCTTCGCTGGAGGCCGTTGGCGTAATTAAGGCCAACACAGACTGCGCTTTTTCTTCGGTCATACGTCCCTTGTCGACACGTTTCTTTAACAGGGTCTCCGAATACTGTTTTCCCTTGTCAGCGGCTTCCTGAGTCAGGTCTTTCAGTACAACCTCAATACCCGCCATGGCCGACACGTAGGCAATACCCTGCCCCATCATGCCCGCTCCGAGAACGCCAACCTTCTTGGTCGCTTGAGTCTCAATGCCCTCTGGCCGTGATGCCCCGCCGTTAATCTGGTTCATTTGAAAGAAGAAGGTGTTAATCATGTTCTTTGCTTGCGGGGTATTGGCAAGATAGGCCAGACCCCGGCTTTCAACACGCATTGCGGTCTCGAAATCTACTCGCAGTGCGGTAACGGCGACATCGAGAATCTTCTCCGGTGCGGGCAGCAACCCGCGAGTTTTTTGACGCAGCATTGCCGCGGCTACCGGCAACATTTGCGCAACTGCCGGATGCGTCGCATTTCCCCCGGGTATTTTGTAACCCTTGGTATCCCAGGGCTGGGTCCTTGCCGCCTCGTTGTCCTTGTTTTCTGTAAGCCACGCCTTCGCCCGTGGGAGCAGGTCTTCCTGAGCAGCGACAACCTCGTGGATTAACCCGACGGCCTGAGCCTGCTCAGGGGCTACACGCTTGCCTTCCAGCAAATACTCATTGGCGGCCATCAGGCCCATCAAGTAGATACCCTTAACAACGCCGCCACCGCCCGGCAACAGGCCGAGGGTCACCTCGGGGAAACCAAGCTGAACCGACTTATGGTTTACCGCGATGCGATAGTTGCACGCGAGCGCCAGTTCAAGGCCCCCACCGAGTGCGGCGCCATTAATCGCAGCAACAATGGGCACCGGCAATCTCTCGAGCCGTCGCAGTTCGGCTTTGGTTGCCTCGATCCCTTCATAAAAGGCTTCCACGGTTTCATCGGTCACCTGTGAGAGCAGGTTCAAATCACCGCCGGCAAAGAACGTACTTTTTGCTGAGGTGAGCACAACGCCTGTCAGCCCCGATTCATTTTCGAGTTTCGTGGCGGTCTCTGCCAACAGAGGAAGAAACTCCTCACCCATGGAGTTGACGGGGCCCGCCATATCCATGGTTACAGTCACGATACCATCGCTGTCTTTTTCGTAATTAAATCCACTCATGTGATGTCTTTCCTCGTGACGTCGCGTTACACGCGCTCGATGATTGTAGAGATACCCATGCCGCCACCGACACAGAGTGAGAGCATGGCGCGCTTCGCATCCCGACGCTCCAGCTCATCAAGAACGGTGCTCACCAAACAACCACCAGTAGCGCCCAGAGGATGACCCATCGCAATGGAACCACCATTAACGTTGGTAATCTCTAGGTCGAGGTCCAAGTCCTTCATGTAGCGCAGTACCACCGAGGCGAAGGCTTCATTAATTTCCCACAGATCGATATCCGAGTGCTTCATACCCGCGCGCTCGAGGCATTTTTTAGCTGCAGGGCCGGGACCTGTCAGCATAATGATTGGATCAGTAGCGAGCACAGCGGTAGCGACAATTCGACCGCGAGGTGTCATGCCCAGATCTTTGCCTGCCTTTTCGCTGCCGATTAAAACCGCTGAAGAACCATCCACAATGCCCGAGGAATTTCCGGGGGTATGTACGTGATTGATGCGATCGAGCTCGGGATATTTGGCGATGATGATGTCGTCGAAGCCCAACCCCCCGGGCATTTCGAAGGAGGCCTTCAGGTTACCGAGTCCTTCCAGCGTTGTTTGAGGCTTGATGAAGTCATCACGCTCAAGAATTGTGACACCATTTTCATCTCTGACCGGAATAACAGAACCGTCGAACCAGCCGCTATCACGGGCGTGTGTAGCGCGCTGCTGAGACGTCACTGCATATTGATCGACGTCCTCGCGACTCCACCCTTCCAGCGTGGCGATTGTATCTGCGCCAATTCCCTGAGGTACAAAACCGGTCTTCATGGAGAATCCGGGGTCGGATCCCATGGCGCCGCCATTTGACCCCATTGGTACCCGAGACATGCATTCAACCCCACCTGCGACCACTAAATCTTCCCAGCCCGAGGCGATTTTTTGGGCTGCAATATTGACCGCTTCAAGACCAGACGCGCAAAAACGATCAAGCTGAACCCCTGCGACCGACTCATCCCAATCCGCGTTTTGAACGATCATCTTCGCGATATCGGATCCTTGCTCGCCGATCGGAGTGACACAGCCCATCACCACATCATCGACGTAGGAGGTGTCCAGATCCTGACGCTGCTGCAGAGCCCGCAGTAAGCCCGCACCCAAATCAACGGGCTTTACCTCATGAAGGGCGCCGTCCTTTTTGCCCTTACTGCGGGGTGTTCGAACGGCATCGTAAATGAACGCTGAGTGAGTCATAGCTCCTCCCTAATAAAAATGCGGTGGGTCGTCTGGCTGGACCGTTGAGTGATGGGGTCGGTTACTCGTTGGGCTCAAAGCCTGACCGGCAAAAACCGAGCGGAAGAAAAACATACTGGAAGTTCAAATTCAATCTCTCGAGGACAAAATCGCAAGATAACTATCCAGCGCTCTCTTCGTGAGCGCCTCACTCCGCCGGTAAAGGTGTCACGGTATCGCTGAGCTCCGCTTCGATCACATCGCGAATACGATCAATTAGCTGCCCGTAAAAGCGCCTAGACGGGGCGTGTCTCCGATACAGCAAGGCATGCTCACGGAACAGCGCCCGTCCCTTGAGTTTTTGAATACGCAATTCTTCGGGCCGGTGGATTTCACTTCGAACATAAAGGGCAGGGAGAAACGCCAGCCCCATCCCCATAACAACCATTTGACGCAGGGTATCCAGGCTGGTTCCCTCGTAATCCCGATTAAGCTTGGCGCCCGTTTGCTTGCAGATGCGCTCCACTTCTCGGCGCAAAGCATGGCGCTCGTCTACTGCCAGCACCTCGAGACCACTTAAATCACTCTCGGCCAAATCACCACGTGGGGCCACATCCATATCGACAGGACTCGCAAGTAACAGAGGCTCGCGGAAAAGCGGGACACGAACAATAGACTCTGGCTCCGCCGTGATTGGGCCGATTACTAGGTCGAAACGGCCTTCTTCCAAACCCTGTAACAATCCATCGGGCACTTCCTCTCTCACGTGCAGCCGAAGGTTAGCGTATCGCTGGTGGATTGAGGGGAGTAGTTGAGGCAGCAGGTAGGGGCCAAGCGTTTGTGGCACGCCAAGCCGGTAAGTGGAGTGGGCGTCGTCACTAAGTAAATGGGCACTTTCGATGACATTGCGCCATTGGGACAGCAAATTCATCGCATCGGGCAATAATTCCCTACCTGCCGGGGTCAACAGTGTGGCGTTTCGCGTCCGCTCAAACAATTGAACGCCAAGGGTGTCTTCCAGCGCCTTTAGCTGCACGGTCAGTGTAGGCTGAGTCACCCCCAATCGTCGTGCTGCCTTGCGCAGAGACCGCGCATCAGCGACTGCCACGTAATACTCCATTTGCCGAAGCGAAGCCATCTCAAGTCACCATGAATATAGTGCCATTCCCGTTCCGGGGTGATAGCAAAATTCTATATAAAATGCCTAGATATGTCGATATATAGGTGCACCTACAATGCACTCCGATTTTATCAAAAGGCGCGTATACCAATGCTTACGGCTCTGAAATTTGACCTTACTCATCTCCGAGGGGACATCTATGGTGGACTCACCGCTGGGGTGGTCGCTATCCCCCTAGCCCTTGCATTCGGCGTGGCCTCAGGATTAGGGCCGATGGCAGGAATGTACGGAGCCATCATCGTGGGATTTTTCGCCGCTTGGTTTGGTGGCACCCCCACCAACGTATCGGGACCAACAGGTCCGATGGTAGTTGTTCTAGCCGGCCTTTTTGCGAGCCTCTCTGGAGACGTAGGCTTGATATTGACCGCCGTAGTACTCGCTGGGCTTTTCCAAATTGCTTTTGGGGTTGCGAGGATAGGGGACTTTATTCGTCTAGTTCCCTACCCTGTGGTGTCAGGCTTTATGAGCGGCATCGGTGTCATCATCATTATTTTGCAGCTTGATGCCACCGTGGGGCACATGGCTCCCGCCGGCACGATTCCAGCCCTGCTTTACCTTCCAACGGCATTTTTGGATATCAATTTTTCGGCCTTCACCGTGGCTGCTGTGACCTTGTTGGTTGTCTATACCTGGCCAACCGCATGGGGAAAATATCTGCCCAGCGCCCTGGCCGCCTTGATCGTGGGGACTGTGCTATCCCTGTTTCTCGGCGAGCTGCCCATCCTAGGTGATATCCCAAGCGGGCTACCTGAATTCCATATGCCCGTGTTTGAGCAGTCGGCGATGTTGTTGGTCGTGGAGGCCGCATTCATCCTGGCGGTGCTCGGCTCTATCGACAGCCTGCTCACCTCTCTGGTGGCAGATAACATGACGCGAACCAGACACGACTCCAATCAGGAACTCATCGGGCAGGGAATGGGCAATGCGATCGCGGGCCTCTTTGGCGGGATTGCTGGTGCGGGTGCCACGATGCGAACCGTCGTTAATATTCGATCTGGTGGGCATACCAAAATTTCCGGCATGATCCACTCCGCTGTGCTCGCGGCGATCGTCCTCGGGGTCGGTCCCATCGCCGCCTATATTCCCCACGCAGCCTTGGCTGGTGTCCTGATCAAGGTGGGGTTAGACATCATCGACTTTAGCTACCTGAAAAACGCCCATCGCGGACCCCGCTGGGATCTTGCGCTTATGGCGCTGGTATTAGGCCTTACCGTGCTGGTCGATCTGATCACAGCGGTCGCCGCAGGGGTTGTACTGGCGGCACTCGCTTATGTGCGACAGGTAGCGAAGGTCCAGCTCGACGAGTTGATGTCGCGACCACTCAGCGCGAGTGACGATGAGGAGATGCAGTTACTCGATGCTCTGGGTGATCGCGTGACGGTCTTTGAATTCGGCGGGCCACTCAGCTTCGGCGCAGCCGCCGATGTCGGTCATCACGTCAGGGAGCGCTACACCGACGGCATGCATGCCATCATACTGGATTTTCAGCGTGTGCCCTTTATCGATGTCTCCGCTGCCAGAGCAGTCGAGACGATTTCCTGTGATGCTGAACGCGCTGGAAAAAAAGTTTTCATCGCGGGCATGTCCGATGACATCGCAGAAACCATGGCAGGACTTGAAGCCGACTGCTGTCTTGATATGGACGGGGGCCGGTTCGAAGAGCGCATTGATGTATTGCGCGCCCTGAAAAAGGAATACAACTAAGTCAACATAGGAGCCGGGGATGGCAAGGTTGCGCGTCCGGCGACTGATCTACAGGCAACCCATTTAACAGCAAGGGATTTTTATTCATGAATAATGATGACATCGTTCAACTGTTCAGTAATTGGAATGACGCCATACAAACAGGCGATCCCGACAAGGTCACCGCCATGTACGCCGAGGATGCAGTTCTGCTTCCAACCGTCTCAAATCAGGTGCGCCATAACCACTCGGAGATCAGGGACTACTTCGTCAGTTTCCTTGCCAAATCACCAAGCGGCGAAATTAACGAATCCAATCCTCGCCAGTTGACCGACGACTTGGTCAGCAACACCGGCGTCTATACCTTTACCTTTGGTGACGGTGCTCAAGTTATGGCTCGCTATAGCTACTTGTACGAGTGCATCGGTGGCGAGTGGAAAATCCTCGAGCACCATAGCTCAATGATGCCAGAGCCGGTCTAATCAGGGCTCCCAACACTGGTAACGCCGTTGAGTCAGTCAAAATTCACCTCGGCGTTTTGTGGATGGACACTTGTATTGCTCTCTAAAAATTACCGGGCTTGCCTGCTGCACTGGGCCCGTCTATCTGAGTTGACGGTGAGCGGCTCCGTACCTAGGTGTTTAGTTGGCAGGTAGGACAGGTGTAGATTCGCCTTGAATTTGCCGTCGCTCTTCGTATTTTTGTACCGCAGACTCGGCAGGGCTGTCCCGCACGACCGAACACGAAAAAGCGCGCTCTACCATAACTCGCGCCTTGCTTTTTCAGCGCCTTGTACAGGCGCTCAGGCACGGTAACGCCGGCCAACGTATAACTCCGCCTACTGACATCCAGCGTGGTACGAGCAAGCTTGCCGATCTCACCCCTGCTGAGGTCACGGGCCTTTCGCACGGGATCGATACCAGCAATAAATAAAATTTCGCTGCGCAGGTAATTACCCAAGCCTGCAAGAAATGCCTGATCCAGGTAAACAGAGTTCAGCGCCCGTCCAGCAAAGGCCTTACTTCTTAATCGCTCGGCTACCTGCCGCCACGTTAATTCGGGATTGAGAATATCGGGACCGATCCGCTGTAAAAAGGGATGATTTTCAATGTCACCTGTGCGCCAGACGCTGATGTCGGAGGCACTGTAGAGCAGCACACTGTGCTCGTTAGTATGAATTGCCAACCTGAGCTGCCGATTAGTTGCTGGCAGTCGGTCGCGCTTCACGACGCGCCAAATACCATAAAGCTGGTTGTGGGAATAAATGCTGAGCCCCGCATCAAAATGGGTAAGCAACGCTTTTCCACGGGTCTCTAGAGAGAGCACTTTGCTGCCCGTTAATGGTTTCGCAAACTTTTTTAACGGCTTCAACCCAAATTCAATTTTTTCGACGGTTCTCTTTTTTAATACCGCTTCGATCTTGTCAGCAGCACGCCGTATTTCTGGCCCCTCAGGCATTATCCATTCCCTTTTTAAACGGGTCTCAGTCTCGCACCACCGGTTGCCGTCTCGAACACTTCATCATTTGTCTGCGAGCCCAGGTACAGGCCCCTGAAACGAATCCTGATTATCTGGGCGAAATTATTAAAGCGAATGCAGCTCGGCAATCATCCCCTCGGCAGCACTGCGGAGGGCCTCTGGATCGGGACCAATCAGCGTGATATGACCCAACTTGCGCCCCTTCCGGGAGCCCTTGCCATAAGTCTGAATCAAACTACGAATGGGCCCTTCAGGCATTTCCCGAGGTAGCGGCGTATCAAGGAGGTTGATCAACGCCGCCGACTGGTCAAACACGGGCTGCGCCACTCGCCCACCCAGTACACAGGTAATGTGTTGAGTGAACTGATCTGGGCCCACAGCACCAATGGTCCAGTGGCCGGTGTTATGGACTCTGGGGGCGATCTCGTTAACCATCAATCGACCGTCGGTCACAAAAAATTCGATGGCGAGTACGCCAACGTACTCCATGGCATTGACCAATTTACGCGCCATCAAGGCAGCGTCTTCTGCCATCGCCTCGTCAATTGATGCAGGGACGATACTGCCGATAAGAATGCCGTCATGCATGTAGTTTTCGGTCACGGGATAGATCACCGTATCGCCCGTCACATCTCGCGCAACGACAATCGCTAGCTCTCTGTCGATATTGATCTCAGCCTCAGCAATGACAGGATAAGCGTCGCTTGGAATAACCTTTTCACTGGCGGCCTTAGCCACCCGCCACTGACCACCACCATCATAACCGCCCAGCGTCCTTTTACAGCGGACGACGTCACCTGGCAGTCCTGCCAGTGCCGCCCCAAGCTCTCTGTCGGAGCTCACCATCGCCCAGGGGGATGTGGGTATATCTAGGGTGTCGAGCATGGCTTTTTGAGTATCACGCTCACGGAGCACCACCAAGGCGTCGTATCCGGGAGCGAGGCCCACGCGGTCCTGCGCCGCTTGTAACATCTCGTCGGGCAGACTTTCCCTCTCCACGGTGACGGCATCACAGCTTCTCAGGAACTGGTCGAATTCTGCAGTCTCGTAAATGCGGCCCAGACCCTGTACCACCGGGGTTTCGTCCAGACAAAGAAAACTAACGGTCGAGCCTCGCCGTCTCGCGGCCTCGGCCATCATTTGACTGAGCTGACCACAGCCCATAATTCCAAGCCGATGTTTCACCCGCGGGGATCCTCCGGAACCTCCTCGGTTTGCTTGGCTCGATAGTTATCGAGGGCTTCAGCGAGGGCGGGATCCTGATTCGCCAACATAGCCGCGGCAAACAGGGCGGCATTGATTGCGCCGGGCTGACCGATGGCGAAGGTGGCGACCGGTATACCCTTAGGCATTTGTGCAATCGAGAGCATGGCGTCGGCGCCGTTGAGTACCGTCGCCGCGATTGGTACACCCAGCACGGGAACTGGGGTCATCGCAGCGGCCATACCCGGCAAGTGGGCGGCCCCGCCGGCGCCGGCGATGATCGCTTGGTAGCCCTGCTCTCGCGCGGTTTTGGCGAAAGCCACCAACCGATCAGGAGTTCGATGGGCCGAAACTACTTTAGCCTCATAGGCGACCCCAAGAGATTCCAGGGTTTTGGCAGCCCCCTCCATGACTGGCCAGTCAGAGGTGGAACCCATAATAATGGCTATTTTTGCTGTCATGGTCGCTCCCTTCTCGAGCTCTCTCTGGCACGCTGCCAGCCCAAAAACAAAAACCCCCTTTCGGGGGTTTCGCGGATTTTACTCCAAAGTTGGGATAAAAGCTCTACCTGCCGGGGGATTAGGCGATGGCAAGATTGGCCTCTCTGATTTCGCTCAGCGCGCCGAAAAAGGCCTCGCGACCCGCCCGAAGTCGCTGTCGCGCTGATTGCATTTCCTCGCGAAGCGCCGCCATTCGCAGGTTGAGCTCTCGAGCCAAATCATCCTGAGCACTACCTACCCGCTCTCGAGCAGCAGCCATACGTTCAGCACCTAGCTCACGAATCTGTTGCTTGAGACGCTGCTGCTCCAACTTGAATTGATCCCAGGCTTTTGCAGCCGCTAGCCACTCGTCACTCACCGCGGACAGGGTCGCTTCCCATTGCTGCCAAATAGCGGAGGCCGAGGCGGCCTCACTATCTCGGACATTTCGCTGCGTAATAATCTTCGCCTCCTGAAGACGACTGGCGTGATTTAACCCACGGACCAAGCCCACAGCCCTCAAAAGAAGAATAGCGTAGCGAGTCGGGTCTAACAGCCAACCGCTCCAGCCAAAGCCATTGCGGAAATCTCGGGGGTAATCATGGTGATCGGCATGATGATTGCCCTCACCAAGAGGGCCCAGCCAAATGTAGTTATTTTTGGCAGAGCTCAGCAGCCCGCTTTTAAACCCCCACATGTGGGTCACGCTATTAACAGTCCAGGTGTTGTGCTGCGCCAGAACAAATCCCGCAACACTCGCCATCATCAGGCACAGGGCACCCTGCCACCCTGCAAGAGCCATTCCCAACACCATCGGCAACACAAAGTTAGCGGCAATAATTAGCCACAAGTAGTACTTATCCTGCCAGAGAATCGCTGGATGGGACTTCGCCTTGAAGGCGGCATCAAATTCAGCAGAAGGGGGATGATTGAACAGAAAGGTCAACATATGCGACCACATGAAGTTGCGCCATTGGGTATCAAACCAGGTGGCTGAATAGGGATCGAGGTGATGCTGTCCGGTCTTATCAACCGCGTGATGAATAACATGCTGAGCAGACCAGCGCCGCACGCTGCCCTGGACTGAAAACAGCTGGGCAATCAGAAAAAATACGTGGGTTGGCTGCCGGATTTCATTCGCGGCTCCGTGAGCTATTAGCCGATGGGCGTAAACAGTTGTGGCGAGCGCCCCCAGAAAAAAATGAATAAGCGTCCATGCCAGCATCACCTGCCAAAGTCCTTCGGGGGCAAACAGATAGGCGACAGGCGTCAACAACAGTGCTGCGAGATGGCTAATTACCAAGAAAGAGCCGATACCCCAATCGATGCTGAACCCTGCGTCGAATAGATCTACAAACCGGCGATACAGCGGCAGTTGGATCTTTGGTTTAGGGTGGCTAGTCGGTGAGGAAGTCACGATGGGGAGGCTCCGTACTAAGGGTCGATGCGTGCATTGCCACTAAGTCTAACTCAGAGCAAACAGGCCACCAAAGGACAAAATAGGACATGGGCAGGACACCGATCGTAGATAAGTGGCTGAGGCACGGCGGAGAAGGAGGGATTGATTCGAGCGGCGCTGCCTTCGCCGCTCTCACCCCTGCGGGGCGCTCCGCCTAACGGCTCCGCGTCCAAACTCTGCTCCAAGCAGAGTTTGTCGAACCTTCGGTTCTCATCCCACCCTCGTAGTCCAACTAAAAAAGGCGCCCCACGGGACGCCCTTTTCAGTTGGATGGCGGAGAAGGAGGGATTCGAACCCTCGATACGCTATTAACGTATACTCCCTTAGCAGGGGAGCGCCTTCA
>CAJXMD010000071.1 GCA_913056165.1 uncultured Halieaceae bacterium
GGTCTCCTCGTCGAAAGCATCCCCAAGCCCTGTGGCCTTGTTAAAGCTGCCGCCGTTAAATCCGCCGGAGCGATAGCCAGTCGTGTAGCTGGCGTAAACGTTCATGTTGTCGCTGAAATTGTATTGGGCAACCAAGCGTCCGCTGACGTTGTCGAAATCCTGCTCAGCGCTCTGCCCATAAACGCCTTCGGTTTCGGGCACGCTGTCTAGCTCATCCAGTGACCATACGTAGCCGCTGGTCAGATCCCGGGGGATATTAATAGTCACCCCCTGAAGCGCCTGAGCCGCGGCTTCCGCGATTGCGGCGGCCACATAGCCTTCAACCCCACCCAGTGCGGCATCCCGCCACAACCAGGTCATGTCTTTGGTTTCTTCGGTATATCGCAGTCCTGCAGTGAAGGCCCAGTTGGTGTTGGCAGGTCGCCAGGTAGCCTCGCCGAAGACGGAGAACGCGTCGCCGCCGTTATCGAAACCACGGCTCTGGGTACCGTTAGCTAGGGGGAACGTTGGGTTCTGCACGTTCCGAAAGCTACCTTCATCGTCCCAGTAAAACAGTCCCGCTGCCCAGTCAATGTTACCGGTGGTCCCGACAAGCTGAAGCTCGTGACTCTCTTGTTTGTAGTCATCCTGCGCGTAGGTTGAGAACACCGGTGCGCCGCCCCGTTCGTTGATCGTGTCGACCATCAACAGGGCTAAAGAGAAGTTTTCTATTTGGTAGTCAGGTATCGGTAGGAGAAATCCTGGTGCCAGTTCGATCTGTGCAGGCACGACCGCCGTGAGTAGTGAACCGCCGATTGTTTGCAGGATCAAGTCGTGCTGTATCCCCGACCCGACAGAGTTATCCATGCCGTCAAGATCCTGACTGGTAAAGGCGCTAACCTCCCTCCGGCCGTACAGATATTTGATATCAATGCTGTCGGTAAGTTCAAACTGCGCTTTGAAAGTGTGCGCCTCTGCGCGGAGGTTATTAAAGCTGTCAATGTCCGTGGAGCCGGTCTCCGGATTGTTCTCCATATTGGCAATGATGTTGTTGCCCCAAGCGATATAGTCATCGGACCAGCCGAGGTACTGTTGGACCTGAGGGATATCCAAGACAAAAGGCGGCATGAACTGCTGTACGAATCCGGCAATACCGGCCACGGTTTGCATCCTTGAGCTGCTATCGATTGGGACGTTGGTCAGATCGCCTCCCGCTCCGGCATAACCGGCGACCCCCGCGTAGGTGGGATTCAATCCGCTCACGACGCTATGGTTGTCCAGCTCATCATTGACTTTGTCGCGTGTATAACTGTAGTCGATCGACAGGCGATCGGTGGCATCCCACTGGAACGCGCCGCGGAAACCGCTTCGGTCCATGTTATTCATGCCTTCCTGGGTCGGATTGGTGTTTGCCCAAAAAGGATCGCGCTTTCGGCTGTACATGGAGAGTGCCGTGCGGAAGTTGTCAGTAATCGGTAAATCCACACGTCCCGATACCGAGCCCATTTTGTAGTTGCCAGCAGAGCCGGTGACCGAGAGTTTGAACTCATCTGCCGGGGCCTTTGAAATAAAGTTGATAGCTCCCGCGATAGAGTTTCGCCCATACAGAGTGCCTTGCGGTCCTTTAAGGATCTCTATGCGCTCAAGGTCGTTGCTATCCATGCCCGAACCGACAACCTTACCTAAATAAATGCCGTCAATGTAACGCGCAGTACTCGGATCAGTGGCCAGATTGGGAGAGCCATCGGCGACCCCACGAATGTTGATACCGACGTAGGATGTGGTTCCCGGCGGCGTGTAACCCTGAACACCGGCGACCTGGTCAACCAAATCCATCGCGCTACGGATGCCGCGATCGCGAAGCTCTTCCGAGCTCAACGCCTGTATCGATAGGGGGGTGTCCTGCAGGCGAGCCTCCCGCCTCTCGGCGGTAACCACAACCTCTTCGAGTTGTGCGAGGGCAAATTCAGAGCAAAGGGCTGTACATACCGCAACCGAAAGAAGTGTTTTTTGTGGGCTTAGAACCATGGGAATAACCTCGGCTTATGATTTTATGTAAGGTCAAAAAACTTTCTGTCTACGTTCGCTATCCTGCTGTGAGTGCGAGCCTCCATGTCCCCCATTTCTTGGGTAATAGTATACCCAGCTATTACAAATAGGGCATTTGAACGGTGGAAGCGTTGTCGACGCGTATTTCCGCGCCGTTGATGTGACGGGCTTCAGCTGTTGTCAGAAAATGAACAACGTCGGCGATGGCCTCGGGTTCACAGGCGAACTTAAATGCTCTCTCGGCTTTTGCCGGGTCCATCTCGGGGAACTCCCCTTTCATGTTGCCGATCATGTCGGTGAGTATTCCATCAGGATGGACCGAGTTGCATCGCACGCCATAGTCTTGGGTCTGACATAGGGCGGCGGTACTCATCGTCAAATTCCTGACGGCGGCTTTGGTCGCGCCATAAGCCGCAAAGTGCGGATAACCGGCGACAGCTGAAGAAGAAGAGAGGTTTACGATTGATCCCTGAGTACTTTTCCTCAACAACGGCAAACCCGCTTTCATGCCGAGGAACACCGAGCTTACATTGACATCCATGATGCGCCGAAAGTCTTCAATGCCGTGCTGCTCAAGCGTGTAGGCCATTAGTATGGCGGCGTTGTTTACTAGTGCATCCAGACGACCGAATTCTGCTGAGACCATCTCCATGACGCTACCCCAGTCGTCTTCCGAGGTGACGTCGGCTTCCCGATAGATGACTTGGCTATGGGTAAAAAGATCCTCGCGAAGCCTGATGTCTGTGCCGATCACAATATGGTCGGAATCAATAAAGCGTTTGACGCTGGCTTGCCCCAGTCCCCCCGCTGCGCCGGTAATGAGTACTACTCTTTTTTCTGCATCGCTCATGGTCAGGTGTCCGCTATTTTTATGTGCCAGGTATCGGGAAAGCGCCAAGCTAGGGTGCCCGAGCGCTGATAACAATGTACGCGGTGGCAGGATAAGCGGGAAATTATTGGCGCGTCTAGCTCAGTAAGACTATATGCCATGGTATACCCGTCACGGTCTCTGAGAATTTAGGCTAAGCTTTTGGTCAATAAGCCAAACAACAATCAGCTGGAGGGTTAAAAATGCTGCTTAAAGACAAGGTGGTGGTGATTAGTGGTGTTGGCCCGGGCCTCGGCCAGACCATGGCCAAGCTGGCGTGTGCTGAGGGTGCGTCGGTTATTCTGGGTGCCCGTAACGAAAAATTTTTGGCTGAGGTTGCTGGCGAAATCGAGGCATCAGGGGGTCAGGTGTTTGCGCAATCCACGGATGTTGCAGATACCGCGCAGGTGAGCGCCTTGATTGCGGCGGGGGCCGAGAAGTTTGGGCGCATCGATGGCTTGGTGAACAGTGCCTACATCCATGGCGACTGGGCGCCGGCTGATGTCGCCGACCCAGACAAGGTGGGGGAGGTGGTCAACGTGATTTGCCAGGGTGCTTTGCGCATGGCGCAGGCCTGTTTGCCTCACATGAAGGCGGTGGGCGGGGGCAGTATCGTCAACGTGTCAACCCAGTCGACGGTGAAGCCTTTTGCGGGTGAAGCCATGTACGCCGCGGGGAAGGGTGCGCTCAACGCGCTCACTCGTCATATGGCCAATGATTTCGGCCAACATGGCATCCGGGTCAATGCCCTGCGTATGGGCTGGATCGGTGGGGCGCCGGTGTACGCGTACATTGACTCTCAAGTAGCGGCGGGAATAGATCGGGACGTCGTAGTTAAAAGTATTACCGATCGGATTCCTCTGGGTATTATCCCGCCAGAGGACGATTGCGCCCGCGCAGTTCTGGCATTCCTCTCCGATTACTCACGGGTTATCAATGGGGCCTCGGTCGATGTAAACGGCGGTGAATACATGGCGCCGTAGCTAAGCCTGAAAAGTGCGTAGTAACCAGTCGAGATTGTAAAGATATCGAAGACAAAAGGAGTGCTGGAGTGCAAGAAGAAGACAAGCTGGCGTTCGATCCCGATGCGGTGGTGGTCTCCCAACGTGTCATTATTGAGGCCTCCGCTGAAAAAGTCTGGGAGGTATTGGTGGACTTTGGTCGCTACGGAGATTGGAATCCATTTTGTGTGGCAGCGGAAGGCACTCTGGCCCTCGGAGAGCCCCTCAAAATGACGCTAAAGAATTATCTAGAGCCAGGAGGTTTCTTTGACAATACCGAATTCTTCTGTGCTATCGACGCGCCGCATCTCATCTCGTGGCAAGCTCCTTGGGTGGACGAGTGGCCTTACCCCGCCAGGCGTGACCAGATCATCGAGCCACTGAGCGCCGATCAGTGCCGATACCACTCGACTGACGCTTTTCTGGGACCCCACGGTATCCACGTCATGCGATTCGCCGGTCCCTGGGTGAAGCGGGCCTTCGATGACACGGCTTTTGCGCTCAAAGCCTATGTAGAGTCAAAGGCTTGATGGGGACGGCGAGTTTTGTCGGTGGGAACGTTAAAAATAGTGCGACAGGTAGTGGCCAAATAGCTCGTTGATGAGACCCTCTGACAAACCAAATTCTTCGAGGGTGTAGTGGTGTTCTGGTCGACTTTCCCGCGTGTTTAACGCTTGCCACGCCGCCATTTCCTGAAGGGCTCGCTCAGTCAAGTTTTCATTGATAAAGCGATAAACCCGTTCAATCTGACCCTTGGGATCGACTAGCAGATCCGTGAATGCCAGATCCAGATAATCGAGTTCGAGGGCTTCATCCGCGCGGGCGGCGATGGTGGTGTTTAAGCCGCGTTGCCACTTGTGAGCCCAATGCATGGCCATGGCGGCTCGGTCCAGTTGATCGGTAAAGGGCGCCGCCAAGGCGCACATCATACTGCCGTAGGACGGAATCACCTCCAGTGGATGCCTGTGGGTTTGTATCACCTTTGCGCCGGGAAATGTTGTTGCCAACGCCTGTGGATAGTGAAGGTGGTGTGGCGTTTTCAGAAGCCACCGGGTGCCAGTCAACCCTCGTTGACGCTTTTGCCACTGCAGAAACTGAAGTAGCCGGTACAGATAAGCATAGCCCGGTGTTTGATTCTGCTCGTACAGCCAGTTGCCAAATTCCGGCAAGAAGGCATAGCACTCGGGCACTGTACTCATGAAGGAGTGCTCTAGCAGCATGATTTCTTCGTCTGGTGCCGTAGCATCCATAGGATGGATGGCGGCCAGTTCCGGTGATGCGCTCAAAATAGCGGCAACTTCGGCTTCGGCTTTAGGAATTCGGTCGTCACGCTCAACGAAGCTCTCAGCCAGAGGGACGGGATTTCTCACCTCGTACCACAGCGGTGCCAGCAAACGGGAGTCCGCGGCGATCGTTCGATGGAGTAAGGTGGTTCCGGTTCGCGGTAAGCCGACGACAATGATGGGATCATCAATGTGCTCGTCATTAATCTCGGGGAATTTAGCGACCCACTGCTCAATGGCAATGCGATTTTTAAGGATGTCTAGAAGACGTTGGTGATGAAAAGAGATTCCCGCGGTATTTAGCTGTGCGCTGTTGCTGAGTGCCTCGGTCAGGCGGTGCAGGATATCGGATTCGAAGGGGCTGAGCTGCAGCGATCCCGAGGCCTCGCTTTCGGCGAGCTGTTTAAGAGAAGATACGGTCAGATCCACGTGAATCTCCGGGCCGACATTGGTCTGGGGTTGATCAAATGAGTGTAACCTCTAGCATCGATGAGGGGGAGCAAGAAGCACCAATCGATGACACCCAAATGCATGATTCCTTAAATTGGCGCTTAGCGTAAGGTGGGTCAATCGTTCAAAGAGTTGATCTGTCTAAAACGAATAAGCGGTCACTCCATAACCCATAACATAACCCATAAACAGAAGAGTACGAGGTGAGTTGTGACGACAGCTGCGATGGATCGAGCACAGAGGTTTCCCTTTCCCATCCCCTTTGGCTGGTTTCATATCGGGTTCTCGGCTGATTTGGTGCCGGGGGAGCAAAAGATACTTACGCGCTTTGGTCAGGAGCTTGTGCTGTGGCGATCACAGGCTGGCGAGTTCGTACTACAAGACGCTTACTGTCCGCACTTGGGTGCCCATTTTGGCCATGGCGGCGAAGTGACAGAAAAAGGCATTAAATGCCCGTTTCATCATTGGGTCTTTAATACCGATGGGCGTGTTGTCGAAATCCCTTACGCCAAAAAGCTCAATGAGAGGGGCTGTGTCCGCACTTACCCGCTGGTAGAGCGACACGGCATCATCATGGGTTGGTATCACCCGGACGGTGAGGAGCCTCTCTATCAATTGCCTCACCTAGAAGAGTTTGGCAGTGATGCTTACACGCGCCCCATTACCACCAGTCATATCATCTCGACCTGCTTGCAGGAGATGGGCGAAAACACCGCAGATTCTGCCCATTTCGTGACGGTTCATGGACATCCGGGTGATGCGGAATACGGCCGCTTTGATTTTGAACCGTTCAAAATTCTAATGGAAAGCACCCAGCTTTTTCCGAGTTCAGGTGGACCTGTGAAAGGCACGCTCAAAACCACAAATTATGGTTTTGGCTGGGCGGAGGTCCGGTACGAGACACTTATTGACGTATGTATGCTGACGACGAATTGTCCAATAGATCACGGGTCCGTCGAGCAGTTGTTTCACGTGTCCTGGAAGAACCCCGACAAGGATCCCAAAGTCGACCGTATTGGCGAGGCGTTCAACAAAGAGGTCAACCGTCAGCTGCAGGACGATGCCAAAATCTGGGAGTACAAACGTTTCGAGCCTAATCCGGTCCTATGCGATGGTGACGGGCCTATTGCTAAGTATCGAAAATGGGCCGCCCAATTTTATGCGGAGAGCACCCGTTGAATCTCGATCTGAGTGCGCCAGAAAGCCGTCTGTTGGGCCGGGTATTGAATCAGCAGGCAGCGCGTTATCCGACGGCCTGTTTTATCAAAACCGAGGATTCGGCCATAAGCTACGAGCAGATGCAGGCGTTGGTGCGCTGTTACGCTCGGTGGCTGAACCAGAGGGGTGTTGGCAGGGAGGATCGAGTTTGTCTTCTGATGTCGAGTTCTATCGACTACGTCGCGTTAACCTTAGCCGTCAATTCGCTGGGGGCGATATGGGTTCCGGTTAACACCGACTACAAGGGTGACTGGCTTCTCGGAACGTTGCGCGACAGCGCGCCTTTGCTCACGATTGTGAGCTCAGACTTCGAGGATCGATTAGCGGGCTTTCACGACAGGATTGGTGAGGTGATTTCCGCCCAATCGCTGCCAGTGGTCGGCGAGTTTGATGAGCCGCTACCTGAGCCTGATCTGTATTACGGTGATACGGTTTCTGTCATGTGGACATCCGGCACCACGGGCACCGCCAAAGGCGTAATGCAGAGCCACAACACGTGGATCAGGAGTGCGCTCAGTAGCGTGGCTATGGGGGAGATAGCGCATGGGGATACCATGTTCAATGTGTTACCCCTTCATAATTCCGCGGCCTGGGTTTCAAACATTTACCCGGCCTTGTTGACGGGAGCCACCTGCTTTTTAGCCAAGGCCTTTTCGGCGGGTAGGTTCTGGCAACAGGTGCGCGAGCATGGTGTCACCCATACCCTGACCCTCGGTGCTATGCACATGTTTCTTTGGGATATGCCGGTGAAAGACGATGACGCAGACAATCCGTTACGTAGCGTCAATATGGTGCCTATGCCGGATAGCGTTAGGGGGCCGTTTAAAAAACGCTTTGGGATTGATGCGATTCACCAAGGATTTGGCCAGAGTGAGATTATGTACCTGTTGAGGCGGCGCGATGATGATCAGGCCGAGTGGCCCGAGAATAGCCTCGGTGTGTCAGCAGAGGATATTGAGATCTGTCTCCTCGATGACGAGTGCGCTGAGGTTGGCGACGGTGTGGTGGGAGAACTTTGTGTTAAAGAGAAGGCGCCACATGTCCTGTTTAATGGCTATTTTAGAAACGAAGCGGCCAATGCCAACGCGTTTAAAGGTGGCTGGTACCATACCGGTGATCTCCTGCGGCGCGAGGGCTCACACTACTTCTTTGTCGATCGCAAGAGTGACTTGATTCGGTACAAGGGGCGATCGGTGAGCTCCCTCGCACTTGAGAGCGTGGTATTGAAGCATCCGGCCATCACCCAGGCGGCCGCCTTTGGCATAACCTCCGCTGAGCTGGAGTCGGAGCATGAAATTATGCTGGCGGTGGTGCTTGGAGACGGCATGGAACTGGATGAGGCGGTGTTGGCGAGGTACATCAACGACAATGCCCCTTACTATTTTGTCCCGCGCTACATCGAAATTATGGCCGAGTTGCCGCTTACCCCGACCCAGAAAATACAAAAACATAAATTGCGAGAACGCGGTTTGACGCCGGATAGCTGGGATGCTGTTTCCGCCGGCTTTGAGATTGAGCGGTGATGCAGCAGTCCTTGGCTCAGCTCCGCAAGAAGGCAGGCGCTCATGATTGGGGCGCCGCGGCAGATCTCGAGGACATCAGCGGCGAGGTGGCGATTGTCGGGGTAGGGGAAACGGCCTTTACCGGAGCCTCACATAGAAATAACAAAGCGATGGCACTCGAAGCCATTGAGGCAGCCTTGCAAGATGCGGAGATTCCGCCCGATAGCGTCGATGGGCTGATGGTGAGTTTCGGCATTGCCGAGCAACTAAACCCGCAGGACTACCGCGACCACTTTGGTACGGCGCAAGACATTTGGTTCAGCGATCAGGGTGGGGCGATGATTTGGGCCGCAACCTGTGCCCACGATGCGGCAATGGCGATTAGAGCCAAACAGGCTTCGGTGATTGTCAATGTCTTCGCAGTTGATTGGGCCTCAGGACGGCAGCAGGGGAGCGCCTCGCCGGGTGATTGGCATGCCTCCGAGTCGCTGAAGGCGGCACTCGAGATGCCCTTCGGATGGCACCCCCAACCCCTTTATTTTGCAACCTTTATGCGCAGGCATATGCATGAGTTCGGCACCACAGAGGAGCAACTGGCGGCGGTTCCGATGACCTTCCGTCAGCATGCCAACAGCCATCCGGGCGCCAAGCTTCGAGAGAAAGCCCTGTCCCTCGAGGCCTATTTGGACCAACCCATGATCGCTGATCCATTTCGCGTCGCGGACTGCTGCCTCATTTCGGACGGGGCCGGCGCGTTTGTGATGACCTCGACCGAACAAGCGCGAGACCGTCCGAAACCGCCAGTGGTGGTAGCCGGGGTCGGGCGGGGGATGATTGAGGGCGCTCCCTATATCAGTCAGCAGAAGCGGCTTACCGCGACCCCGCAGACCTTCTCTGCGCCCTGGGCCTATGCCATGGCAGACATTACCGCGAAGGACCTCGATGTGATTGGGGTCTATGACTGTTTTTCGGGGACAGCGTTGATGCAAATCGAAGACATGGGGCTTTGCCAGAAAGGAGCGGGCGGTGAATTTGCCGCCCGCGGTAATCTTCATTTTCAGCGAACCCGATCGCAGGGTGGCATTCCCTGTAATACCCACGGCGGCTTACTAGCCCACGCTTATGTGCTGGGTATTTCCCATGTTATAGAGCTTGTCAGACAGGTGCGGGGAGAAGCGACAAATCAGGTAGAGGGGGTTGAGGTAGCAGCCTACGCTGGATTTACCGCAGAAGAGTCATCGACGCTGGTATTGCGCCGTGATGCTTGAACAACGCGATTTGCTTAATCACCCGCTTGCGGGCCCCTTCTGGCAAGCAGCCTCTGAGGGCAAGCTTGTTATCTGTACCTGCGCGACCTGCGAGGTCGATATTTGGTATCCCAAAGAGCGGTGTGACCATTGCAATCAGGAGGCCGGCTGGAGAGAGCTTGAAGGGCGGGCGCGGCTTCTGTCTTGGACAGTGGTAGAGCGCGCACTAAATCCCAACTTCGCCGTGCCCTATATCCCAGCCCTCGTTGAGCCGCTCGATGCACCGGGAGTGCAGCTGGTGACCTGGATCAAAACTGATTTTCGAGATGAGCTGGTTTGTGACATGGTGGGCCACGTGGCCTTTGACGTAATACGAACGATGGATGGTAAGGAATATAGGGCGCCTTATTTCGAGCCCGCCAGTCAACAGGGTGCGTAAGTGATGATTACGACGAAAGCGTTACCAAATAATGTGGGGTTGGCCGTTGAGGGTATCGACCTGTCGCGGCCTCTGGAGAGGGCGGTCGAAGATCAGCTCCGTGCGCTTTGGCTGGAACATGGTCTTCTTTTGTTGCGCGGGCAGTGCAGGACAGTGGCGGAGCAAATTCGTTTTAGCCGCACCTTTGG
>CAJXMD010000072.1 GCA_913056165.1 uncultured Halieaceae bacterium
ACCGTCTCGGACCACCGCAATGAGTTTTGTTTTGGGGTGATCTTCCTGAAGCAATCTCAGGGACATAATTTGATCTGCAGCTTTGAAGGCCACAAGGGTGTCTGGTGTCGAGAGGTTCGATACATAGTCATAAAACGCTTTGGGCATGTCTCGCGGTGTATCGCACTGATAAATGCAATGCATGAGCTCGATCATTTCAGATCGTTTGAAATTGACATTCCCCAAGGTGTAATGAAATTTTGGGGGCTCATATTTTGGCAAGCGTTCAGGCCTGAAGTTTTGTTCAAGCATCCTGAATAGTTCATCAGCGACGTTGGGGATATCCTCCGTTCTCTGGGGGAGAAGCGCTTTGGCTTTTTGCCGATTGTCGTGGCCAAACATCGGAATCCAGCCCATGCCCAGAAAAAACTCGGTGAAGGCATCGGCCCGAGATCGAGGAAAAAAGCGATGATTACCATGGGCCAAATCAAGACGCCCGGTCAGGGTATGAATGATGCTGGTGATGCGCTTGAAAGGATTGTTTCTGGGGCTATCCCGCCTTAGCGCGGCGACGTAAGGATCAAACTCTCGCCAGGCAATGACCTCGGGGTGCGCCGCCAAGCAATGCAGTAGCCAAGAGGTCCCACACTTATACATGCCAACTATATGGGCAGTTCTGGCTTTTGGCTCCTCGGGGTCAGTCTGATCAGCGTTGAAAATGAGTTTTCTCCAAAATATATCCGGAGTTGGGCAGGTACGTTATGGCTCCGTGACACGCGCCACCGGATTATAAGGCAACTGCGATTCGTCGTCTGAGTGAGGTAACCCGGACCACGGAGTGATGTATGTCACAGAACTGCAACAAATTTTTAAAACTACTGCAAGAAACCCGCCATTAAAGCTTCATATTTAGCCAGTAGTGTCCGCAGTGGTTATCTGGATGTCCACGCGTTAGGCCATCCCAGAGCGTGATGCACGCGTTTACGAGGTCTGAATGAAGCACCGTCTACACGCATTTTGTTGCGGCTTGTTTGTTGTACTCCCCCTATTTGGTTTCTCTGCTCATGCGGCCGATGAGTTGCTGATATACGTGTTCGCGCAGGACGGCCCTGTTGCTGGCGTTGAAGTAACACTGGACCAAGAAATGGTAGGTGTCACCGAAGCAGATGGATCGCTAATGGCAGACGTCATTGGTGACGGAGGGCACGTTTTAAGCGTTGCATACGATGGCCGTTCGACGACCACCCGATTCAGCGCGGGCGACGGACAGTTGGTTGATGCCGTCGCGCGGCTGGATCTCGAAGATGAAGCGATTTCAGTCGACGTGTATTCGCAGACGGAGAGTGTTGCCGACAGGGAGCAGGCTGCTGAGGGGACTATCTTTATTAAGGTGTTGCGGGAGGGCGAGCCGCTCACGGATGAACCTATTTACATCGCAGGCTCATCGTCACTTCAGTCCGATGAGAGCGGGGAGTCCAGTGTTGCATTGCCCCGGGGCCGCTACCGGGTTCAGGTCGCTGAGCAAACGGCCTACCTGCGCGTCGTAGGAGGCGTAACCAGAGCTGTCACTGTCTCTGTCAATGCGGAGGGAGATACGATCGAAGTGGCGGCTCCAGCCCTCGAGGAGGTGACGGTTATTGCGAAATTCGATCCTTCTGGACTTGAGCTTAGTGAGCGAGATACCACTAATATTGTGGACACAATCGGCGTAGAGCTCCTCTCTAGGTTTGCAGATTCTGATGTCGCCGCCTCGGTAGTTCGGGTACCCGGTATTTCCGTTCAGGATGACAAGTACGTATTCATTCGGGGTCTTGGCGGGCGGTATATATCTTCCACTCTCAATAACGCGACGATGCCGTCAACCAATCCCTCCAAGCGAACCGTGCCCTTGGACTTATTTCCGTCAAATTTTGTTAATCAGTTGGATATCAAGAAAACGTTCCTGCCTTACATGCCGGGAGAGTCTACGGGGGGTAACCTCGTCATCAATACCAAGACCTTTCCCGATGAGCGCTCGGGCAGAGTGTCCTTTAACCTAGGCTATGTAACCGATATTACCGGCAAGGACGTTTTCGTTGATCCCATCGACGGCGATTTTGATGACCTAGGATGGGATGATGGGTCTCGGGCCGAAGACGGTGCAGTTGAGGCGATCTCCCAGATTCTCTCTTTGGGTCGCATCACAGATACCAATTCTGGCGTTTCATATGAACTGGACGACCAGACCCGAGGAGAGCTGCAGCGCTTGGGCGGTATTTTGATCAAGGACGGTTACGACCTCGATTTTGAAACCGCAACCCCTGATGCAGGGCTGCAGCTGGACTATGGAGATCTGTTTTACTTCCGCGATAGCGAAATCGGTTTTTACGCTGCAGCCAACTACAAAAACGAGTGGAACCAGCGGGATCAGGGTGTTCGTAACAGCTACACCCCGACAGGCGATTTGCTGGATAATTTCATATATCGACAGTACAGCCACGACGTGGAAATCAGTGGACTCGTCTCGGTAGGTATCAATATCGGCAACACGACTCTCGAGTGGAACACAGTGGGTTCTCGCGTGACCCAAAGCCAAGTTGAGCGAGCTGTTGGCCAGGAGGGTGATGAGAATCAGACGGTATACCGCCAGACAACCCAGTGGGAGGAGCGGCAGTACGCATCCACTCAGCTTCTGGGCTCCCACTTCTTAAACGACGACGGTTCACTGTTTCTCGAGTGGCAGGCGACTGCCAGCCAGGCCCATCGCTATGCGCCTGATCGGCGCGAAATTGAGTTCCGGGCTGGTGAGAATCTAACCGATGCACAGCAGTTCAAGCAGGACTTTGACTTTAGGAGCGCCAACGACGAACAGAATATCGATTACAGGGGCTTCGCATTAGAGCCGGGTGTGGTGCTGCGGCGTTACGATGATCTCATAGACAATAACTTTGATGTGTCGGCCGACCTTAGCTGGGACATTTTTGATAGTGGTGCCAGTTTCGCCAAGCTACGCGTGGGCGGACAGGCAATTTACCGAGAGCGAGACTCTGATACCTCCGTCTACGGGTACAACATCAATCAGGCTCGTGACGAGCTGCTGGATAGTGACAATCTGCTCGCTAGCGATGTTATCTACGTTTGCGGAGATGGCCCGGGGACGGTGGTTTGCCCAGCCAACCCTGACCTGCCCGGTGCGCCGCCCGAGGGAGGTATTTCCAATAGCCCTAATACTGGGCTTGTCTTTGACGACAAGACATTGGCCTCAGATAGCTACGAAGCAGATCTCAAATACAACAGTGTCTACGCCATGTACGACCATACCTTTGCATCCTCATGGCAAGTGGTTTTTGGCGCTCGTTATGAAATGTACGAGCAAACGACAGATACATTCTCCCTGGCGGGGGAGCAGCTCGCGGTGCAATCAGTCATTGATGAAGACAGCGTTCTCCCAAGTTTAGGAGTCAACTGGTTTTATTCGGAAACACAGCAGTTGCGGTTTGCAGTGTCCCAGACAGTTGCCCGCCCTGACTTCAAAGAAGCGGCAAACGCCACCTTTTATGACAACGAGTTCAATTTCCGTGTTCGCGGCAATCCGTTTCTCGATATTTCAGACATCATCAATGCCGACCTGCGCTGGGAGTGGTTTCCGAATGAGACCGACAGTTATTCAGTGGCGGTGTTCTACAAGGATATGACAGACCCCATTGAGCGAGTTGTCCAGCCTGCTTCAGGTACCGCGGGTAACTCGCGAACTTTCCAGAACTCTGACGAAGCGGAGCTGTACGGTGCTGAGATTGAGGGAAGCACAGAATTCGTCTTGACCGATGACTACAACCAAACGGTATTTGTTTCTTTTAACGCCGCTTACATTGAATCAGAGGTTACTGCGGGTAATCAGGATAATCGGCCTCTTCAGGGCCAGCCTGAGTACACAGCCAACCTAGTTCTCGGCTACGACAACCTGTCCGCGGGCCATCAATTGACGTTGCTTTTCAACTACAACGGCGAATCTATTGCTGACGTGGGCGTCTCCGGGGCGCCCGACGTTTACCTTGAGCCTCGAGGCGAACTCAATTTCGTCTACCGATACGACATTTCAGACTCGGCGACGGTCAGGGCTCGCATTGAAAATATTCTTAACGCAGAGGTCGAGTACACCCAGGGTGGTCTCGTCTTTCAAAGTTATGAAAAGGGCACCACCTTCCAGCTCGGTGTCGACTGGACGTTTTAAGGCTAAACAACCGACCCGGCTGGGTCCAAATCCACTAGGGAGAAAAGTGATGAACAAGCAGTTTTGGTTAGCTCTCCTCGCCTGCGGGGCCCTGGTGGGCCTCGGCGGATGCTCCGAGGGCGACGATACGACTATTACTATTGATGCCCCCGATAACAGTGTTGTTGATAACAGCGATAACAGCACGAACAATAGCGGCGGCGGGGACACGGGGGGGGACACCGGCGGCGGTGACGAGCCACCACCTGATGCCGAATGTCCCTCAGGGACAACAGATCTGGGCGGCGGTGTCTGTGAACTTCCTGCCACCATAGCTGAAGATATGACCCTCACCTCTGACTTTGATTATTTGATGACCGGTCGGGTCACCGTCGGTAATGGTAACGGTGAGCTTGGGGACGACGGCAATCTCGCCGACGGCACTGCAGTACAGAACGTCACTTTGACCATTGAAGCTGGAACCCAGATTCTGGGTGACACCGGTACCTTTGCCAACATGATTATCACTCGTGGATCGAAGCTGATGGCCATGGGAACCGCTGACGCGCCGATCGTGTTTTCCTCGGATGATGAAGGCTTCGATGGGGCTGGTGAGTGGGGTGGTCTGATCATGCACGGCTACGCACCGCACAATGAATGTGAAGAGGGCGGTTCCGTTTGTAACATCGATTCTGAGGGTGAATCAGGCTTTGCCGGCGGTTATGACCCCGATGACAGCAGCGGTGTTCTTCAGTACGTCGTTGTAGCAGAGGGTGGCTATGAGTTCGCACCCGGGGATGAAATTAACGGTATCTCTCTTATTGGTGTAGGCCGAGGCACCACCATGGAGTACATCCAGGTCGAGGGCAACTCTGACGACGGTATCGAATTCTATGGCGGTACAGTAAACGTCAAATACGGCGTGTTCACTAACAACCTTGACGACTCAGTCGACTGGGATGAGGGCTACCAGGGCAACCTGCAGTACATCATCGTCAAGCAGTCTCGCAATGGCGGCGGTGAAGCTTTTGAAATGGACACGCAAGGCACGGACTTGTTTCTGTCCAAGCCAACGGTTTCAAACTTGACTATTATCGCCGACAAGCAGGACGAGGACGCAAACTATATTCTGCGCTTTAAAGCCGGTTCCGGCGGTTTCTTCCACAACACTGTGGTGACCGTAGCAGATGGCAACAATACGCCACTTAACCAGTGTGTCGAGGTCAATGGATCTGATGCAGAAGCGCTGGTAGGGTCCGCACTGGTTCTTAACAACTGGATCCAGGACTGTGCCGAAGGTGCAGGTGACCAGGGCGCGCTGTCTGGCAGCAACGTCGATCTGGATAACGGGACAATATTTGCAGTCCCGGCGCAACTTAACGCGAACGGTGCCTCCAATGCTCCAGAGGCTATCTTGGATGAAGCCGTTGATTGGGCTGCTATTAACGAGGCACTCCCCGAGTCAGTGGCTGACGTAGACTTCCTTGAGTCGACACGGTTCATTGGCGCGGTGAACCCGACCACTAACGACGCTTGGTGGGCGGGTTGGACTATTGAGGGCTCTGTAGGTAACCCTGAGGTGCCCGAGGCATCATGTCCAACTGGCACAGACGACCTGGGCAGCGGTGTTTGCCTGCTGCCTCCGACCATTTCCTCTGACCTCACCCTCAACGGTGGCGTCGAGTACCTGATGGAAGGCCGGGTCACGGTAGGTAACGGCAACTTTGAGTTGGGGGACGACGGTAAGCTCGCTGACGGTTCCTCGGTTCGTAACGTCACGCTCACTATCGAGCCTGGCGTGCAGATCAAGGGAAAAGCAGGCACATTTGCTAACATGATCATCACCCGTGGTTCCAAGATTATGGCCATGGGAACAAAGTCTGCACCCATCGTGTTTTCGTCCGATGACGATGGCATCAGCGGTGCGGGTGAATGGGGTGGCCTGATCCTGCACGGTTATGGTCCTCATAACGAGTGCACGCCCGGCGCCACCGTTTGCAACATCGATTCTGAAGGCGAATCCGGCTTTGCCGGGGGCTACGACCCCACCGACAGCTCAGGCGTCCTGCGTTACGTGGTAGTTGCCGAGGGTGGCTACGAGTTTGCGCCGGGAGATGAGATCAACGGTATTTCGCTGATTGGCGTCGGATCGGGTACGACTATGGAATACATTCAGGTCGAGGGTAACTCCGACGACGGTATCGAGTTCTACGGCGGTACCGTAAGCCTGAAGTACGGCGTTTTCACCAACAACCTCGATGACTCGGTCGACTGGGATGAGGGCTACCAGGGCAACCTGCAGTACGTCATCGTCAAGCAGTCACGTGATGGTGGCGGTGAAGCGTTTGAGATGGATACGCAAGGAACAGATTTGTTCGACTCCAAGCCGACCATCGTTAACCTCACAATCATTGCTGATAAGCAAGCCGAAGACAGCAACTACATTATGCGCTTCAAGGCTGGCTCTGGCGGTTTCTTCCACAACACGGTAGTCACGGTGGCGGACGGCAACGCAACGCCGCTCAACCAGTGTGCCGAAGTTGATGGCAGTGACTCCGAGGCTTTGGTGGGTACCGCCTTGGTGTTTAACAACTGGATTCAGGATTGTGCCGAGGGTGCTGGAAACTACGGCAGTCTGACTGACACCAACGTCAGTCTGGATAATGGCACGATTATCGCGACTGACGCGGCGCTTGACGGCATCCTAGCCTCTCAGGCACCTGAGGCGGCAGGGCTCGATCCGATCGACTGGGAAGCTTTGGGCGGTGCTCTGGCTGTACCGGGATCAGATGCAGAAGATCCGGCGGCTTTCGACCCCAGCTTCTTCGACGCCACTACTTTTATGGGCGCAGTGAACCCCGACGGTTCTGACCCCTGGTGGGCAGGCTGGACCGTATCCGGTTCCCTGTAAGGACATTGCTTCTTGTAGCGACTTAAACGAGCAAGTCCGAAACCAGAAACCCAGCCTTTGGCTGGGTTTTTTCGTTTGGAGTCGGTGAGTTTAAGGCCTTCTGTTTCCGCTGTTATACTGCCGGCCGACGCTGACTTTAAGACAAGGGCTTACCCCCATAATGGCAAAAGTATTACTGGTCGATGATGAGTCTGATATCCGGGAAATGCTCCGTTTTTCGCTGGAGCCTGCGGGATTCGACTGCATCGAAGCCGGTGACATACAGGACGCCTACTGGAAGGTGACGGAGGAATTTCCCGATATCGTCTTGCTCGACTGGATGTTGCCCGGGGGCCCCGGCACCGAGCTACTGCGGCGGATGAAGAAAGAAGACGCCACCAAGGCAGTACCTGTCATTATGGTAACGGCGAAAGTCCATGAAGATAACATCGTCGAGGCCCTCGAGATGGGAGCCAGAGACTACGTTACAAAACCGTTTAATACCAAAGAGCTTGTCGCCCGAATTAAGGCAACGCTGCGTCAAACCGCAAAAGTTGAACCCAAAAGTGAACTCGGTGTGGGTGAGCTTCACCTTGATATCGATAGTCGTCGGGTCACCCTGAGCGGAGCGGATATTTCGATGGGCCCAAAGGAGTTCAAGCTGCTCCAGTTTTTTTTGGAGCAGCCGGAACACGTCCACTCCCGAGCCAAACTTCTAGAGTACATTTGGGGCCAAGAGACCCATGTGCAAGAGCGTACAGTGGACGTACACATCCGTCGTCTTAGAAAAGCGTTACAGGCGGCCAATCCCGCTTACAGTAACTTGATCCAGACCGTTAGCGGCACGGGGTATCGATTCTCGCCGCGAGATCTTCAGAAATAGTTTCAACCGTTTTTGGCGCTGGTTTTATCCAGTTGTCTCTGTGAGTTTTTAAAGCGCAGTTTCTTTTGCTTTCGCTCGGCCACCATTTGTTCCATGGATTCCCCTATGTGGGACTCCCCTCGACGCCGGGCTAATTCAATCTGTTTTTCGCGCTCGGAATAGCGCTGCTTTTGACGTTGGGTTTGCTGGTCATGGCAGTGGTGACAGCTGATGCCCTTCTGATAGTGAGGGCTCAGCTTATCTTCCTCGGTGATCGGGCGTCGACAGGCGTGGCACTGATCGTAATGACCTTTCTCTAGCTGATGGTTCACCGTTACGCGGTTGTCAAAAACAAAGCACTCTCCCTGCCACTTGCTCTGTGCTTCTGGCACTTCCTCGAGGTATTTGAGAATGCCTCCTTTGAGGTGGTAGACCTCGTCAAATCCCTGCTGCTTGAGAAACGCGGTGGATTTCTCGCAGCGGATACCCCCGGTACAAAACATAGCCACTCTCTTATGAATGGTAGGGTCTAGATGTTCAGCAACGTAGTCGGGTAGTTCCCGGAATGACGCGGTTTTTGGATTAACTGCATTCTCAAAGGAGCCGATTTCAACCTCATAGTCGTTGCGCGTATCTAATACCAGCACATCAGGATCGCTGATCAGCGCGTTCCAGTCTCTTGGCTCAACATAGGTACCCACAATGTCATTGGGATCGATGTTATCGACGCCCATGGTTACGATTTCTTTCTTGAGCTTGACCTTAGTGCGGTAGAAGGGCATCTCATTAACGTAGGATTCTTTGGCTTCAAGTCCCTTGAAGCGCGCGTCACGCTGGAGCCACGTCAGAACCCCATCAATCCCGGCACGAGACCCGGCGATGGTGCCGTTTATACCTTCGGAAGCTAAAAGTAGAGTCCCTTTCACCTCGCTATCGATCATCAGGTCGAGCAGCGGTTGGCGGAGGTCCTCAAAATCAGGCAGGGCGACGAATCGATACAGCGCGGCAACCACCACGCTATCGGCTGACGTGTTCGGCATATCAGATCCTTGGTGCTAACCAGAACGTAAAACTGGCGCTCATCGGGCTGCTGAGGTTATCAAAAAATGTGCCTCGTCAGTAGCGGTCTAATCCTACTCTTGCCAGACCACTGGAAACTGGTCGCTGTCGATTGAGTCGCCGTCTCGCAGTTTGTGTTGATGATGAGGTTGTGGCGGCGCCGAGCGGTGATGCCAGTAGGTCACATCATCCCCCGCATAGCGGAACGAAGCGGCACGCCTTGCCCGGTCGGAGGTATAGTTTGGGCCCGCACCGTGAATCAGATTTGAGTGATGAACGATAACGTCCCCGGGATCCGACGGATGGGTGACAATGTCGTAGTCTCCGCGATTGCCCTCAATATCGGGAAGCGGCTGCTGAGAATCGTCACTTTCTGCAAGCCCCAGTTCGTCTATTGGGTTCTGCGCGATAAACGCATTCGGCTTAAAAAAAGTTCCCCAGCAATGGGAGCCACGCACATACTGCATTGCTCCGGAGTCTACGGTGACGACATCGGGAGAAACCCACATTCCGCACACCTGCTGCCCGCGAAGATGGTAGTAGGGCTCATCAGTATGGAAGGCGGTATATTCTCGTGAACAGGGTTCCTTGATGAGCAGTTGATCATCGTAAAAGTTAACTTTTGAAGCGCCAAAGAGGCGGTGAGCGATATATCCCAAAGGGGATTCCAGTGCGAGAGTGCGAATTTTTTCGTTGACCGTCCAGCCACCGATAATAGTGAGAAATCGCCCACGATTAGTCATTGCATCTCCACGACTATCTCCAAGAACGGCGACGCCTGCCTCTCGGAGTTGGTCGGCAGTCTCACTAGAGTCATAAAACACGGGAACTGAGTCGCGTTGCTTATAAAACGCCTCATCTAATCCGTCTGCTAGCAGGTCTACCCACGTTTGCGAGAGAACCCCCCGGAGCCT
>CAJXMD010000073.1 GCA_913056165.1 uncultured Halieaceae bacterium
CAAGGCTACGTCTATCTGCGAGATCGACTGAAAGACATGGTCGTTAGCGGCGGCGAGAATATCTACCCCGTAGAAGTCGAGAATGTTCTCGCCGGCCTGCCTGGGGTTGTTGAGGTCGCCGTCATTGGCGTTCCTGATGAGACCTATGGCGAGGCACTTCTTGCTTTTTTTGCCATGAAATCTGGTGAGACTGTTGATGTGGATAGTATGGTCGAGTTTTGTCGTAACAAACTGGCGGGTTACAAGATACCCCGGCGCCTTGAGTTAATTGACGCGCTCCCCCGAAACCCCTCGGGCAAAATTCTAAAGACAGTCCTGCGCGAACCCTACTGGAAGGGTATTGAGCGCCGTATTTCCTGAACCGGCTTTCCTAACCTGTTATTACTGAGTGTGAGCTGTGGGGAGAATGTCGTATCCCACGGTCACGCGCTCACTGGCGGTTTTCAAGGGCTCGGTACCGTGCCAGAGATAAGAGGGGAAGACGACCAAACAACCTTCTCTAGGCTTCACCCAGTATTGCGGTGAGAGTGGCTCACGCGCTTTGAAACCCGGCTCTCCAAATTTAATCCAGCCCTCCCCACCACGATCTACGGCGCTGGGCACAGTGAGATAGAAAGCACTGCTTAGCCACCCTTGAGAATGAAAATGATTTTTGTGGAAGCCGTCGCGCCAGAGGCGCACTGACCAGGAATCAGAGAACTTGAATGTACCGGTATTGCGACGATATAGGGGGTTTAAACCCCCTTGAGGCATCGACGAAAGAATGGATAGAAGCTGATCGCTAAGCGCCGCTGTCAGCTTCTGGATGGCTGAATCACGACGGCTAAACAGGTCATCGAGAGTTTGGGTGCCATGAATCATCGATTGTTCCACCGGGTGATGTTGCGTGGTGTGGAGGCGGAGCAGCGACTCCCTAAAAAAAGCCAAGCCATCAGCATCGCCATCAAATTCCTCGGGGATGGCTATTTGCCGTACCTTGATCATGTTGTCGTAGTCGACGAGGGCGCGGTACTCGGCGTCGTAGTCGGCATACCGCAACCCTGTGGCGAGCAGCGCCCACAACCCCTGGTCCTCGGGAAAACGCTCTACCAACGAGCGTAGAAGCGCCAACGCTTCCTCATAGTCAGCCCCGGCAGCCATCATTGCAGTAGCCAGTTCCCGTTCGTTAGCAGGGTTGGCTTCTTCATCTCTTGCGGCTGCCGCGTATCCCAAGGCCTCCTTGAAATGGCTCTGCTCGCGCTTCACGTAGCTCATCTCCCGACGCAGCATGCTGGAGTCTCCCCCTGCTTCGAGAGATTTTAGAAGAACGTCGAAAGCCTCCTCTCCCTTTTCCTCGAGCAACAGCTTTCGTGCGAGTGGTACGGCGAATCTCGCGTCAGCAGGATTACGCTGAAGCGCCTGACGGTAGGACCCGAGATAATCTTTGTGGCCAATGACGCCAAGGTAGCCATTAAAATAATTGTGAAAATCAGGGTTATCCGGCTCCCGCCTCAGCATCGCCTCATAGGCGGCAACCGCCTCCTCGGGCCGATCGGCACAAGCCAACGCACTGGCCAGGTTGAGCAACACATTGGCCGAGTTAGGCGCTACTTCATGGGCTCGCTGAAGCGAGTGCACGGCCTCATCCGCGTATCCCATGGTCTTCAAGGAGATCCCAAGGCCATTCAGGGCCGCGGCGTTGTCCTTGTGCTCTGCGAGCACCTCCTGAAAAAGCCCTACGGCACCCTGTTGATCACCCAGCTGCTGCAACGCCTGCCCAAGTCCAATTCGCGCATTGACATGCTCGGGGCGAATTTCGAGAACCGCGGAGAATTGATTAGCGGCCGCATCCGCCCGCTTGACGTCCATGAGGAGCTGACCGTAGTTAACGAGCGCCGGCAGGTTACTGGGGTCCGCACCCAGGGCTTGCTGATATCGGTTCTCCGCCTCATCAAACCGCCCTTGCTGTTTATACAGATTTGCCAGATTGGTAGCCACGTGAGGCTGGGGATTGAGCGCCAAACTTTTGAGATAACTTGCTTCCGCTTCGCCCAGTTGATCGAGCCCTTTGTGCGCTAACGCGACAAGCTGCCAGAAGTCTGGAGACTCGCCCCCTGCGGCCTCAAGGGTTGTGAGAACATCGATAGCCGCTTGGTGGTCCCCTGCCTGCAACAAGCTGGCAGCTTGTTTAAGACCACCCTCTAACACGGCGTTTTCCATCCCAGGAGTTTCAGACCCGCCCCAGTCATGGATTCACCTGGGTTTCTTCCCACATATCGCCAGAGGAGACGCTGATGACACGCTGGTGACGTTTACCCAACCACAAATAGTCGACCTTCTGAGGCTCCATCAGCATCAGCCTGAAAGTATTGGGGGGAGATTCGGTGGGTGAAAGAGTTTCGCCAGACTCCAGAGGTTCACCGGGTGGATGCCAAAAGAACTGATCCCGCGCGGCCTCCGACAGTCGGGACCACACATCAGCAATCAGATTTCCCTGCCTCCCAAGATCTGCCATGGTTACCCGGGTTTCCATCCGAAATTGCTCGCGACTTCGCGCAAAGTACCAATGCACCTGAGCTCGATTATCTCGCGCTATTTCTTCCACTTTCTGGCTGCGTCCGTCAGTGATTGCAAGCAGCGTGTTGCTCTCTTCCAAAAACCCACGAAAAACCAACGTCCGGCAGCGGGGAGCGCCATCAAGCCCAACCGTAGCTAGCTGCAGGTAGCGGCTGTACGCGTCCCGTCGATTGCCTTTGAGGGCGCTGTCTAGCCTGTCACGCCAGTCTGCTTGTTTATTCATCCTCACAACCTAGCCTGAATTGCCCGACATCGTCTATGCTTGATCAACGCATTTCTCTATGGGGTTACCCACGTTCACTGGGGTTAACCATGCTTTGAGATTAACCACGCTATATGGGTGGTCACACCATAAAATAAAAATGAGGCACTCTGGTTTTCATGCCCCTGATTCCTGCAGACAACTCTATCGCCGTTATCGCCGCACTTATGGTGCTCTCCGGTGCTTCCATGCTACTCGCCAAAACCCGACTCGGTGCTCAGTTGACTGGCACGGTCATCGTGATTTTAGGGGCGATCGCGGCGAGTAACTTGAACATTATCCCCCACAGCGCACCGGCTTACGGGTTTGTCTTCACTTACCTTGTGCCCGTGCTAATCCCACTGTTCCTGTTTCAGGCTGACCTGCGGCGCATTGTAACGGAAGCCTCGCGCACGACGGCAGCGTTCCTGTTAGCTACCGTGGGGACGGTAGCCGGGGTCACGGTAGCAGCATTACTTCTAGACCTTAGCACTCTGGGTTCAGGCTCAAGTTTGGCCATCGAAAATCGCGAGGCCGGTATCGTGGGGCTGTTTGCTTCGACTTATATTGGCGGGTCGGTGAACTACGCAGCCCTGGGCGAAATTACAGGGCTTAATGAAGACGCCTCTTTCTTTTCTGCGGCCACGGCGGCCGACAATTTATTCAGTGCCATCTATCTAAGCCTCATTGCCTTGATACCGGGTGTCACGGCGATCGCGCGATTTTTTCCCAGCATTACCCAAAATCCGACCACTGCCGAGGCCGGTGAAGCGGCTACCGAAAGCCCGATCACAGCTACATCACTCTGTCTCGGAATCGCCGCCAGCCTTTCACTAGTGGCCATCACCGACGGTATCGAGTCGATGCTCGGCCTGTCAGGATGGCGCTATATTATCCTTACGGCGCTAGTCCTTATTGTCGCCACGTTGGTACCCAATGCTCGACGGTGGTTTAGTGGCGCTTTCGAGCTGGGTATCGCCCTGTCATTTGTCTTTTTTGCGGCTATTGCGGCGGGAGCCGACATCCCCGCCATGCTTTCAGTCGCACCACTGCTCATCAGCCTGGTCTGCATCCTACTGGTGATACATCTGGCGGTGTTACTTAGCGTTGGCTCCCTCTTCAAGCTCACACTGCCTGAGCTACTAACCGCCTCGAACGCGGCTATTTTGGGCGCAACAACCGCGCCCGCGATGGCGGCCGCCAAGGGCTGGCGCGATCAGATTACCCCCGGGGTACTGGTTGGAGTTCTTGGCTATGCCTTGGGCACCTTTATTGGCACAGCGCTCTTTAAACTCTGGTAGCAGGTTACACTCTGATAAGGAATGACACGCTGGCGGCAAGGAGAAACCCATCGAGACATCAATATCGGCGCAGCAGGAGCCCCATGTGGCAAATCCCAGCATGAAGCAGCGCTATTTACAGTTACTGCTCCTGATCGTAGGCAGTGGCGTCATCTATCCCGTCGTCTATATGCGTCAGAATTTCGAGGGATCGATGCTCGAGACCTTCGACATCACCCGCGCTCAACTGGGTGAATGCCACTCGATTTTAGGCGTCTTTTTTGTCTTGACCTATGTCCCCAGCGGATGGCTCTCTGACAAACTGCCCACCCGCTGGCTGATCAGCGTATCCATGGCCGGCACCGGCCTACTCGCGCTCTGGCTGAGCACGGCACCGAGTTTCGCGCAAATAAAATTGATTTTCATAGGTTGGGGACTCACCAGTGGCTTGACGCTTTGGGGTGCCCTCATCAGGGGCACCTCGCTGCTCGCCCCTCATGATCAACAGGGCCGATTTTTTGGCTTATTAGAGAGTGGTCGGGGATTGGTCGAGGCGCTATTGGCAACAATCGGTCTCGCTGTTTTTGCCTACTTCCTTAATACTCTGGAAGCGAGCACCAGTGGGTCGTTGATCGCGGTGATTTGGTTTTACGGACTGGTGTCAATTGGCCTTGCGCCGATCCTGTTTTTTGCTCTCAGAACCTCCTCTATGGAGCCGCCTCCTAATCCCAACCAAGGCGGCTTGTCGGGACTGTTCCGAGATCTGAAAGAGCTCCTCAGCAATCAAAAAATATGGCTAGCGGCACTCATCATTCTGATTGGTTATCAGATATTCTGGGTCACCTATTCCTTGGCAGGCCTTCTCGAATCGATCTTCCAATTGGGTGCCGTCACCGTTGGCGCCATTACAGTCGGCAGGCTATGGATGCGGCCTCTTGGCGGCGTGCTGGCAGGGTTTATCGGCGACTACTTTCGGGTTATCCCCTTCCTGGGCGTGCTCATGCTGATTGCCGGCGGCCTGCTGGCGCTACTTCCCTCTTTGCCTGCAACCATTGGCGCGACAATCTTGTTCCCGATGGTATTGCTCATCGGGCTCTTTACCTACGGTGTGAGAGGTATTTTCTGGGCCACGCTCGATGAGTGCGACGTCTCAGCCAGTACCCGAGGCCTTGCGGTGGGCATTATCAGCCTGCTTGCTTACACCCCCGACATTTATGTCCCCATGGTCCAGTCCTGGGCTCTCGCCAACTGGAGCGGCCAACAGGGCTTTCAGATCTATTACGGGCTTTTTGGTGCCACCAGTGTGATCGGATTTTTTGCGGCGAGACGGCTGATCCGCTTGGGCAAAGCGTGATCGCCCAGCAACCTCTTTGAAGACATGAGTCTCAGACACGCACCATCTAACAATGACCCCGCGGCCGACATAGCCTCGGCGACTGCAATACCCCCAACAGCCGCCCCTGCGCCAACTGCCCCAATGATGGAATCACCCGCAACGATGGTTGATCCCGCCTTTGAAATCTATCTGCGTGACAAACCCGGACTCACCTACGTTGACGATGGAGACAGCTGGCTGCGCCGCTGGGTCACCCAGTCGGTTGAAGTTCTCCTTGGTCGACGTCGTCTGGAGCGCCATTACGTTGCGCTTAAAGACCAAAAACTGTCGCCCCTGAGCTTCTTTCGAGAAGCCCAAAATATTTCCGGTGTAAATCTTGAGGGAAACCATCAGGCGCTTCGTCGTCTCGAGAGTAAAGGCCCCTTGCTGTTTCTTGCCAATCATCCCTTCGGTATTCTCGACGGGCTGATTCTCTGCAATCTGGTTTCGGAAATCTCGGGCGACTTTCGGGTAGTTATTAATTCGCTGCTTTGTCAGGATCGTGATCTGGCCCCCTACTTTTTACCGATCGATTTTGCCGGAACGCGGGAGGCGGAGCGGCGCAACATAAGAACCAAGCAACTCGCGGGAGATGCGCTCAATGATGGCACCCCCCTGATCCTTTTTCCCTCCGGGACGGTCTCTACAGCCACCCACTTTGGTCTCGGTAAAGTCACCGACACCCACTGGACCACCTTCGCGGCGAAACTGGTGCTGCGCTACCAGCCGACCGTGGTTCCCGTTTTCTTTCATGGTCAAAATAGCCGAGCTTTCCATGTCGCCTCACACATTGCCGAACCCTTGCGTATGGCCATGCTCATGTACGAGGCATTGCGTCGTTTCAACACCAGTATTCATGTGGATGTGGGCGAAGCACTGGAATCACCTGAATACGAGCACCTGAGAGATCGACAGGCATTGACTCAGTTCTTATATGAGCGGGTTCAGGCGGCAGGATCCGTTTATTAAATTACTAAAGACTTGACTCACCCGAGGGAGACGCACCTGACGGGCAAGCACACCTCTCATACTTGGCGGGCTCTTTAGCGGCGAGCGCCACCGTATAGGTGCACGGGCAGACTGGAAATAGCATGCACAAGGACCACCGGGGAGATTTTCTGCTTGCCGGTCCACCGGATCTTGGGGAATCGATCAAAAATCCGCTCATAGGCAATATTGAGCTGCATTTGCGCAACGCGACTGCCAAGACACTTGTGGACCCCATGACCAAAAGCCAGGTGCTTCTCCACATTGGGCCGGTGCATATTGAAGTTATCGGGATCGGAAAAAACTTCCGGATCACGATTCGCCGCGCCGTACCACATGATGACTTTTTCGTTCTCTGCAATGCGCTGCTCGCCGATCTGGGTATCCTGCGTCGCAGTCCGCCGCATGGTCACCACAGGAGACACCATCCGAAGGGCTTCCTGCGTCATCTTAGGAATGAGAGAAGGATCATCAAGGATCATTTGACGCTGCTCGGGAAATTGGGTCATGAGACGCATGGTCCCCGAGAGAGAGTTTCGAGTGGTGTCGTTGCCCGCAAAAATAATGAGCAACCAGGAGCCATCGAGGAAGGACTGAGGCATATGCTCGCCATCCAGTTCAGCGTGAGCGATGAGGGTCAGAAGATCCTCTCGCGGATTTTTCCGCCGATCCGCCATTATCGCCTCCCCGTAGGCGAACATTTCCTTGAGCATCCCTTTGAAGCGGAAAGGAAGCGTGGGTTCTGCAAAAAAAGTTTGATAGGGATTAGTTAAATACTGGGCCGCCATTTCAAGATAATGCATCCAGTGCGCAATGCGAGGCCGGTCTTCTTCATCAATGCCCAGCATCTCGCACAGGGTAAAAAGCGGTAGCTCTAAGGAAAAGAGCTTCGCGAAATCCACCACGGGGCCCTTGGCCTCGAGTCTGTCCAGCAGCGAATCAACCTTTTCAGTGACGCGGGCTTTAAGTGTGTCGATAAAAAGAGGATAGAAAAACGGCGTGTGCTGAGTGCGAAGGCTTATGTGCAGCGCGCCATCGAGATTAATCAAACTATTCAGCGATGCCTCCATTAGCTGACGGGCCTTCCATTCAGAACGGTTGGGAATAGCCAGATGCATGCTGCCGCGCTGTGAGGAGAAAATCTCAGGGGCCAGCTCCACCTGCTTAATATCCTCATAGCGGGTAACAGACCAAAAGCCCGATACTGGCTTCTTGGGCATGGGGCGCGACCACATCACAGGGGCCTGCTCACGCATGGCCTTAAAAAGCTCAAACGGCTGCCCTTTCGTCCAGGAGGCCGGGTTATCCAACTGGAACCCCGACAAAGAGGGATAGACCTGCGGGAAGGTGGGGTCAAGGTTGCCGCTATCGACAACTAATTTATCGCTTACCAGCTGCACTTTTGTGTCTCCAAAGGCCGCATACTCTTGACTTACACAAAGTATGTATCTCAGTCTCAGAAAATATACGCAGTAGTCCCATATTTGACTCATTTTCCCTTGAGAATTCGGGGATCCCGGCGTTCTCAGACTCGCTAGGTCGACACTGAAATTGCCTTCTCACCTGATCTCACACCCGGACATTAAATTGCCCGAGTGAAAATAAAAAAAGGGCTACCCGATGGGCAGCCCTTTTTAATTTAGAAGCCTGGCGCCTCTTCGGGCTAACGCCCTTGAGCCAGCCGCTCGCAGAGCTCGCGTCGTTCGCCTCGGGACAAAGCCAAACTGTTGGCTTTGTCTTCTCCGGGCTCACCCTACTCTCTCATGGGGAACCCCATGTGAGAGAGCCCACCAACCCATAAATGAAAAAGGGCCGCACTAACGTGCGACCCTTTTTACATTTAGAAGCCTGGCGATGACCTACTCTCACATGGGGAAACCCCACACTACCATCGGCGATGCATCGTTTCACTTCTGAGTTCGGGATGGATTCAGGTGGTTCCAATGCTCTGTTGTCGCCAGGCAAACTGGCTTGAATGACAGACCCACTGCATGCAGCAGGAAGGCCACTCAAATAGGGTGGTAAATCAAACTGAATCTGTGCTGGTGATGAACCCAGCGTACACTGTGACCTGATCACAACAACCGGTTGCCTTCTCAGCGTGCTTTGTGATGCACACGCCAAACAACTTGGATTATATGGTCAAGCCTCACGAGCAATTAGTACTGGTTAGCTCAACGCCTTACAACGCTTCCACACCCAGCCTATCAACGTCCTAGTCTTGGACGGCTCTTTAGGACCCTCAAGGGGTCAGGGAGAACTAGTCTTGGGAGGGGCTTCCCGCTTAGATGCTTTCAGCGGTTATCCCGTCCGAACGTAGCTACCCGGCAATGCGTCTGGCGACACAACCGGAACACCAGAGGTTCGTCCACTCCGGTCCTCTCGTACTAGGAGCAGCTTCCCTCAATTCTCCAACGCCCACGGCAGATAGGGACCGAACTGTCTCACGACGTTCTAAACCCAGCTCGCGTACCACTTTAAATGGCGAAC
>CAJXMD010000074.1 GCA_913056165.1 uncultured Halieaceae bacterium
TCCGCGATGTGGAAATTATTGATCGCATCGAAATCGGTGTTAAAGCGCTTGGGGTGATTCCCATAAAAACCGAAAAGCGGGATCGCGGCGACCGCCACGTAGAGCTGTTGCTGAGAGAGGTCACGGTTCGCCCGACTGATTGGCTTTACGCAGACCGCAACGGGGTGCTCGTGAGTCCTGTGGCGCTGACTCCCTAAGGGCTGTTGATCAGCTGGGATCGAAGCGCATCGACAGATCGAGCGGTGTCACACTTTTGGTCAGCGCACCGATAGAAATGTAATCCACTCCCGTGTTGGCGATGGCCTGAAGGGTTGTTTCCGATACGTTTCCGGAAGCCTCAAGTTCTGCCGCGCCGGCAGTAATCCTCACGGCTTCTCTCAGATTATCCAGATCAAAGTTGTCGAGCATGATCCGATCTGCGCCCGCATCAAGGGCTAGGCGCAACTCGTCCAGTGTTTCAACCTCAACTTCGACGGGAAGATCGGGGGTGGCTTGTCGCGCCGCGCTGACGGCGTTGGCGATGCCGCCCGATGCTTCAATGTGATTTTCCTTGATGAGATAGGCGTCATAGAGACCAATGCGATGGTTGTGACAACCCCCACAGTGCACGGCGTATTTTTGGGCGAGTCGCAAGCCGGGTATGGTTTTTCGCGTATCCAGCAGGCGCACTCCTGTCCCATCGACTGACAGTGCGTACTGCTGTGCCCGCGTTGCAGTGCCCGACAGAAGCTGTAGGAAATTGAGGGCGGTGCGTTCTCCAGTCAGCACAGCACGCGCGTCCCCGGAGATGCTGAAAAGCAAGTCGTTCTCGCCGATGGTATCGCCATCCTTGAAGTGCCAGTGAGGGACAAGTGCTGGATCAAGTTGATTGAATACTTCGTCAACAAAGGCGACGCCACAGAGAACTCCGGCATCTCTTGATATTACTCGAGCAGAAGCATGGGTCCCCGCAGGGATCAGATTTGCTGTGACATCGCCGGAGCCAACATCCTCAGCGAGTGCCTGCCTGACCATTGCTTCCACGTACGCGGGGTTTATCATGTTACTCCTCAGGTTTCAGGCAGTGTCGAGTAGCGGCTGCTGACCGATTTGATATGGGACACACAGGCGAAAATAAAGAATCGTGAATCCGTGGAATGTCAAAGCAGGGTGGCTGTCTGAAGCACGTCGTGTGGACTCTCCCAATGCCAATGAGCGGCCAAGTGATGCAACGGTGGATTTGCTCGTCATTCACAATATTTCCTTGCCTCCGGGGGAATTTGGTGGCGATTACATTGAGGCGCTATTTACTAATGCACTCGATTCAGAGGCTCACGAGTACTTCGCCGATGTTGCGCATCTTACCGTATCAGCGCATTTTTTAGTGCGCCGAGACGGGGAGGTGGTCCAGTTCGTTTCCACGGATGAGCGAGCCTGGCATGCGGGTGACTCGTTATGGTTCGATCGCGCTAACTGCAATGATTTTTCGGTGGGGATTGAGGTTGAGGGGGCTGATGATGTGCCCTATGCCGAGCAGCAATATAACGCTCTGGCCAAACTGATCAGAGCACTGTGGGAGTATTATCCAACCTTGGCGCCGGATGCTATGGTGGGGCATTCAGATATTGCGCCCGGAAGGAAAACGGATCCAGGTTCGGCGTTTGATTGGCAGAAACTCAGGCAATTGTTGTCGCTAACCACATAAAAGAGGATTGCTTTTGACCTACTTGGCGTTTTTGGCAGCCACACTGTGTTACCTGTTTCTGGGTCCCGGTGGGCCGTTACATCGCGATAGCTGGTTTGCGCTACTGAAAGGTCGCGTGGAGGCCCTTGAGCCTGAATTTGGGTTGGGAGTCTTTCTGCTGGTCGTCATCCCGAGCGCCGGCTTTGCCCTGCTTTACGGTGTCTTGGAGCAAATTTTTGGCGGCGCAGCCATGCTGTTGCTCGGAACAGCCGCTCTATTTTTTAGTTTTGGGCGGCTCGACTGGGTAGCTCTCGTCGAGCGCTGCAGAGCGAGGGCGACGGTAGAGGATTATCAGGGTGTAGCCCTCGTTATCGAGGAAGCAGGCGGCGATCCTATTGAGGTGGAAGATCTGGATGAGCTCGGTCGGGTGGTGTCTCGGGCGCTGCTTTACGAGGGCTTCCAGCGCTGGTTTCCGCCGGCGCTGTATTTCGTCCTGATTGGACCCGTCGGGGCGGTGGCTTATCGCCTTATCCAACTAGCCTCTGACGACTCCAAAGTGCCCGTGGGCAGTTTGCGATACCTCGTGGACTGGCTGCCTGCCCGACTACTTTGGCTTTCCTTTGGGGTAGTCGGAAACTTGGCGGGCCTAAGGGGCGTAAGCGGCGACCGGCTCATGGATCCCGAGATCAACACCGACGAACTGCTGCTTGAGGGCCTCGAATCAGCTCTCGATGTTGAGCGTGATTCTACTGATGAGTCGCAGCCACTGCTTCCCCTCAGGCGCATTGAACGAGTCTATGATGGCATCAAAGGTAGTTTCTTCCTCTGGTTGATCACTGTATCCGTTCTGGTCATTTTGTCCTGATATCGATCGCCTCATTCTACATTCCATGCGTCGACACAGGCAGATTTTGTGGGTGTATGTCCTGACGTGGCAGCTTGTTGGGGCTAGCGGATCACAGCTGGCGGGCTCTGGCTCTCAAGGCCTCTAGCCACGACCATAGCAGCGGTGCAGCTACTTTCGGCTGGGGGGGGCTCATCGGCTGTTCCAGCAAAAAGCCGAGAATAGCCTCATGCTCGGTCTGCCGGTGGGCTCTCACATCGGCAAGCATGGATGAGATATTGCCTGCGGTATCGGCAATGACACTATCCACCACGTCTTGTAGGGAGCCCGGTATCGCGCCCCCATGGAAATTGGAGAGCACCTCATTGATTTCCTCAACAGCCTGAATAACCTGACCTCGCCAGGGGTCTGTAGCGAGCGCGCCGTTTGGTATATCGTTAAGTGCGGTGCACGGGTTGATAGCCGCGTTGATTACCAACTTTTGTATGAGCAGTGAATGAATATCCTCGCTCCAGCTGCATTGCTCAACCGACCCAATCAAGGGGTTTAGCCAATCAGGCATGCCATCTCCAGACTGCTCCCAGTGGCCGAAAAACGTCATGCCCTCGCCCGACTGTCTGTAATGCTGGTGCAAGGTGCCATTGACCGCTGAAGAACTGATCAACGCGCAACCTGCGGTTGTGGTGGCGGCAATGAGATCGTGAGAGGGGGTGAGTGCGTTGAGTGAATCATGATAGCCCATGCCATTGCTGAGAATTGCCACCGAGCTTCCAGAGCTAAGGTTTTTGCTGATGCATTTGGTCGCCGCAAGCACGTCATAGGATTTGGTGGCGATCAATAAATGATTGATGGGGTGGGTGTCTGAAACGCATTGGGTCCGAAATCGATGGGTTAGGTGATTGGAATCTCTCTCAAGAGTGATCTCCCGGTGCTCTTCTTCCTTGCGCGTGACAAGAACAACGTCATACCCGGCAATAATTGCCCGGTGAGCAAACAGGGATCCCAGAGCGCCAGCGCCAAGAATGTGCAGAGAAGTCACCTCAGAACCTCGCTGAGGTAAGTTGTCACGTTGTTACTCTCGTCCCGGGTCACTTTTTGTCCCACTGCAGCTCGCCAGTTTAGGTCAATGGCTGAGTACACGCCCTTCGCAATGTGCCACAGGCAAGGGTCGTAATCGCCGCCCAATACAGAGCCGATTATGTTATCGCTATTTAGCTGGGGATTTCCGGCACAGGCTGCGGCGACGTCAAAGTAGGGATCCCCCGGTGCGGCGTATTCCCAGTCAATTGCCACGGGGCCCTTGCCTCGCAGTAGATTGGTGGCGTTGAGGTCATGATGACAGCCAACAGCGGGTTCTGCCCCCAGCCTTCCAATCGCTTCTTTCATCAGGGATGACAGTGGATCGACCAGGACTCCCTTACTTATACTTCTACGAATGGCTAGCTGGTGATAGCGTTCCATGGACCGTGCCAGATTGAGTCTCTCTCCCTCTAGAGGTAATCCGTGTATGCCACGAATACAGTGGGAAAGATGGTCTTCTGTGACTGAGTGCATTTTCTCCGCATGTGCCATCACGATAAGTTGGTGATCGGGGTCCGACCAAAAAATATCGGGCGCCAGCATCTGGTCGGCTGCTATTTGCTGGTTGGCCACCTCCATGCCAAATGCCAAACCCATCCGTGTTGATGGGTCAGTTTGCCCGCTGTGGCTCACCGGCAGTCGAATTATTACCTTCTGATTGCCGTAATCAGTGACCACCTCAGTTTGATAGATCTGGTGAGCGCCGGCCTGAGTAATGAGCTCAATCGTTGATGGCGGCTCCTGAGCCGGTGAGGGCAGATTCCAGTCAGATACACGAGCTATCGCCTCAGCGAGTGCTGCAGGCGTGTCATTAGCGTCTATTTTTCGCGGGGTCATCAAGATTCGATGGCGCTGTATTTTTTGTGCCAGGCAATCCAGCCGGCCGTGGCGAGAACAACGTAGCCGCAGAAGAGCAACGCGGTGAGGTGAAGGTCTCTGCTCAGATAGAGGCCGATCGAAATTGCGTCAATGATGATCCACCAGAGCCAGTTCTCCAGAATTTTCTGGGTCACCATATAAGTCGCCACCAGGGCGGCTAGTGTTGTGAAGCTATCCACTGCAGGCCAAGCGGCATCGGTGAAGCGACTCAGGATTTCACCAAGCGCCAGACTTAATGCCATCACTGCGATGGCCAATAGTGCATGACGTCGGATTGACCAGCGCCGTATCGGCAATGAGTCCGCGGCTGGGTGCGCCCCCCAGGTGAACCAGCCGTAGACAGCCATGGCGATGTAAACCCCTTGCAGGCCTGCTTCCATGTAGAGTCGAGCGTCGGTGAAGACGACGATGTAGAGCAGGGCGCTCACACCGCCAGCGAGCCAGCAAAATCGACTCTCTACAATAGCGAGTATGACGTATGCCAGCGCAAGGATGACGGCGACTGTCTCGGGGATACTCACGGTGAGTGGGGCGCTGTTATTTCCATGCGATGTTCAGGGATAAACTTGGCAACCAAGACCTGTCTGCCAAAGCGCTCGTAGCTTTTTTCAAGTGCCTGTTGAACAGCGTTGAAAACGGCGTCGCTAGGGCCTGTGACCTGAGTACTCATGCTGTTGGTTACCGCCGATACCTCATTGCTACTTAGCAGCTCGCGAATAAATTCCAGCACCGTGCTATCGACCTCAGAAGCGAGAGGGTAGAGGCTGAGCTCGGCTGACATTTGCATAGTGATCACCTCTGGGGTTAGCGAGATTCATAACGTAAGGAGAGCCCGAATACTCTGGGCTCGCCAAACTGATAGTAAGGCTCTAGGGCGTACTCCTTGCGTGGATCATTACCAAAGCTACCGAAACCGCGAACCGTATATTGTTCATCGAGAAGATTACGTCCCCACAGAGAGACGCGCCACTGATCTTTGCGCCACTCGATACTGCCATTCAGTAGCTGTCTGGACGCAGATTCGGTGTCGTGTCTGTCGGAAAAGTAGAAGTTGTCCATGTGAGTTAGCTCCAGCGTGGTATTGAGCCATGGCAGGGGCTGCCATTCCACCTTAACACTCCCCATGAAGTCGGGAGCTTGAGGCTGGGCGCGTCCTGACAGATCTTCTCCTGTAGCGGTGACGTAGCGCTTGTAATCCGCGTTGAGGTAACCCACTGCGGCCTGCACTTGGAGCACTGGCATGGGCAACCATCGAGCTTGCCATTCAAAGCCGTTGTTCTCTCCGGAGGCTGCGTTGTCGTTATACTCGATGAAGGCTGTACTGCCATCAGCTCGCGGCAGTGTAAGCGATTGTTTGACTTGCTGATCAGACCGCTCCATCGCGAAGAGGGTCAATTGGCTGGTAAATGTGTCGTCCGGTGTTTGCCAGCGCCAGCCAAGCTCTACGCTGTTTAATGCCTCTGCTTCAAATCGATAAAAAGCATTCCATGCTCCGACGTCGGGAGTTTCATTAAGTTCAACCGAGGCAAGTAAAGAGGCGTTCACCCCGCCGCCGCGAACTCCTCGGCTGAACCCCAGATTAAATCGATGCTGGGGTGTCATGCGCCACTCAACACCACCGCGCCCACTCCAGAGATGTTCATCGAAATCATCGTTGACGAGGGCGCTGTCACTGTATGCACTGCTGCGCTGCTCATAGCGCCCTCCCACATAAGCCATGACGTGATCCCCTATGGGCACATCCAGCTGGCCAAAAATAGCCGCGGTGTCAATGTCGAGGCGGCTATTAAACGGGTTGTCCAGGTAGGTATAGACCCGTTCAAAGGATTCCTCCTCCTGTCGCCAGTAGAGGCCAGCCACCCAGAGGCCTGCGATGCTCTCCCCGTTAAGGCGCGCTTCAACACTGCGCATCTGTTTCTCGCGCTCGTATTGGTCGAAGCTGCTGTATTCCCATCCAGGCGCAATTCCCACGAAAGCCCAGTCCTCATCGTAGCTGTAGAGGGTCTTGGTGTTCGCCTGACTGAGTTGTGCGGTGAAGGTAATTTCTGCCTCGCGCTGCCAATACAAACGACCGGCGTTGGTTTTCAGGGTGTCCTTTCCCGGCTCATCGGAAAGGGTGTCGCGAGTGTTGTCCAGAGAGAAGCCGTCATACCCGTTGTCGACATCGATGTAGTAGTAGGTCGCTTCAACTCGATGTTGGCCTCGCTGCCATGAGCCTGCGAGCCGTGAGCTAAGCTCATCTCGTGCGTTGGTATCCTCGCGGCCCAGCCACGTATTGTTGTTGTAGCCGTCGTTGTTGTACTGATTGACCGAGAAGCGGAGAGCTATCTCATCTGATAGGCGCTTGCCGGCCGCAAGGGCAAAGTGGCGACCGCCGTAGTTTTCAACGCCGGCGGACAATACGATCCCTGGTTTTTCATCAGCCGCAGTCGTTCTCAAATTAATCAAACCGGCGAGGGCGTTGGCCCCCATCAGTGTGCCCTGGGGTCCTCGAAGTATCTCCACCTGATTGATATCCCACAGGGTGGCTGCCGCTCCTTGCCCGGTCAAATCGATGCCATCAACAAGCATTGCAATTGAAGGATTTATTGGCTCAACGAACTGGCTCCGCTCTCCGATTCCCCTGATTTGGACAAAGCGGTTTCTCGATGCACCGCTGTTGGTCGTGACATTCGGAGCAGCGGAAAGCAGATCCTCCAGATGTTGAGCGCCACGACTGAGGATCGCTTCAGTGGAAAACAGAGTGACAGACTGAAGATCTCCGTGATCTTCTCTGAGAACCGCGGTCACCACGGTTTCCTCGAGGTCAAACTTGACCGAAGGGTCCTCCGGTCGGTCAGCTGGGGGGCTGTTCGTGGGCGCCGTCTGTGCGAGGCCACTTGCCGCCGCAAGTAATAAAACGCTCATTAGACCTAACTGAAACAGTTTCTTGGTACAGCGCTGGGTCAAGGACATAGGGTTCCCCATGAGTGCGGAGAATCCATTGGCATGATGCCCCTGACGTGGGGTGCCCCTGTTCCTCCGCCGGCATTATCCGGTTCAGGTTCAACGGGTTCACACCGTATGGGTGTATCTCAGGCAATCGCCGCCCCGCAGGAAGGGGAAGTATACGTGAGATTGGTCGGCAAAACGACGTGAGAGGCGATTGGGGTTTGGAAAAGCGTTGACAAAAGAACTCAACTGAAAGGTACGGACCTTGAAAATGGCTAGCATTCAAGCTGAATATGCCTTGTCCCACCTGCATGAGCGACCTCAAATCAGGATCTTCTGACCAGATAGTGTCCATTGGTCCCGTCGACAGGCTTTGTGGCTACCTCCGGGCATCAGTAGCGTACGTGTTTTGCACTGGCGAGAGCGCCGGCAACGAGGGGTGTGATTTGCCCTAATTCCAGCTTTGAGAGCGGCGTCGCTTGATGGTCTCTGTCATAATAGAATCTGTGAAACCGGTGGCGACCACCTATCGGCGCATGTGCGATTGGATTATCTGATGCAAGCAGTGATTGAAAAATTACGGGGACTGGATGTCGGCTACCAGCTTGAGGCGCTGATAGCCAGGCTTGCTGTCGATCAGGTGCTGAGACGTATTCAAATTATGATACTGCTTTTGCTGGCAGCATGGATCGCTGCCAATGTGGCCTCTTTGCTGTGGTCTTTATGGTCAGGACCCACTGCATCTGAACAGCCGGCGGTCATCATCAATCCTCCAGGTCAAATCAAGGAAGCTCAGAAGACGGCCTCG
>CAJXMD010000075.1 GCA_913056165.1 uncultured Halieaceae bacterium
ATTGGCGAGGCTATTCATCGCCAGGCAGATCAGCTTGCTTACTATCACACCTATGTCGGTCACTCGAATGAGCCTCTTATCGAGCTCAGTAAGAGGTTGATAAAAAACGCGCCCGATGGCATGAGCAAAGTTTACTACGGCATGTCGGGTTCTGATGCCAACGAAACAAATATCAAGATTGCCTGGTACTACCACAACGTCAAGGGTGCACCGCAAAAACGCAAAATCATATCGCGCCAGCGTGGTTATCACGGATCAGGGATCGTGACGGGCAGCATGACCGGACTGCCCGTTTTCCATAACCACTTCAACTTACCGCTCGACTTCATACTTCATACCACAACGCCACATTTTTACAGAGAGGCTGCGGAAGGCATGTCGGAACGGGAGTTCTCGCAAAAATGCGCCTCTGATTTAGCGGCGCTCATTGAGCGGGAGGGTGCGGACACCATTGCGGCCTTTATTGCCGAGCCCGTGATGGGAACAGGTGGACTCATTCCGCCTCCCGAGGGCTATTGGGATGCCATCCAAGAAGTGCTTCGCCAGCACGACATTCTCTTTATTGCTGATGAAGTCGTTACCGCTTTTGGACGTATTGGGTCCTATTTTGGTAGCGATGTTTACGACATAAAACCCGACATCATTACGGTTGCGAAGGGTTTGACCAGCGCCTATCTACCGCTTTCTGGAAGTATCGTTGGCGAGCGAGTCTGGGATGTTCTTGAAGAAGGCTGCGAGCAGTTCGGGCCGTTTGGACATGGCTGGACTTACTCTGGACATGCGCTCGGCGCAGCGGCCGCTATGGCCAACCTCGATATCTTAGAAAACGAGAAGGTGATTGAGAATGTGCAGCAAGTGGGGCCCACATTACTCGCAAAGCTAAGGGAGAACTTTGCGGATCACCCGATCGTAGGGGAAATACGCGGTGTTGGCATGTTGGCGGCTATTGAGTTTGCCCCCGATAAACACCCAGGAAGTCGCTTTGACCCCGCGCTCAAAGTTGGGGCAAGAGCCTCTGCTGCAGCCCTTGCGAACAAGATGATCGCGCGGGCCATGCCACACGGTGACATTCTGGGCTTTGCACCGCCCTTGATCATAGGTAATGACATCGTTGACCTCATTGTAGAACGGACGGGGGCTGCGCTCGACTCAGTCGCCGCTGAATTACGAGCCGAGGGTGCAATTTAAGATGGCAGATGCAATTACCGCCTCGGTCATCCAGCGTCGCTTTTTCTCGATCAGTGAAGAGATGGGCGAGGCAATGTTGAGAACGGCTTATTCACAAATTCTTAACGCCAGTCGTGACTTTTCTATAGGGATGTTCGATGCCGTTGGGCGACTAATAGGCCAAGCGGAGCACATACCCCTTCATGTAGGTGGCTTGCCGTTCGCGATGAAAGCGGTCACTGATTATTTCGGTGACGACATCCACGATGGCGATGTCATCCTGCTGAACGACCCCTATCACGGTGGAAATCATCTCCCTGATCTGACGTGTTTCATACCTGTATTTCTGGACGGGCACGATCGGCCGCAGTTTTGGACATTAAACAGGGCTCACCAAAGTGACATTGGCGGTTCTGCAACCGGCTCCTACAACCCGGCTGCGACTGAGATCTGGCAGGAAGGGATCCGAATTCCGCCGCTGAAGCTTGTTGACCGTGGGATTATGAGAAAGGACTTGCTGGCTATGATTGCGGCAAACGTCCGACACGGCCCTGACTTTAGAGGCGATTTGGCTGCCATGATTGGCTCCGCAAGGATTGGCGCGGGTCGACTCAAGGAGTTGGTCGCAGAATACGGTCTGAATATCGTCAACGATTCGATCGACCATATTCTGAATAGTTCTGAGGTACAGGCACGGGCTGCCATAGAGAGCTGGGAAGATGGCGACTACTTCGGCGAGGCCTTCATGGATGACGATGGCCATGGAACAACGGATATCGCTATCAGAGCCTCGGTGACGGTGTCAGGAAGCGAATTAATAGTCGACCTGACCCAAAGTGACCCTCAAGTAAAAGGCTTCAATAACAGTTCTTACGCAAACACAGTGTCTTCTGTGCATTATGCGCTAGCTTATTTAGTTGACCCAACGATTGCGAAAAACGCCGGTACGTTTCGTTCAGTGCAAGTTAAGACAGCGCCCGGCACGGTAGTTCATCCGTTCGAGGGTGCTGCAGTAACCCTATCAACGAACCACCCATCACAGGAAATTGCCGAGGCGGTGATGATGGCTCTGGCTCCGGCCTGTCCAGATCGTGTGGTGGCGGGCTGGGGTAAGCGTTACCGCATCGCCATCAGTGGCAAGAACCCACGAAATAATAAGCCTTTTATCTGGCATTTATTTCATGCGAGGCCGGGTGCCGGTGCGTCCTGTAACGGCGATGGATGGTCAAATATTGGCGAGTTAGCCAACGGTGGCGGGCTCAAGTTTGGTCCTATAGAGGTAATGGAAACACGTTTTCCGTTGCTGTTTGAGAAACATGAGTTCCGAAAGGGCTCGGCAGGTGCAGGTAAATATCGAGGCGGTTATGGCGTTTCGTTGGCATTGAAGTTGGAGACCGACGAACCCGTTTCTGCAGTTGCTGCGGGAGAGGGTAAGCATCATGCCCCTTTTGGCCTTTTTGGTGGCGATGCTGGGCTACCTCATTCTTACGGTCGAAGACCACCTGGGTCTTCGCAGATTATAGATATACCAACGAAAACGGTTGATTTGACGTTTGAGTCCGGTGAAGTGCTGGTCATCGAGTCTGCTGGAGGTGGTGGCTATGGCGATAGTGCAGAGCGCCCTCCACATCTAAAAGCACTTGACGCGAAGTCGGGTCTAGAGCTGACCTCGGAGGAGTAACGTGTACAGAATTGGGATTGATATAGGTGGGACGTTCACCGATTTCGCTGCAGTGGATCAGTCGGGTAGCGTGGTTTTCGCAAAGTATCCGAGTACCCCAGAAGACCCCTCGATTGGGCTTACGGAGGGACTTTGTGCGCTGGCTGATGAGTTGGCGCTGACGCGGGACGAGTTACTCGCACAGACTGATTTGATTCTCCATGGCACGACGGTGGCTACAAACGCGTTGCTGGAAGGAAAAGGTGCCAAAGTCGGAATGCTCACGACAGAGGGCTTTCGCGATGTGATTGAGCAGCGAGAGGGACTCAAACCTGATCGCTACAACGTGCAAATGCCGGCTGAGCCACCCCTTGTGCCTAGGCATCTAAGGCTACCCATTGTTGAGCGTCGTCGATTTGACGGAGAGCTCATCAAAGCGCTCGATGAGCAATCTGTTCTCGATGCCCTCGAGGTATTCCGTGAGGAAGGCGTCGAAGCGGTCGCTATTTGCTGCATGCATTCCTACATCGACCCAGCGACTGAGCTGCGCGTTGCCGAATTAGTCGAGCAGGAGCTTCCCGGAGTCTATGTTTCACTGTCCAGCAAAGTTTTACCCGAAATCAAAGAGTTTGAGCGATTCTCTAGTACGGTAGTGAATGCGTTTGTTGGGCCCCTCATCGCCGAATATATGCAGCGTTTGAGCACTCGACTGGAGGGTGCCGGCTACGGCGGCGATGTCCTGATCATGCATTCACATGGCGGTTTATCGACGATCGAAGATGCCATTGAATTGGGCGCCGGATTGGTGCTTTCCGGCCCTGCGGGGGGTATCGCGGGCGGGCAATACTGTGCTGCCGTAACGGGCGTTGACGATTTCATTACATTTGACATGGGTGGAACGAGTTCTGACATTGCATTATTGAAGGATGCGACTCCGAGCTACACAGGCAACCGCCTGGTTGCGAATACTTGTGTCGCATTGTCCTCTATCGACATCCACACCATCGGGTCAGGTGGTGGCTCTATTGCCGAATTATTGCCTGGAAATATCCTTAAAGTAGGTCCTGAAAGTGCGGGTTCAACTCCGGGCCCTGCATGTTACGCACGCGGTGGTGCCGCGGCCACTACCACTGATGCCAATGTGGTTTTGGGTTATTACGATGAGGCTAACTTTTTGGGCGGGCGCGTTGATTTTGATGGACAGGCATCGAAAGATGCTGTGGGTGCGATAGCGTCTGATATGGACGTATCTTTAACGGAGGCTGCGCAGGGTATCGTGCGGGTGATTAATACCCAGATGGCGGAGGGTATCCGAATTGTCTCCGTGCGCGCCGGGGCCGACCCCAGACACTTTGCGCTACTGAGCTTTGGTGGCGCTGCGGGTCTGCACATCGCAGATATCGCACGTTTACTCGATATAAAACGCGTGATTATCCCAAGGTCGGCGTCTGTGTTATCGGCGTTCGGAATGTTGGCATCTGACCTCAGATATGAGCAGGTCAGGTCAGTAATGAAAAGCCTAAAAGATCTTAGCCAAGATGATCTCTTTAACCTCGTTGAGGACATGCGAGGTCTTGTCGACCAAAAGCTGAACAAGCTTGAAAGCCTACTTGAGTCGCGGCGTCACGATCTCGCACTGGATATGCGCTATGGCGAGCAAATCTTTGAAATTAGAGTTCCCGCAGACCGAACCACGCTGAAAAGTGACGACTTTGCCGAGTTGCTCGCCGCGGCATTTCACCAGAAGCATGAGGAGCTTTACACATACTCGATACCCGATCAGGAAGTTGTTGTGGTTAATGTGCGGCTCAGTGGTGTTGGCGTGATGGCCTCTATGCCCAACGAGGCTGCCCTCCCTCGAGATGCTTCGGATGGTCGCTATAAAAGCCGCGAAATATGCATTAACGGTGAGTGGAGGACCGTGTCAGTTTACGATATCGATTCCCTGCGCCCGCACACGCACGTAGAGGGGCCAGCTATCATCGAATCTAAAACGACGACCGTACTTATTGGTCCTCAAGATGAAGTGAACATTACGCCTCACGGCTGGTTGGATATCGCAATTAATCAATCTATTTCCGCGGCATCTGCTGCTTGAGTCGAGGCCGAGCTTGTCCTCTGTTGACTATAGAAGTGATATTTTCGATCAGATTTTAATCGCTAAAGATCGGGTTTATGAGATTGCCTCACGAACACCTTTGGTGGCTTCTCAACTGATTCCCGACAGTCTATTGAATCTGAAGTTTGAGCATATTCAGCCCACGGGATCATTCAAAATACGTGGCGCTACCAATGCTGTTTTAGCTCTGACTCCTGAAGAACGAGAGTTGGGCATCGTATGCTGCTCTACAGGGAATCATGGCCGTGCGCTTGCCTTTGTGGCTAAAAAACTGGGCATTCGTATTACTGTTTGCCTTTCAGTATTGGTGCCTCAAGCCAAAGTAGACCTTGTGCGAGCCTCTGGCGCTACGGTGGTGCAGCACGGAAATTCTCAAGACGATGCTTTAGAAAAAGCCATTCAGATAGCCGAAAGTTCCGGTGCTAAATTGATACCTCCGTTCGATGACCCCTTGGTACTGGGAGGGCAAGGCACTATGGGGTTGGAAATATGTGATCAGATGCCAGACATTGATACTTTGCTTATACCTTTGTCGGGCGGGGGGTTGGCAGGTGGCGTGGCCACAGCAGTGAAAACACTCAAGCCTCACGTCAGGATCATCGGCATCTCAATGGACCGTGGTGCTGCTATGTATGAGAGTATGCGAGCCGGCCATGCTGTAGCGGTTCCGGAATATACCTCGTTGGCGGACTCACTGGGTGGAGGGATTGGTTTGGCCAATCAATATACCTTGGCGCTCTGCGAATCACTGCTCGATGAGGTCATTCTTGTTACCGAGCAAGAGATCTACGACGGTATGAGGGCCCTCTACTGGAATGATTTAATCGCAGCTGAGGGCGGATGTGCAGTGGGCCTAGCTGCGATCTTGGCAGGAAAAGTAGAGTTGGTGGGGCCGACTGCTACGATAATAAGCGGGCGTAACGTTGATCCTCAGCAATTAGCAAGCGTAATCGCCGGCGAAGCTCTGACTCTTGATGATATTACTGTGAGAGGACCGTTGAAGTGAGTCGACGAATCTTAGAGGAAGCTCAAATTCGAGAATTTATAGATCTCGATTTAGGCACTATCGAGGTTATAGAGAGTGCTATCCAGGCATTGAGTAAGGGTAACGTTATTATGCCACCTGTCCTCTCTATGGAGCTGCGAGAGGCGAATGCCGAGGTAGATATAAAGACCGCGTATATTCCGGGTTTTGATGGCTTTGCTATAAAAGTGAGTCCAGGCTTTTTCGACAATCCCAGTCTCGGTTTATCGAGTCTCAACGGGCTTATGATCGTGCTATCAGCTAAAACCGGATTGGTAGAGGCCGTACTGCTAGATAATGGTTATCTGACTGATATTAGAACCGCTGCAGCGGGCGCTGTGGCCGCCAAGTATCTTGCGCCCAAGCAAATAAATTCTATGTGCATTATCGGAACGGGTGTTCAAGCAAGACTACAAGCAAAAGCAGCTTGCCTTGTTCGGCAGGTCGATGAGATCAAAGTATGGGGTCGCGATTTCAATAAAGCTCAGCAGTGTGCTCAAGACCTTGAGCAGGCGCTGGGTGTGTCAGCGCGGGCTATTGCATCGGCTCAAGAAGGTGTCGAAACCTCACAGCTAGTGGTCACCACGACGCCAGCTACCGCACCTGTCGTCCAGTCTGACTGGCTGCATCCGGGCGTACACATTACTGCTATGGGGTCTGATCAAGAAACCAAGAACGAACTTGAGCCAAGTTGCCTTGAAAAAGCAGACGTATATGCGTGTGACAGAGTCTCACAGGCGGCACTTTTGGGAGAACTTCGGACTGCACGTGAGCACAATATTCTACTGACAGATCCACCAGAACTGAGTGATGTCATCGTAGGCGCTCACCCCGGTCGGGTAAGTGATGCTGACATTACCATTGCTGACCTTACTGGGATGGGTGTGCAGGACACTGCCATTGCGAGCTACGCTCTTACTAGGATCCCATAGAGCTCGCACTGGCCGGTGGTCGATAACTCTGTGAGCTCATCGATTCGGACAGTAATGCAAAGGTTTCACAGCGGTTAGCGGCAACATGAAGGCGGCGCTTGTGCAATGTGACTGTCGCGACGCATCCCACCGCCCACGACTAGCTCGAGGTCATCTTGCTCGCTTCCCCTGCTCTGAGACATCGCTGATTGGAGTTTTCTGTGAGAATGAGCACAGGAGGCTGCAATGGGGAAATCCCGATTTACGGAGGGCCCTCTGGTTGTTGAAGGGCTTCTGTATTCCGGTCTGACGTGTTCAGAGGCTGATACTTAGACTTTCTGGTTTCGGGTGAATGCCTTTGTTAGGCATCGGACCGACCTCTACCTTTATACAGCAGCAACTGCTGGTCTTGATCAGCAGGCAGTGGTTGAGTGATGGTCAGTAATTTAAGGTTTTTGACCTCTAAGACCGAAATGGGCCATCCGGAAGCAATCCTGCGTCCCGTAGCCGCGGTATCTCGATCGCTGGGCAGCGGTCCACCACCAATTGCAGGCCGGCACCTATCGCGGTCTGCTCGGCCTGACTGTGAACAACCCCCAACTGCGTCCACATTGCGGGTATTCCGGCAGCGACGACATCCTGTGTGACCTCGGGCAGTGACGCGGCGTCGCGGAAAATATCGGCCATATCGACGCTGGTCGGGAGCTCTGCCAGAGAGGCGCGCACCTTTTGTCCGAGTAGTCTTTGCCCTGCCAAGCCCGGATTGATGGGTAGGACCTCGTAGCCCTCATCGAGCAGGAATTGCATCACCCGATGGCTGGGTCGCTCGGGCTTGGCGCTGGCGCCTACCAAGGCGATCCGTTTTACCTGCAGGAG
>CAJXMD010000076.1 GCA_913056165.1 uncultured Halieaceae bacterium
CATGGTGGGCCACGTGGCCTTTGACGTAATACGAACGATGGATGGCAAGGAATATAGGGCGCCTTATTTCGAGCCCGCCAGTCTACAGGATGCGTAAGTTATGATTACTGCGACAGCGTTATCAAATAATGTGGGGTTGGCCGTTGAGGGTATCGACCTGTCGCGGCCTCTGGAGAGGGCGGTCGAAGACCAGCTCCGTACGCTTTGGTTGGAACATGGTCTTCTTTTGTTGCGCGGGCAGTGCAGGACAGTGGCGGAGCAAATTCGTTTTAGCCGCACCTTTGGAGAGCTTGAAATTCACCCGCTTGAGCGCATTCGGCACAAGGATTATCCGGAGCTTATTGAACTCAATAGCGCTGACGAGCAAACCAATCCAACCGCTTCTTGGGATGGCGAGGATTGGATTGGTCGTTTAGGGTGGCACACCGACTTGATCTACTCGGGAAAGCCAAATCTGGGTGCCGTGCTTCGTGCGGTGATATTGCCGGCTCATGATGGGCAAACTGGGTATGCCGACAGGGGTGCCGCCTATGACACCCTGCCTGATTCGGTGAAGGAAGAGATAGCTGACCTAGAGGTCGTCTACAGGTTCGAGGTCAACCTGTATCGTATGCCTTATTTAGATACATCGGGTTACCTCGCTGGACCGGGTGCTCCGGATAAGCCCTCAGACGTTGGCTTTCCCGATTTTCCTGACAGTGTTTATCCGCTTGTGATACCGCATCCAGTCAGCGGGCGCAAGGTGCTGAATATATGTCCGATGTTTTTGAGTCACATCAGGGGTCGCCCAGAGGGGGGCGGCGATCCGTTACTGCAGTCTCTTGTAGACCACGTTACCGACCAACGCTTTAGCTATCACCACAGCTGGAAGCGCGATGACATTATCCTGTGGGATAACTGGCGCATGATGCATTGTGCACCGGGAATCAGGCCCGGTGACGAACGGTTGATACACCGTACCACGATCATTTAGAGGTGGTGCCAAGCGGGGCGAGCGAGACATGACAAGGTTGAATACGAAATCCTCCAGACGTAACCCGGGCGAGGGAGAAGAATATGGATAAGGATCTGATGGCAACGCTGGCGCCGATTACGCCAAAGCGTCCGTTGTTGCCAGAACTCTCCCCGAGCGCAACACTCGCCTTGCTGTGCCACGCGCTTTTCCATGAGGGGTACAACGACCATATCGCAGGCCATATTACCTGGCGGCAGGATGATGGCACCTTGTTAGCGAATCCTTGGGAGCTGGCATGGGACGAGCTTGCAGGGGACGATATCCTCACGCTCAGTCCAGAGGGGCAAGTGACAGCGGGTGGCTGGAATATCACCCCGGCCATTAACCTTCACACCGAGATTTACAGTCGCCGACCCGACGTAAACGTCATTATTCATAACCATTCCCGCTATGGCACCTTGTGGGCAAATGCGGGCCGTGTCCCACCGGTCTATGATCAGACTTCGGCTCAGGTTGATGGGGCGCTTCCACTCCTCGATGAGTACAACACGCCAGTGAGTGACAAAGGCGAGGGCGCGCGCTGCGCTGAGCTCCTTGGCAAGCATAAGTGGGCGTTGCTCGCCAATCACGGCGTGCTGGTTGTGGGAGGCTCGATCGAGCAGGCGTATTTGCGTGCGGCGACACTGGAGTGGAGGTGTCGCGTTGCTTATGAGGTTGAGTTACTGGGTGGAGGCAAGCCGCTAGCCGATGACGTTGCCGCGGCGGTGGGTGCAATGATTGACGGCAACGGCTTCCCTTTTTACTGGGAGGCATCGGCCAGGCGAGTGATCAGAAGGCATCCCGAGCTATTCGGTCAATCCCAGCCTTGAGACCCTTATTTGGCGCACGATAGCAGTTTCGAAATAGGTCATTGAGATAAGCGCGCTTCGGTTGCCTGCGAGCCTGATTCCAAGCGAACGGTAGGTGGGGTTGCATCCACGGCCTGCTGGTATCTGATGGCAATTAAGCCCCGATGGTATCCCTGCGTGCCCAACCAGTTGGGTTCATCAATTGGCTTTTTGGCAGATACAACAATCCGATACTTTCCATCATCCGTGGCAATAGATCGGTTGTTTAGTGCAGCCCCGGGGATGGACTGCATCCAAACATTCTGCAACGCCACCGACCAGTAGTTCGCGTTTGGGACCTCGCCTTCAATAATAAGTCTGTCGTCGGCCCCAAGATTGAAAGCGCCCCCAAAATAGTCGTTATCATCTGTGGGATAAAATATACCGACGTAGTCATTGCTGAGCGACAGCGGGCGTTCGAAGGTGTTTGCAACGCTTTCCATCGTCTCGGCCAAAGCGATTGAGCTTTTTAGGGTTAAATTGAAAAACGCTGAAGCAGCATCAATGCGCGCCGCCAGCATCGACTGCTGGGCAGGCGAGTCTGATGTGGCCCGCGAGTGATGAGCCGCTACATTGATGGATAATGGGTTTGGCGCTAGGGGGTTATGACTATATTCTCGAGTCATCACCATATGACTGGTTTCGGTTAAGCGCAGCCAGTTCCCGCTGTAACCCGGCGGCTTTTCTGGGCTAAGTAGAACTGAGAATGCGCCTGATTCCTCGCGTGTCAGCGCGGGGGTCGAAAGATTGCTCGCAATTTGGTTCCACCCCGTGATTGGATTTTTCTGGTAGACAATAATCCCGAAATAATCCAGGGCGTGCGCGGTTCCCTTTATCACGTAGTGGTGCTCGGGCGATATTTCGGCCGTTTGATATCGGGCATCGGGGCTATCGCCAAGAAACTTGCGGTGGCCCTGCATCCATTCGGTAAAAGTCGGATTCCCCGGGTCGCCTCTGCCAACCTTCATTTCCAGGCTAACGCTAGCAAGATCAGTCAGGTAGTCGTAGCCTGAAAGGCGCTCGACGTTGGATTGTGAGAACTTCGCGACGGACTCTCCAGCCGCTTCCAGACTGGTGGTAAATCGATGCCAGGCCTGTGCTGTCGAGTCTTCAAGACTCCACTGAGCGTCATTAACCGCAATGGTGTTTGTTCCGCGAAGTGTTCCCAGCGTAAAGACAGCAAAACACGTACTAAGCCAAAAGAGTAAGACCAGAGCTAATCTCATCAGGGCAGTCCCTAGGTTGCGGGCGGTTCTCGACCACCAATGTTATGGCGTGATGAAAGCTTTTCCCTAAAAAAAAGGAGGCTTGCGCCTCCTTTTAATGCAGTGCTTCGCGACCCTTAGTCCAGGTTATACACAAAGTCGATACCGTAGGTGCGAGGGGTACCGAACTGGCCGTTTGAGAAGCCCAGCGCGCCGAAGTCGATGCCAAATAGGCGATACTCCTCGTCAGTCAGGTTCTTGCCCCAGATCGAAATGCGCAGGCTGCCATCGCCGAGTGAAATGTCGTTCAGGCTGGCTCTGGCACCGATAAGGGTCCAGTCATCCGCTGGCGTATAGTCGTTTTGGTAGGGGTGGAAGACGATCTCATCAAAGTAGGAGACATCTGCCCGGATGGAAAGTTGACCAAAGGCCATCTCGCCAAAATCATACTGAACGCCAGCATTCCAGGTGTTTTCCGGGCTGTAGGCAACCTGTGTGATACCGGCGATATTCTCTAGCTGGTTGGTGGCCGGGTTGCGCTGGAGATACTCGTCGAACTCTGCGTCCAGATAGCCGTAGGAGGCGTTCAAGGTGAGGCCTGCGGTGGGGCGTGCGAGAAGCTCCACCTCAAAGCCTTCGCGGGTACCTTCACCCGCGTTGACGATATTGCTTGAGGCACCACCAGCGCCCGCTTCAAACTGCGCAACCTGAACGTCGGTATAATCGTTAGAGAACAACGCCACGTTTAAGCGAAGCCGATTGTCCAGCCATTCGGACTTCAAGCCCAACTCCAACACCGCCACTTCCTCCTCGTTGAAGGGATTCTGGAAGCTTGCTTCGCTCGCCGCACGCCCGTTGAAGCCACCCGCGTTGTAGCCGGTGGTGTACTTCGCGTACACGTTGATATCTTCATTCAAGTGATAGGTCACGTTGGCGAGGTAGCTGACGTTATCCCACTCTTCGCTTGCTCGTGCAGTGCCCGGGCCATTGTTCTCGTTGTAAAGGAAGGCTGACTTCTCATCTTCGGTGTATCGAACGCCCGCCGTGATATCGAGGGAATCCGTTACGCTGAAGGTGCCCTGGAGGTATACCGCCATGGATTCCTGTTCCTGGCCGTAGTTGAAGTCAGTGACGCCCAGTACGCCTGCATCAACCCCAAAGGGTAGACGCTGCGCCCCTATGCATGGCCGACCGAACTCGCCGGGGCAATAGCCAAACGCTTGGTACAACGGGATAAGTGCTGCGGATGCCGGATTCCCTAACAGGAACTCGATGGGGAGTGCCGGGGTTTGGGGGTTGTCCTGGAAAGTTTCTTCATCGAGGAAGAATACGCCACCGGTGTAAAACAGCCGGTCATTCATGGCGCTGCCGATAATCTGAATCTCGTGGGTCTGGGCTTCGATACTTTCATAGTTGGTGGCAGCCCAGAAGGGTGAAGTGGCTACCGGTCCCTGCGCGCCGGCAAAGTCCCCGTAAAATAGATCGCGTGCCATGTAGGCGCCACCATCTAGCTCCGTACCCGTGTCAGACCCCTCCATGTCCCTATCGCTAAACAGGTACTTGAGAGTGATATTTTCGTTCACATCCCACTGGGCAATAACCGTGTGCGTATCGACATCCACCTGGTTGAGGCCCACACCATCGAGGTTGTAGTCTTCCTGCCGATCGTTGAGGTTGGCGATGGCGGCCATTTGCTGGTACAGCTCGCCGCCCAGGTAGGTATAGGGCACGGGCGATACCGTGAAGCCATTGTTGGTTGTGGTATGCACCGCAATGATCTGGCTGGGGACCTGGACGCTGTCGAGTTCAGAATGCATGAAATCGTAGTCGATGGTGAAGCTGTCAGCGGGCTCCCAACGTAGCGCGAGGCGGTACGCCATGTTTTCCTCTGAGCCTAGATCTCTCTGTACCGTGTCGACGATATAAGCAGGCCCGGTGTAGTGATTGTCAGCCCAACCGTCGGTGTCGTTGTAGCTGGCCGATACCTGCGCCGAAATATTGGCGACTTTGGGTAGGTCAGCCATGAAGCGGTAGCGCTGGGTGCCATAATTACCGACGGTTGCCTGGGCATTGATCGCGAGCTCACCGGTCGGTCGTTTCGTTGTTATGCTGATCGCGCCGCCTGTGGTATTGCGTCCAAACAGTGTGCCCTGGGGGCCGCGTAGAATTTCAACCCGTTCGGTTGCCACGAGATCGAAAAGTCCGCCGGCGGCTTTACTGATGTAGATGCCATCGACGTAGGTGCCGACCTTCGGGTCATTGATGACGGAGGCTTCTGCCGTGCCAACGCCCCGGATGAATGCGGCAAGTTGGCCCTGGTCGCCCGCTACGGCACCAAAGTTGACGTTGGGTGTGTACTGCGTCAAATCGCCTAGATCGATGATTCCCAGGTCAGCGATCTGATTTTCAGTGAATGCGGTGATAGCGATCGGCACTTCCTGAACCGACTCGGTTCGGCGCTCCGCCGTTACGAGGACCTCTTCCAGCACGACTTGCGCTGAAACCGGTGTGGCAAGCGCCAGAGTAGAAACGGCCAAAGCAGTTGGTCGGAGGGCGGTAGTTGTCAACCGTTGAGAGCGAGTGTTCCCCATGAGTGCTTTCCTCTTTTTTGTTTTAGGTAAAGCGGCCTATTTGAAGTTGAGCCGACGTCGTATGATGCTATCAAACATGGCCTTTTGCGACACTATTGTGGATGTTTGAAAGCAAATTTTCGCTATTGACAGCGGCCGATCATTGGGTTCACGCCGTCAGCAGCCCGTCAGGAGCATCTCCCAGGGGTATGGGCTTTGTGGTTGGGTGAACCAGCTCGCGCGCGCCTACCCACCGGAAGCAGAGACTACCCTCGCGGTGCCCTGCAGTTGACAGCCAGTTTGGATGGCCGTTGTCTTCAGGGCTTAACACAAGCGTGATGCTGCCGTCTGGATTCGGTTTCGCGGTATGTGCGTTGAGTGAGACGCGGTGGTAGCGATAATCGAGGGATTCCATCCAATAATTGTCGATCTGAATGTTCCACGTTTTACACGGCGGAATATGGCTAATTTCTATGAGCAGGGCTTCATTGGGTAGTAACTTAAAGTAACCATGGTAATAGGTGATATTGGGGTCGCCGCCTACCGACTGACAGAAAGCCTGGTCCCACAGGGGCAGCTGATTGGGGTGCTCTTGAATCTGCTCACTCCAGCGGGCGAATAACGCAACGGTGTTGGTGAAAAAAGCGGTGGCTTTGCCAAGGTCGGCGCCAAATCCTTCGACGTTAAGAGCCGCGGGTGCAGGTCCCTGGTCACGTCGTCTTATGGATAGGTCGGCAGCCGTTTCGGCAGCCCGATCCTTATACGTTTGACGCACAAGCAGCGACTGACTGTCACCCTAGGTGCGCAGCCAGTTGCCGGTTTGCTCATGTGGGCTCACGATAATTTCAAAGCGCCCGTCTTCAAGGACTTCAAGGTCATTCCTATCGAGGAATCCTGTCTCTATCTGCTTGAAGTTATCCGCGTAACTGCCTTTGCTAGTTGAAAAACTGCAGCTCGAGCCATCCGTGACAGATAGCGTACACCCTCTGCCTGAACCTGCTCGTTATCGGGTACGTTTGCAGCAAAGACTTCTTCGCCAGCATCGGCGAGGGCCTGACAAAAGGCCTGCCAGTCACTGAGAAGCGGGTGCTTTGGATCTGTCATCAGTCAGTTGCCTTGTTCCGTTACCAGTCCGGGCGCACTTCCTATCTGGTCAATAGCGAGAAGCCCGTCCTTACTGCTCAGGAAGAGATTGGACATGAGGGTGTATTTCGACACCCGCATTTTCCACTCAGTACCCAATCGCACATACTCATCCTCATAGTAACCACTCATGAGTTGCACTTGCTGCTTTTCGGTTTCGAGAAGTTGAAAACGCATGCGCCAGCGACCGACGGCGGTATCTGGGCCGGTGAGTGCTATCTCGGGAGAGGTCCCATGATGCATGTCCACGTGGGTTGGGTGGCATGCAAGGGATTTAAAAACCGCGATAAACGTATCCATATCTGTAAACTGGCCGATAAAGCCAAAATCAATCAGAAAGTTGGATTCGTCATAGCAAGCACGCATGCCGTCGATATCCCGAACGTCGCAGGCAAACCACCATCGGGCCTTAAGCTGTTTGATCGCCTCAATGTCTTCGAGGCGACGGATTCTGTCGACGAGTTCGGGCATGGGATTTTGCTCAGCCGGTGTCATCGCCTAGCCTCGGGGTGGCGCACCGTTCTCGCCGGGCCAGCGAGAACCCGAGATCGTGTCGGCAAAAGGTAAAAAAGCCTCCGGATCGAGTGGGTCTGACAGGGTTACCGTGCGGTCGAGAAATATGGGCCACCAGAGATAGGCGGAGAGCTGCTCTCGCATGGGCAGCTTGGTGCTCAGCGGATCCCAGGGGCTGTCTCTCAGCACCAACTGCCCGCTGACTGACTCTTGCCATGCGGTGCCATATTTGCTGGCAACGTGGACCACATGAGGGGGGAAGTCGTATCCGGTTGCAGGTCCGCCAATACTCACCGCGCGAGACACCTTGATCCACCATTCGTTTTGCACGAATTCTGCCATGGGATCCACAGGCCCATCGCTCATCCCTTCAAATTCAAGAAAAGTGTAGCCCTGGTGGGTACAGCGCGCGCGCACC
>CAJXMD010000077.1 GCA_913056165.1 uncultured Halieaceae bacterium
TCCAGTATTCCGCTGATTTAACAAATGATCAGCAGGGCAATGTAACGCGACGAAAGGCCTCCTTTGAGCGATTCAAATCCGACCTTGCGGGCAGCAGCGGTGTGATTTGCAACAGCGGCTTCGAACTCATATCCGAGTGCTTGCAATGGCGTAAACCCGTACTCACGCGGCCACTAGCGAGGCAAATGGAGCAGCTATCCAATGCGGCGGCGCTGGAGCAACTCGGCTACGCAACCACAATGGGCAATCTCGACTCCGACATTGCGTCAAGGTGGCTCGATAATCTGCCTGCCGCCCCAAAGGTTCGCTTTCCAGACGTCAGCCGCAGCCTCGCCGATTGGCTTGCACACGGCGCAGAAAAACCGATCAGTCACCTCAGCAAAGAACTTTGGATGCAGGAGTAACCCCTATGCGTATTACTGTGCTCGGGAGTGGATATGTAGGATTAACCCAGGCTGCTGTATTGGCCCATGTCGGGCATCAAGTCGTGTGTGCAGATATTGATCAGCCACGCATAGAGCGTATTCAAGCGGATGGGCCTCCCTTTTATGAACCCGGGCTAGATGATCTGGTCAAAGCAGGGATTCAACACAATGCGTTGCGTTTCTCGAGTGATATTGAAGACTCGGTGCGGTGCAGTGACTACATCTTTATTTGCGTCGGTACGCCCTCTGCCAGTGATGGAAGCGTGGACATACAGTACGTCAAAAGTGCCGCCAGAAGCATTGCAGCAGGCATGTGCTCCCGAAAAGTGATTATCAATAAATCAACATCACCCGTCGGGACTGTCGATGACATCTCAGGCTGGATCGCCGCGGAACTGAAAGCCAGAGGAAAGAAGCTCCCCTTTGAGGTTTGCTCTAATCCAGAGTTCCTAAAAGAGGGTTCAGCGGTCGCGGATGCATTGCGACCCGATCGGATCATCATCGGTGTTAATTCGAAATCAGTTTGCGACGAATTGAGACGGATGTACGAAGCGTTCAATCGTAATCATGAAAAAATCATGTTCATGGACCCGCGAAGCGCGGAACTCACAAAGTATGCGGCCAACGCAATGTTGGCAACGAAAATCAGCTTCATTAACGAAATCGCGAATATGGCTGAAGCGTTGGGCGCAGACGCCGAAATGATACGAAAAGGTATTGGCGCGGATCCACGCATCGGGTATCAATTTATCTACCCCGGTGCAGGCTACGGCGGCTCCTGTTTTCCGAAGGACCTTCGTGCGCTCATCAGCACCGCGGAGGAAAACCAGTTAGGCGCCGACATACTTGCGGCAGTTGAAGCGACAAACAACGCCCAAAAGAAAAAGCTGTTTGAACTCATCACATCTAGATTTGGCGCTGATCTATCAGGGCGAACAATTGGACTCTGGGGACTGTCTTTTAAACCGAATACAGACGATATGCGCGAGGCACCTAGCATAGCGCTGATAGAAAATGCGATAGCTGCGGGAGCGACCATTCAAGCCTTTGATCCCGAGGCAATGGAGGTTTGTGCAGAGCTATTCGGCGACCAGACGCGCCTACACTACTGCCCCACAAAGGAGGCAGCCATTACCGGAGCTGATTGCTTGGTCATCTGTACCGAGTGGCGAAACTTTTGGTCACCTGATTTTCAGGAGCTGAAGGATCTGTTGAAGACGCCGGTCATATTTGATGGCAGAAATCTTTACGACCCAGCGTTCATGCAAGAGCTCAATATCGAGTACTTTGGTATTGGGAGGGGGCTAACTGGCCAAATTTACAGGAGCTTTAAAAATAAGACCCCCTGTCGGGCGGCCTAATCAATTAGCAAAGAGTATATTCTTAAACGATCCGTCGAAAGGTGCACTTGTATCACCTTTACAACCTTCTTTTCGTGACCTTATTAAACAGGAATTAAGATAATGAAGCCAACAGAACGCGGCATAGCTCATCTGCGGCTTGCAACCCGTTATTCGTTTCAGGGTCTTCGTTTTGCGTGGCACAGCGAAGAATCGTTTCGTCAGGAAGCGCTGGTGATTCTCATCGGAGTGCCTCTGGCGCTGTGGCTGGCCCAAGATACCACCGACTTCCTACTTCTGACTTTACCGCTACTACTTCTTCTGGCTGCAGAGCTGGGCAACAGCGCTATTGAGGCCATTATCGACCGTATTGGAGAAGAGCATCATGATCTATCTGGGCGCGCAAAGGACCTGGGTTCTGCAATGGTGTTCATGATTATTATTGCGGTTGTCATCTGCTGGAGCAGCGTTGGCCTCTCCATATTCTACTTTGACTGATTCGCTATCATGCAGCTTTGGCAAAGCTTTGCATGGGTGAAGGGGCTTCCAAGTCAGCACAGTTCAAAAGCTGAAAATTGCCAGCGTGATCCTCGATCAGGGCAGTGCAGTTTTCCACCCAATCACCGTCGTTACAGTAGGTGACATCGCCAAACTGCTGTATCAAGGGGTAATGCAAATGGCCACATATGATTCCGTCAAAGCCTCTATCCCTTGCGAGGAGCACCGCCGCCCGCTGATAAGCCCGAATCGCATTCTCAGCCTGCGAGACGTTGACCTTGACCCACTTGGCCAAAGACCAGTAACGCATTCCAAGCATTCTGCGGACTTTATTAACGCGCCGATCAACCCACATAAGTAGCTCGTAAGCGACGTCACCAATATACCGATTTAGCCTGCTGTAGCGCACCGCATAATCCAACTCGTCGCCATGGATAACTAGCATGCGCTTTCCTGCTGTTGTCTCGTATATCACGGACTCGCAAACCCTGATACTGTCGAATTTTCCACCACTGAACTCACGAAAATTTGCATCATGATTGCCCGGCACATAAACGACTTCCGTGTTGCCCTGAGCAATCTCAAACAGCTTTCGTAAAACCTTGGTATGGGACTCAGGCCAGTGCACTCGCTTGGTCATGGCCCAGATATCAACGATATCGCCTGCAAGGAATAATGTCTGGCACTCAATTCGACCCAATAATTCAAGCAACTGCTCTGCTTTACAGTGGGTGCTGCCGAGGTGGACATCAGATATCCAGACACTTCGACAACTCACAGGACCGTTAGGAGTGAACGCATTCATCACATCACCTTCTCTGCCGTAATACTTTTACTAGTAGCTGCCTCACGTCAGATAACGGCGCCGCTTGCGAGGCGTGAGCTTGGTCAAATCAACCATTACGAAGCTGTCAACGCAGTCACCAAAATCGTGGTCAATATTGAATGCGGTAAATACAACGCCATCGGGAGAGGTCGCCTGCGAATAATGTTTATAGAGCGTCGGTAAGGGCAAACCTACGGCAGCTAGCGATTGGCGTAACGACTCGAGGTCCTCATCGGCATCTACCCCACTGAGCTCCGCGGCGAGTGAAGATAGGATCTCAGGTGGTAAGACAAACGGTGTTCGAGCCGTGACGTCTATATTTTTGTCGCGGAAGTGAGTGCCAAAATAATGTACCAAGCGCGCCGTTGCCTCCTGACCGTAGAAGCGGCTGATCGAGGCCGGACCAAACAGGTAACGGATATGTGGTCTGGTTTTTAGGTAAGCACCAATCCCGTACCACAAATAGTCAAGCGCGTACCGGGTTTGATATCGGGGCTGAACAAAACTGCGGCCAAGCTCTAGACCCTGCGAAACTTTTTCCAATACGTGAGGGCCGTAATGAAATAAGGTATTTGAGTAGAGGCCCTGAACTCCCTGATCAGCAATAACAGCACCCGCATCAGCAAGACGGTAAGCGCCCACAATCTCCATGTCGTGGCTGTCCCATAAAACGAGTTGTTTATAGTGGCGGTCGAAGCGGTCGATATCTCGGTGAAGACCACAACCCTCACCGACGGTGCGAAAAGTCATTTCTCGAAGGCGACCAATTTCTCGCATCACACAAGGTGCATTAGCCATACTACACAGGTAAATATCTTTTCCGTCTCTGGTTTCGCCCAATCGCTCAGCTTCGGCTAACTCTCGCCGAAGCAGCAGCCGGTTCTCCGGTGGCGCAACAGTCTCAACAGAACGAAAAACTGGCGCTCCGTTCGCACCCAACCGATAGACATGCTTCCTGAACATGCGAGCAAGTTGCTGCGCAGAGAAATTGTTCGCCGAGTAAACCTCATGGGGAATGGGACGACCGATACGCACGTCGACCGTACTCTGGCTCTGCTTAAACATCTCTCTAACCAGCCAGATCGTCGACAGAGGTTTTGCTAAAAACGACATACTGTAAAAAAAGACAGAGTTCCGACCGGCCACATACGCGGGGAGGATCGGCGACTTGGTACTACGTGCAAGCTTTATAAAACCACTTTGCCACGCACTGTCGTAGATGCCTTTCGCACCAAAACGTGAAACCTCCCCTGCCGGGAAAATAATCAACGCGCCATCCGACTGTAAATGCTCCTTAATAGCTCGAAGAGCATCGCGGGCAGTGCCTTTTGCCTCGCCCATGTTTGTGACCGGTAAGAGCACTGAACGAAGTGGAGAAATAGCTGTCAGCAGATCGTTCGCAACCACCTTAACGTCCGATCGGACAGCGCGCACAAGGTGAAGCATCGCTAGTCCGTCAAGGCTTCCGATAGGATGATTTGCAGTAATCACCACGCGCCCAGTTGCCGGGATGAGGGAGCGCTCTGACTCTGTCAGACGAACATCAAACTCAAAGTGGCGTAGTACCTGCTCGACAAAATCAAAGCCCTCAAGGTGGGGATATTGATCCAAAATTTTCTTCAGTTGAGTCTCGTAACATAAGAGACTTAAGAAGCGGCTAAAAATACTGGCGGATCTGCGATGCCGCTCAAAGAAACTCGGGTAACGGGTTTCGAGTGTGCGCTGGATGTCAAGCAAGGGCGTTGTCCGCCATTTCGCTGAAAGTGGCACTGTGCTCCCACACATCACCTCGTGGGGGACTAGTTTTGGTCGGAGCTGTGTTGACGACGGTGATTTTACCGCCATGTTCGAGGAACTGCTGGACCTGAAGCTCGATGGCAGTGCGTAATGCTTGCTTCTCAGCTTCAACAGGACTGACGAGATGTTGCATAGAACCTCCCATTAGTTTTATTGGAGGCTACCGGCCCACTATTGCAAAAAATTGAAGGTTGTTTGAACTTTTTATGAATTAACCGCTGAACCCAGTGCACGCGGAGTATTTAGGTGCATAACTGGTTCATCACTGAAGATACCTGGAACCGCACTACTGTCGGCGAGTGTGCAAGACAAATTAGCGATCTTGAGTACACTTGCTATTTGGCAGCCGGGAACCAATGCCGGGTGCGGTTGGCGAAGGCAACCAGCGACAACATAACTGGCACCTCTACCAGCACACCCACCACGGTCGCCAAGGCAGCGCCGGATTGAAGTCCAAACAGCGAGATAGCAACGGCAACCGCGAGCTCAAAGAAGTTTGACGTACCGATCATGCATGCCGGCGCCGCAATGGTATGTGGGAGACGGAGGGCTTTGGCCCCCGCATACGCCAGGGCAAAGATGCCGTAGGTCTGTATCAACAAGGGGATCGCTATCAGCCCGATGGCAACAGGTTGTGCCAAAATCGTGTCTGCCTGAAACCCGAACAAGAGCACAACAGTCGCTAGTAAACCGGCAATCGAGGCAGGCTTCAGTGTGACAAGCAACCCATTTAATCGAGAGGGGTCATCCGCTGCGTCGAGACGCTTGCGCGTGACATACCCGGCGAGCAAGGGCAGGACGACATATAGCACCACAGAAAGCACCAGCGTCTCCCAGGGCACCGCAATTTCACTCATGCCGAGCAAAAAAGCAGCAATCGGCGCAAAAGCGAAAATCATGATGACATCATTCACTGAGACCTGGACGAGGGTGTAATTGGCGTCGCCCCGGGTGAGCTGACTCCACACGAATACCATGGCAGTGCACGGTGCGACGCCCAATAAAATCATGCCGGCAATGTATTCAGAGGCCGTCGCCGGGTCGACGAGATCGACAAAGAGCACGCGAAAAAACAGCCAGCCCAACCCGGCCATAGTGAAGGGTTTGATCAGCCAATTCACGATAAGTGTCAACATCAACCCTTTTGGGCGCTTGCCGACATCCCTGATAGCCGCAAAGTCTACCTGCACCATCATGGGATAGATCATGAGCCAGATCAGCACCGCGATAGGTAAGTTGACGCTGGCGTACTCCAGATCCGCAAAAATCTGGAATACACCTGGAAAGAGAGTGCCGAGCACAATGCCCGACACAATGCAGAGCGCAACCCAAAGGCTCAAATAACGTTCAAATAACCCCATACCACTATATTAGCGGGTCTAAACAAAGTTAGAGAAGCGTTACGCTGTAAACCGAAAGTGTCCCCGACACCTCGTTTGATACGAGCAGGTACATCTCATCATCTTGCATGATGAACTTGATGTCCTCGGGGCCGAGAGGGCCCGCCAGATTTGCTTCGACCGCGTCATCATCCACCGTGAAATCACGCGGGTTGATGTACTGAACAAACTTCGCGTTTTGTGGGTTGGTGATGTTGTAGACCATCACACCACCTACACGCTCGAGGGCGATGAAAGCGAAGGTGTTGCCGTTGATCGTAGCGATCTCGACGGCTTCGGGCTCGGGGCCCTTATCATCTGAGCGATCGTCACCCTCGTTGCTATCGTTGCTCGCGTTAAACGAGCCTCCGAGCCGCTCAGCCGTTATCCGTTCGAAGTCGCTGCCGCTGTCAAAGACCGGGCGCCCGGTGGAGAGATCCCAGATAGTGAAGGAGCGAGATCCAAAAGAATATAAGTTCTCATAAACGCAACCTGCGACAGGCGTTTCATCCGGGAATGCGATGGGTTGGCCAGTGGTGGCCAACGTGGAACATGCCGACGGGTCCTCGAGGCCCAAATCGGTGATGACCTTCAGCCGACCCAACTTATCCTGATCTTGGAAGTCAGCTCCCAGTTTGGCGATCAGGTCTTCAGTGAACTGGCTGGCATCCAGATCTTTTACGCGGATTTCATCCAGGTAGTGAAAACAATCACCATCGTCAAACAGGAAGCCGCCCTGTGCCGCACAATCTGCTTCATCGGCGGCATCCTTCGTCAGGTATTCCCGACCATCACCTTCGTTAGCAGTAACGAGATAAGAGGTGCCATTGACCGTGTAAGCATCGAAGCCGTCAGGCATATAGGTGCCAAAGATCGACCAACTATTGAGATTTACGCCACCGTCTTTATTACTCGCATCGATCTCATTCCCCGGCAGACCGTAATCCTTAAAGCCAATTCCCAGAATGGTCTCCACCTCGGCAGAGGCGAGGTCAATCACCGCAACCGCGTTATTCTCCTGCAGCGTGGCGTAGGCAGTGCTGCTATCGTCAGAGAAGGCAATGAATTCCGGTTCAAGATCCTGCGCAACGCTCTCGCTTTTAGCTGAAATCCGCACGGGGCCCGTCAGGGTTTTGCTCCCACCCGCGTTGAAGTCACGAAAATGTGCAGTGGCAGGAAGCAAGAAATCAAAACCCACCGAAACATCGATCACTGTAATGGAGCCTTCAGGATCAACGCTGTAATCACCATTGGGCTCACCCTCATTAGCAACGACCGCATACTTTCCATCGGGGCTAAAACCGACCTTGTCCGGCAGAGCCCCCGCAGCCACAGCTGAGATAAACGTGCCGTCCACGTTATAAAACGCGACATACCCTGTGTCCTG
>CAJXMD010000078.1 GCA_913056165.1 uncultured Halieaceae bacterium
AAGAAAAAAGTAGTCGCCAAAAAAACGCCCGCCAAGAAAAAAGTAGTCGCCAAAAAAACGCCCGCTGAGAGCAAAGCCGTCGCGAAAAAACCACCTGCAGCGCCCAACCGCCAAAAAAAGAGCGACAAGAAAGTAGCTCGCGCAGTAGGTGAGCTGCAGAGATTCGACGACTTCAAGCCTTACAAGCCCTCGCGGGGTGAGTCCTACATGAATGACGAGCAGCTAGAGCACTTCAAGCAGCTCCTTTATGTCTGGCGCGCCGAACTCGTTGAGGAAATGACGCGTACCGTTTCACACATGAAAGACGAGGCCGCAAACTTCCCGGATCCAGCGGATCGTGCGACCCAAGAAGAAGAATTTAGTCTTGAGCTTCGCACCCGTGATCGTGAGCGCAAATTGATCAAAAAAATTGACGGCACCTTGGAGCGGATCAAGATCGACGACTACGGGTACTGTGACGCCTGTGGAATCGAGATAGGTATTCAGCGCTTGGAAGCCCGCCCTACCGCAACCCTTTGCATCGACTGCAAAACCCTCGCTGAAATCAAGGAACGTCAAGAGCTGGGTTGAATCCATCAAACCAGACCACGACCAGACTGATAACTATCGGGGACGGTTCGCCCCCTCCCCGACTGGCCCGCTTCACATGGGCTCCTTGGTTGCCGCGCTTGCGAGTTTTCTGGATGCGAAATCAGCGGGTGGCTGTTGGTCGCTTCGTATCGACGATATAGATCCTCCCCGCGAGGCTCCAGACGCAAAAATCCAGATTTTGGAGAGCTTACGAACTCACGGCCTCCACCCTGATGGTGTCCCCATTTTTCAAAGCAAGCACGCTCCCGCATACGAGACGGCCATTGACACATTGCGCCAGTCAGGCCTTCTGTTCACCTGTACCTGCACACGGGCGACCTTGGGGCCCGGAGGCTGCTGCGTCAGGCAGTGTTGGTTGCAACCAGAGAAATCATCGACAGCCGCTGTATCTCTGCGGATACAAATCCCTGCAGACACCGTTATCGAATTTAACGACCTCGTTATGGGACCCCAACGAACCGCGCTGGACGCGGTGCAGCCCAACTTTATCGTCAAACGTCGTGACGGACTCTACGCGTATCAGCTAGCAGCAGCCGTAGATGATGCGGCGCCGACTATTAGCCATGTCATTAGAGGCGCAGATTTACTCGAATCGACACCCAGGCAAATGTTCCTGAGGCAAATGTTGGGATTGCCTGATCCAGAGTTTGGTCATACCCCCGTTCTACGACACCCAGACGGGAGCAAACTGAGCAAACAAACCGGTGCACCTGCACTCAATAACAGCAAGGCACTGGACAACATCAGAGCAGCATTGAACGCTCTTGGACAACCTGCCCCTAGCAGCACCTGCAAGTCAGTCGGCGATGCCAAGGCTTGGGCGCTGGATCATTGGGATCGAAACCGGATTCCCACCCAATAACTCCCACCCATTTTGTTACTGTTACTTTTTGTCTTTGATTTGGGGTAGAAAGGTAACAAACTAGCACCTCAACTCATTGGGAATCCTGCTATGCCCCACGTTCTCTTGGTAGACGATGAGCCTTCACAGCGACACAGCCTCCGAAAAGCCCTTGAAAGTAACGATTTCAAGGTCGCTGAGGCGACCAGCGTGCTGGAGGCAGAGGAGAAATTTTCGCTCTCAGACTTTGATCTCATCGTCACGGAGCTAAAGCTACCTGGAATGGCAGGCAGTGAGCTCATACGACTTGCCCAACCCGTCCCCGTGGTCGTCATGACCAACTATGCGAGCCTGCGTTCCGCCGTCGACTCCATGAAGCTGGGCGCCGTTGATTACCTCGCCAAACCATGCTCTGCGGAAGACTTGTTGACCGTTGTGCGAACAGCAATCGCTGATTTTCCAAAAGTCGACGAAAAGCAACCGACCCAAACAATAAACTCACGATCATTTTTCGAGGGATCTTGCGAATCCATGGCGCGACTGCAACGGGACGTACTTAAAGTCGCTCTGAGCAACTTGACGGTGCTGATCAATGGTGAGACCGGCACCGGCAAGGAAATCACGGCCAAACAAGTGCACGAATCAAGTCCTCGGCGCGATCGACCCCTGATCGTGGTGAACTGCGCTGCCATCCCGGACACGCTGATTGAATCTGAACTATTTGGCTACGAAAAAGGCGCTTTTACCGGGGCTAACGCAAATCGAATAGGCCTGATTGAAGCGGCCGACGGAGGCACCCTCTTTCTCGACGAAATCGGCGAACTCCCGCTGGCAGCTCAGGCACGACTTTTGCGCTTTATTCAGGAGGGCGAGATACGGCGGATAGGCTCGGTGACAACCCGACAGGTAGACGTGCGCCTGATCTGTGCTACCCACCGAGACCTCGCCGCTTTGGCAGACACTAACGAGTTTCGTCGGGATCTGTATTACCGGATTAATGCATTGAGACTGAATGTACCGCCTCTCAGGGAGCGGGGGAACGACCTCCCTGCGATGGCAATGTGGTTTACCGATGCGGCGAATCAACGCAATTTTGGCAAGGATAAAAAGCTAAGTGATCGCTCACTTTCTTTTATCACCCAGTATCGGTGGCCTGGTAACGTGAGAGAACTCGAGCACGCCATAGACCGGGGGGTCATCATGGCCGAGGGCCGTGACATAGAGATAGGTGATCTGGGCTTACCCACTGCCGCTATCGACAGGCTTGGGGGCGATCCAGCAGAGGACACTAACCCGCTAGCGGCAGAAAAACAGGACAGAGAGATGGACAACGAGACTGAGCTGTCACTGGAGGACTATTTCCAGCGTTTTGTACTCGAGCACCAGGAAGCGATGAGCGAAACCGAACTGGCCCAAAAGCTCGGGATCAGCCGAAAATGTCTGTGGGAGCGACGGCAGCGCTTCAACCTGCCCAGAGCGAAAGCACCCGGCCAAAGATCGGCATAGCAGGGTGGCCGCTGAGCAAAAAAGTAACAGCCGGGTGTGAATAAGTAACACTTTTCGAGCGCCGCAAACCTAAACAAAGCCTGTTCAGACTGTAAATTCCTGATTTTTATTACTATTTTTTTTCTGGCATGGCATCTGCACACTTTTTGTTCAGAGCCAAAATAACAATAAGCGGCCCAAGAACAATAAAAAATGCAAACGGACCTGGATGGGGAAGGAAACTTCCCCATGTTTGTTTCTGGCATTTCATTTTTCGTCCAACTCAAACGACACTGCAGGCTGTGGAGATAGTAAACTCCAGCCACCGCTGTTTTACCGAGGGCGCATCTTGCCAGCCATCCCCAAGGCGAACCACGCAATCGATCCCAATCTGATCAGCCGCGCTGCTATCCGCGTAACGCAGCGACTCCAAGGTGCAGGATACGAGGCCTACATCGTGGGTGGCGCTGTGAGAGATCTCCTGCTTGGAGCACATCCCAAGGATTTTGACGTCGCTACTAACGCCACCCCCGAACAGATAAAAGGGTTGTTTCGCAGCTCGCGCATCATTGGTCGCCGCTTTCAGATAGTGCATGTCCGAGACGGAAGGGAAATCATCGAGGTCACAACCTATCGCGGGCCACACGGCAGCGATGACGCCCAGCCCGCCACAAGTCGACAGTCCGATAAAGGCCTGTTACTGCGCGACAACGTCTATGGGACGCTGGAAGAGGACACCGCGAGGCGGGATCTGACGATCAACGCGATGTACTACGATCCAGGCAAGGAAGTCGTCCTTGACCAATTAGCCGGTTGCGAGGATTTAGATGCACGTCTGATTCGCATCATTGGTGACCCGACAGCGCGTTATCGTGAGGATCCTGTTCGCATGCTCCGGGTTATCCGGTTTGCCGCAAAACTCAGCTTTGATATTGAGCCCAAAACAAAAGAAGCAATCCGAGAATGCGCGCCGCTGCTTGAGGAGATTCCCGCTGCACGACTATTCGACGAATTTTTGAAGCTCTTCATGGCAGGTCACGGTAATCCGACCTTTCATATGCTGCTTGATCACGACCTTCTCTCGGCCTTGTGTCCCTCGGCGGCAGAAGCAATAACGAAAGACCCTAGCTTCAAGGGCATGGTATCAATGGCGATGGCCAACACAGATCAGCGAGTCAAGGATGGACGTCCCGTGACCCCGGCCTTTCTACTGGCAGCCCTGTTATGGCCTGCCGTTAAAACCCGGGCGAGCCAACTGAGCTTGAGGGATATGCCTCCTTCACAGGCAATTAACAGCGCGGGGCAGCAGATCACTGCAGAGACCTGCCAAAGCATGTCTATACCAAAGCGCTTCTCCATCCCAATGCGCGAAATCTGGGAGCTCCAGGTGAGATTGGAGCGACAGCAAAAGCGCCGCCTCAAGGACACTCTCTCGGGCCGCCGCTTTCGTGCTGCCTATGACCTCCTCTTACTCCGAGCTGAAGCAGGGCATGGAGTTGAGTCAGCGGTCTCCTTCTGGACCGAACAACAGCGCCTATATCCCGATTTGGTCGGCAGCGCCAAACCCGCGGATGACAGACAAAACTTCAACCGTAGACGACCGCGACGGCGAAAACCCGATTCATGAAAGACGCTTTCATTGGGTTGGGCGCCAACATTGAGCAACCAGCGGACCAGCTCATCGCTGCCTGCAGGCATCTGGCATCACTCAAAGGCTCAATTCTGCTTGACCTGTCCAAGGTCTATCGCTCCGCCCCCATGGGGCCGCAAGATCAACCAGATTTTCTAAATGCCTGTGCTCATATGAAAACGGCTCTGGAACCGGAAACTCTGCTAAGACGATTGCAAGAAATCGAAAACACGATGGGCAGGAATCGAGTGAGGCATTGGGGCGAACGTTGTATTGATCTGGATCTGCTGCTCTATGAGGAAGCCCACGTGGATACAGCGTCATTGCAACTGCCCCACCCGGGGATGTGCCAGCGGGCGTTCGTGCTGCAACCTCTAGCTGACCTCGTAGGACCAGATTTTGTGGTGCCTAATGGAGGCGATATTGCTACATTACTATCTCGACTTAAGGACCAGTCTGTCACTGCCACTCAGATCAACTTGAAAACTGAGGTGTACTCTGGAACAGCTTGTTAACAATGGAGAGACCGCGAGTGAGGGCCGACTGGTATTCGATTTAAAAGGTCGAACTCCCCCGGGCTACATTGCGGTCGAAGGCCCGATTGGCGTGGGCAAAACCACCCTGGCGAAACGACTGGCGGAGGTATTTAACTACCAAATCCTTCTTGAGGACGCCCACGAAAACCCTTTTCTCGACCGCTTCTATCAGAATAGAAAACAGGCCGCTCTCGCAACCCAGCTGTTTTTCTTATTCCAGCGCACTCAAAAAATAGGGGATCTCAAGCAACAGGACATTTTTGAGCCTGTGCGAGTATCCGACTTCCTAATCGAAAAGGACCCCCTGTTTGCGAGAATCAATCTTGATGCTGATGAATTCCAGCTATACGAACGGGTCTATCAGCAGCTGATCATCGATGCACCTACTCCGGATCTGGTCATCTACTTACAAGCAAGCCCGGATCGACTTCTGGATCGCATAGAACGAAGGGGGATTGCGAGCGAGCGGCAGATAGAGAAGGGGTACCTGGAGCAGATTAACGAGGTGTACAGCGAGTTCTTTCTCTACTACGATGCGGCTCCGTTATTAATTGTTAACGCCAATGAAATTGACCTCTCCCGAGGAGACCGGGATTTTTTACAATTAGTCGACTACTTGCTGGATATTAAAAGTGGCCGCCACTACTTCAATCCCACATTTTTCGGCTGAGTCACGGCAGACAACCCCACTGGAGCACAGAGGTTTGGACCACAGCGATGGATAAGCGGATAACAATCAGCACGCTCAACAAGATGAAAGCCGAGCGTGAAAAGTTTGTCATGATGACCGCCTATGATTCCACGTTCTCACGATTAATCAGTGAGGCAGGCGCTGAGACCATTCTGGTTGGCGACTCCCTTGGCATGGTGCTTCAGGGACATGACAACACTATCCCCGTAACCATAGAGGACATGGCGTATCACACTGATTGCGTGTGCCGGGGTCGGCCTCATTCTCTGGTAGTGGCGGACCTGCCCTTCATGAGCTATGACACGACCGAAAAAGCACTGCGCTCAGGCATGTTACTTATGCAGGCGGGCGCTCAAATGGTGAAGATGGAGGGCGGTGTTTGGCTCAGTGACAGTATTCACCAACTGGTCGAACGAGGAATCCCCGTCTGTGCCCACCTCGGTTTGACTCCACAATCTGTCAACGTGTTTGGTGGCTACCGCGTGCAGGGCAGAACCCCGAAGGAAGCCAAGTCGATCTTGGCGGACGCAGTGGAAATTCAGGATGCCGGGGCCAGTCTTCTGGTGCTTGAGTGTATTCCCGCTCACCTCGCCGCAGACATCAGCTCGAAGCTTGATATCCCGGTCATTGGTATAGGGGCCGGCTCGGGAACCGATGCCCAAGTCCTTGTCTTGCACGACATGCTGGGAATGACCGAGAACCCACCAAAATTTGTCGAGAACTTCATGACCGGGGCAGAGACCATTCAAGGCGCTCTCGCAGCATTTGTAAGTGCCGTTAAAACAGGCGCCTACCCCCGCGAAGAACACACCTATACCTAACCAAGATTTATCCGTGAAGGTCTTCGATCAGCCCGGGGTATTGCGTGACCAGCTCGATAATCTGCGGTCTCAGGGAAAAACAGTTGGCTTTGTCCCCACCATGGGCGGATTACATGAAGGTCATCTGTCACTGGTGCGCCACACCAAATCCGTTGCCGACGTGGTCGTGGTATCCATCTTCATCAATCCACTGCAATTTGGTGCTAATGAGGACCTCGATGCCTATCCACGAATGCTGGAAGACGATCTTCAGCAATTAGAGCAGCTGGATACGGACGTGGTGTTCACGCCCTCCCCCGAGATCATGTATCCGCTTGGCCTTGACGCGCAAACAAAGGTACTGGTTCCCGACCTCACCACGGTGCTGTGTGGCGCCTCCAGGCCCGGTCATTTTGATGGCGTGTCCACGGTGGTCTGCAAACTGCTAAACATGGTGAGTCCCGATACAGCCGTATTTGGCCAAAAAGACCTTCAGCAGCTGTTGATCATCAAACGACTAGTCGCCGATTTGGCGCTTCCAGTGAGAGTCATCGGCCACCCAACCACAAGGGAAGCTGATGGTCTCGCCATGAGCTCTCGAAACACCTATTTGAACGAGGACCAAAGAGCGATAGCCCCGACTCTATATCAAAGCCTCTCCGAGGCAGCCGAGGCAATTAAGAACGGCTGTCGCGAGTATCCAGCTCTTGAAGAAAGTGCTCTGACAAGGCTTGAGCAAGCTGGGTTTGCGCCTGACTATGTCGAAATCAGACGTTCAACCGACTTGATTAAGGCCACTGAGGCGGATGAAGAAATTGCCATCTTTGGCGCTGCCCGCCTTGGAACGACGCGCTTGATCGACAATATTGTGATC
>CAJXMD010000079.1 GCA_913056165.1 uncultured Halieaceae bacterium
CACGACCCCGAGGGGCTATTTACCCGAAAATGGGATGGCTACAGGGCCCCTCAACCGGTCTACATCAATGATGCCGCCGATTGGCCTATCACCGAGACAGACTCACGAGATGCGTAAAAAAAGTGATCTGCCAACCAAAGTGTGTCCTGTCTGCAAGAGGCCCTTTACCTGGCGGGCTCGCTGGAAAAATAACTGGGCGGAGATTGTTTACTGCTCGCGTAAATGCAGCAGCCAACGGTACAAGCTAAAGCGCCTCAAGGACTGACTCAGCCCAGGCTTTGATCGAATCCTGTTCTACTGGATCCCGCTTGCGCCAGTTGGCGAGAATCAGGCCCATGCGGGCATTCTTGCCAAGATAATCAGCGTGTCGATCGACAAAATGCCAATACAGACTGTTAAAGGGGCACGCTCCCTCCCCGGTTGTTTTGCTCGGGTTGAAACGGCAGCTCTTACAATGGTTGCCCTGCTTCTGGATATATTTACCGCTCGCAGCATAGGGTTTGCTCGCCATGGCACCGTTGTCAGCGTGCAAGGCCATACCCGCCGTATTGGGCAGCTCCACCCACTCATAGGCATCCACGTAAACTGCCAGATACCAGGCGCATACTGCGTCCACATCGAGCCCCGCGAGCAATGCAAAGTTGCCAATTACCATCAGTCGCTGAATGTGGTGGGCATATCCCAGGTCCAGTGATTGGGTGATTGCCTTTTCCAGACAGCGGAGATCGGTGTCGCCGGTCCAAAAAAATGAGGGTAGTGGCCGGCGAGCATCAAAAGTATTGCGGGTTGCATACTCGGGCATGAGGAGCCAGTAGATCCCTCGAACGTACTCACGCCACCCAAGGACCTGACGGATAAACCCCTCCGCTGCAGAGAGCGAGCAACGCTCCTGCCGCCAGGCTTCTTCAACCTGCCGACACACCGCTAACGGCTCAAGCAAGCCACAATTCAGATACATGGATATCAGGCTGTGAAAGACCCAGGGCGATTCTTCAACAAGCGCGTCTTGATAGGTCCCGAAGTTCGCGAGAGCGTGGTCACAAAACCACTCAAACTGCTTCTTGGCATCCGCTGCAGTGACCGCAAGTCGAAACTGGCTCAGGTCACCCGGGTTGTCCGGGAACCGATCGTTAACGAGTGCGATGACCTCTTGGGTGATGGAGTCTGGTTCCACATCGGGTCGTGGCGGGATATCGCATTGCCCCCGCCAGCCGACGCGGTTATCACTGTCGTAATTCCATTTACCGCCGCAGGGCTCACCGCCATCCAGAAGCACACCGTATTGACGGCGCATATCCCGGTAGAAATACTCCATACGCAGCTGTTTTCGACCCGACGCCCAGGTCTCAAATTGAGCATGACTGGCCAAAAACCGACTGTCCTCGAGCACCGCCACAGGCACCCCAAGCTCCGGTGACCAAGATTTCATGGCGGAGGACAGTCGATATTCCCCAGGCTCACAGATAATTACCTCGCCACAATCTGTCGCATCGAGCGTTTTGCGGCAGGCGTCTTTCAAGCTGGACACACCCTGATCAAAGGGAACGTATTGCACCGAAAAACCCTGGTCTTCCAAATCTTTTGCAAAATGACGCATCGCCGAAAAGAGCAAGACAATCTTGTGGCGGTTGTGACGAACATAGGTGGCCTCCTCGGCCACTTCCGCCAAGAGAATCACGTCGCGCTTCCTGTCTGCCAGGGCAAGAGCCGGGTTGGCGGTGCTCAGCTGATCCGCCAGGATCAAAATCAATCGAGGTGTTTTCATGGCTGAGCTTACGTGGAGCAGTGACACATGGATCGAAGCAGGCTGATGGAGAGTCGCAAACCCGCAGGCAAGAGGAGAGAAGCTACGGCTTGCATCCAACCCAACAGAAGCACCATGATGCTGCTTGGTTAACTCGGAGGCCTTCCGACATGATACGCACCCTGCTTTTGGCGCTTGGATTCCTGTCTCTCGCGGGTGTCGCGGCTGTATTTGGCCTTGGGCCCGGCCTTTTTGAACAATCGATGAATCGCCTGACTACCAACAGCTATACACCACTGACTGCCGAGGCCCTCGCCTTGCACAGGACACTGCTGATTGGCGATCTCCATGCAGACACCGCGTTATGGCAGCGACCTATCGAAAAGCGCAGTGACCGAGGTCATGTAGATCTCGAGCGACTGCTGGAGGGCAACATCAGTCTGCAAATGTTCACCACTGTCACCAAATCTCCCCGGGGCCAAAACTACGAGGAAAACTCGAGCGAGGCCTTTGACAATATTTCTACTCTCGCATTGATTCAGCGCTGGCCCTCGGCCACACGAGAATCTCTCGCTGCGCGGGCTCTTTATCAAGCCGAACGAATTCACCAAGCAGCCTCCAACTCACCGCACCTGCAGGTCGTGCTGAACCAGCGCGATCTCGAGGCTGTTCTGGCCAAACGCGAAGCGGGCACGCCAATCGTTGGAGCACTGATCGGCACCGAGGGATCACATGCGCTAGACGCAAAAATTGACAATGTCGACCGCCTTTACGATGCGGGCTTTCGCATGATGTCTCTGCAGCACTTCTTCGATAATGCCCTCGGCGGATCCCTCCATGGGGAGAGCAATCAGGGACTCACGCCTTTCGGTCAGCAGGCGGTAGATCGAATGCTGTCACTGGGCATTATGATCGACGTCGCCCACTCATCCGAAGCTGTGGTGCAAGATCTACTGGCAGACCATTCGATCCCGCTGATCGTGAGTCATACGGGCTTTCAGGGACACTGTGACAGTCCGCGCAATATTTCAGATGACACGATGGAACTGATCACCGATGCCGGGGGCCTGATAGGCGTCGGTTTCTGGGATGGCGCTACCTGCGGCAACGACGTCGACTCAATCGTCGGTGCAATTCGCTATGGCATCGACCGATTTGGTCTCGACCACATCGCCCTTGGATCAGACTGGGATGGCGCCATCAGCGCACCTTTCGATGCAGCCAACATAGGGCAGCTGACCCAGGGGTTACTCGACGCCCAGTTTTCAGAGCCCGAAATCCGCGCCGTGATGGGCGACAACATGGTTCGATTTCTGAAAACCCACTTACCACCAAGTGATTAATCCAGCCAGGGCAACACGAGCTCATGGATGTTGACCCGGGCCTTCAGGCGACTCGCCAATAAAAACAATCCGGCTATCTTTCTGTGGATGTAAGCCGCGTACATGGGTGGTACTTCCCAGTATTCCTTATTGCCCTGAATTTGTTGGCCCATGTTCGCGAGACGCATGGGCAGGGTTGACTCTCCAAAGTCGTAGGCTTCGCCACAGCTGATTGGCTCCAGGGCCAACTGCAATAAATCCAGAACAATCTCTCTATAGGGGGAGCCCTCGGGCCCAAGGGAGTATCCTGCCGTTTCCGCCGCCGCTGCCATTCCCATGCGATCCCCCTCTATGGCACTTGCCAAGAGGTCCAGATAAGCGGTGGTAAAAGTATCCGGAAAATATTTTGATGCACCGAAATCCAACAGAACCACTTGGCCGGTTTCTGGATTGTAGCGGTAGTTGGCAAAGTTGGGGTCGGTCTGTACCAGACCAAGCTCGAAGAGCTCTATAAGCAAGAGCTCAAAAAGCAGTGACATCACCCGATCGCGTTCCTCCTGATCCTCGTCAGCAACCTCTTCAATAGCCACCCCCTCGACATAGGTCAGCCCGAGGACACGAGAACCGCTCAGGGAGGTAATCACTCGAGGCAACAAGAATCGCTCGTCACTACCCAACCCTTTGACAAAGGCACGCAGATACTTGGCCTCCTGCTTGTAATCTGCCTCCTCGTGCAGCTGCGCTTTTACCTCGGTGAGAAGAGGACTGATATCCATGTGCTTGGGAAGCAGACCCGATACCTTTAGAAGCGCCGCCAGATTGTCTACATCCGAGTCAATACTTTCGCGCACACCCGGGTATTGGATTTTAAGGACAGCGGGTTGACCCCGAGCCGAACGCAGGCGATGGACCTGGCCGATCGACGCCGCCGCAAACGGTTTTTGCTCGAAGTCGGTCAGCACCGACGGGTATTCGACGCCAAAGGCCTCGGTGAGAACTTCATCGAGCTGGCGCTCTGGCATGGCGTAAGCCGCGTTACGAAGGGTTGCCAGAATATCCGCGAGCTCTCTGGGCAGGAGATCACCGCTGTCCATGGAGAGAATTTGGCCCAGCTTCATCGCCGCTCCGCGCATCTCCGACAGCTGGCGGGTCAGTCGCCGGGCGTTCGCGGGGGTCAGCAGCAAATCTCTCGCCTTGGGGCGCTGACCCGAAGCGACCTGCTTGGCACCCTCAGCCAGCATGTTGCCGGCGACACCTCCGGCGAGTCGGGCAAACTTCCCGAAGCGTCGTACGCGACCCCGGGGTACGGATCGAGAGCTGTCACTCATTCTGTCCCCTCCCATCGGCGCAGCCAGTCGTCGACAATGTCCACACCATTAAATTCCGCACCCACCACCGAAATAAAAGTGAAAACACCTGTCAGCTTGCGGGCCATCAAGGCGAAGTTGCCCGGAGGGATAGAGAAATCCCGGCTTGCCACCGACCCTGCTACATGACGACCGGTACGTTTTAGCAAATGCGAATCGGCCCAACGATAGGCACCGCGGACATTTAGGTGTTCCGGTGGCAGGTCCTCAGGCGGTCGCAGGGGCTCGAGCAATTTTTCAACAAAGGCAACAAACGTGCGACGGGCATAGTCACTGCTCTGCGCATCAATGCACCCAAGCCCTTCTAATCCGCGCTCGAGTCTGGCCCCATCCTTTTGCTGGCCTCCCGCGATAGTGTCGGCCAGTGCTCGCTGTGTATCCGCAGAGAGTCGCACCACGGAACCAAAATCAAGCAGGGTGATACGTCCACCTCGATCCCCAATCAGGTAGTTGCCAAAATTTGGATCTGCTTGCATCAAACCCAGATCAAACACCTCGAAGAAAAATAGCTCGAGCATCGCTCTGCCAAGCTGATCTCGACGTTTCTGACTGAGTGCAGCGACCGACGGATCCGTCACCAACTTGCCAGCGACAAAGTCCATGACGAGTACATCGCGGGAGCTCAGGTCGGCGTCATAGGCGGGTACATGGAGCTGAATATCGAGAGCGGCCATCCGGGGGTTAGTCTCAAGGGCTTTCTCAAACTCTTGAGCCAATGCCAGCTCTCTCGGGTAGTCGACCTCGAGGATCAACTGCTCATGAAGCACCTGCAGCCAGCTGTCAAAATCTTTACTGGCGGGTATCCATCGGGCCAAGCGGAGCATTCTCACAACCGCGGCAAAATCCTCATCCAGTACCCCAACAAGATCCGGGTACTGAATTTTGAGAACCAAGTCCTTTTTAGTTTGTCGGTGCTTGGCACGATGTACCTGAGCGAGAGACGCCGCCGCGAGAGCTTGCCGATCGACATTCAGCTGCTCGAGCTTGGCGCCCATGGCCTTGCGCAAGACCGGCTCAATATGTGACCACGCCAGGGGCTGGGTTTGAGACTCCAGTCGGTGCAGCGCCCGAGTCAACGGCGCTGGCAAGAAGTGCTCCCCCAAGAGTGCCAGCAACTGGCCTATCTTGACGTAGCTCCCCTTAAGCTCGCCGAGGGTATCCGCAAATCGGTCGGCCTCTCGCTGCAAGCGATCCTCATCGACGCCTGAGTCGCCCCGGAGACGTCGCAAGGCGCCATCGATGGCAAAGGCGCCGCCTGCCCTGGCACCAGCCAAAGACAAAGCGAGACCCCGGCCGATAGCGCCGCGGCGGATAGGTGTTTTTTTGGTCATGGGTGCTCTACGAAAAAAGTCGGAAGCCGGACTTCCTCAACCGCGGACGGTCAGAACGTCAATCCAACAGCAAGCCCGCAAGGCGCTTGCGATGATGAATGGCGTCACCAAACACTTGCTGAGTCCACTGAGCCCGGCGGATAAACAGAGTCGAGTCGCAATCCCAGGTAAAACCAATACCCCCATGAAATTGCACCGCTCGATCCCCCGCGAAGACCAGCATGTCTCCCGCTGAGGTTTTTGCCATGCGGCACGCGGTTTCCGCGTCAGTACTGAGCGCACTCTCATCGATGATGCTGGCCGCGTGGTAGCAAAATGAGCGGGAATCCTCCACAGCACAATAAATATCCACCGTTGGATGCTTCAGCGCCTGATAGGAACCAATCAGTTTGCCAAACTGCTTTCTGGTTTTCAGGTAATCCACGATGACTTCCAGACATCTGGCACCGGTGCCCGTCGCCTCAACCGCTGCGAGTAACGCACCCATGAGTCGATAGTCACGTAAGGCCGAGGCCACCTGCTCGCCGCTAATCACCTGCTCGGGTCGAACACCGGAAAAATCTACCCGGCAGGAGCGTTTGGTCAGATCGATAAGCGTATTGGCAGTGAATGCGTCATCCGACATGGCGGATCGGGATGCCACCGCAAGAATCGGAGATCCATTTTGATGACCAACCACGACAAAATAGGACGCCACCTGAGCACTGCCTACAAATGACTTGGTGCCCTGAAGAACGCCTTGGTCATCAAGGGACACGCCCGTGTTGTCTGCGCCCCAGTCGCCCCCGTCCAGAAGCGCCACGGTAGCAACCTCTCCGGCAGCAATGGCCGATAGCGTCGCTTCCTGAGCCGCGCCCCCCGCTCGCAGCAATAACTGACCCGCCAGCGTGGTATCCACCAGAGGGGTACCCAACAAGCCATGACCCAAAGCTTCCACTACGGGAATGACCGCCGAGAATCCCAGTGCGGAACCACCCACAGTTTCGGGAAGCGCAATGCCCGTCCAGCCCAGCGCCACCATTTCATCCCACACTCCCTGGTCATAACCAGAGGGGGTTTCGAGTTGAGCTCGCACCTGATCAATGGGCGACTTGTCTCGGACAAAGGCCCGGGCCACATCGAGGAGCATCGACTGCTCTTCGCTAAAGTTCAGAGCAACACTTCCAATCAATGAGGACATAAGCGTTCTCCTTACTTCGGCAAGCCGAGGACATGCTCGGCAATAATATTGGCCTGAACCTGGGTGGTACCGCCCCCTATCGTCATACCAAAGTTGGAAAAATAGGCACGCTGCCAAAAGCCCCCGCGATGGGCATCACCGTCCCCCATGTAGAGCGAACTGCTCGCGCCCTGCATGGCGGTGCCGAAGAGTTTCATCCGACGGGCCCACTCAGTACCCCGGTACTTCGATGACAAAGGCAAGCCCATGGGGAAGTCCGAGGTGAGACCAGACAACCGCATACGTCGCTGGGACAAGGCCAGGGCCTTCGCCTCCATAATGAGCGTCACCGCCTGATCTCTTACGGAAGGATCCTGAAACAGGGGCTCGCCATCTCGCTCAAAACCCCGGAGATCATCAATCAAATCATCAATTTGTATCGATACCGCCCAATGGCTAGTGCCCTGTCCAGCCTGCACACCG
>CAJXMD010000080.1 GCA_913056165.1 uncultured Halieaceae bacterium
GCAGCCAATCGGGATTGGTCTTCCAAGTAGTCCCCAAGCTGATCCTGATAGGCTGGGAGCGCCGATTCGGGCCAGAGAACAATATCGGCATCCTCGTAAAGTCCAGCGGTAGCGTTTGCATATTGATCAAGAATCGGAAAGAAGTATCGCCGATCCCACTTTTTTTCCAGTGGGATGTTGGGTTGGTAGACCGCGAGTGAGACTCTCTCTCCATCAGGTTGTGACCAATTTTTCTCTGCGAGTAATGGCCCCGCAGCCCAGAGTGCCAAAAAGCAGGCGGTCAAGATCACGGAACCACGGGAGGCTCTTGTGCTCAGCACTCCGCTCAGACTCGCCGCCAGGCCAGCGATCAGAAAACCGGTGCCGTAAACGCCGATAACAGGCACCCATCCTCGCAGGGGGCTATCAAGAGCGGTGTATCCAGCATAGAGCCATGGGAAGCCCGTGAGCAGCCAGCTTCTCAGCCACTCGAAGAGCACCCAAAGGGATGCGAAGGATACTGGGGCCCAAGTCTGCGACGTGCTGCCAAATCGCGCGAAAAGGGAAACCTGAACACCGTGGAGCAGCGCAAGCCCAAGGCAAAAGCACAGTGTGAGTAGTCCGGCCAATGGCACAGGCGCGTCGCCGTACACATTGATGCTTACAAAGATCCAGGAGGCACCGCAGAGAAACAACCCCGCACCGAACAGCCAGCCGGTGACGAAAGAAGCCTCTCTGGTACGTTGAGCCAGATAGAATAAGGAGAGGCTGAGGAGTGTTGCTGGCCAAAAGTCGAAGGGTGCGAGACCCAAAGGAAAAAGCGCGCCGGCAAGAAGCGGTAGTCCATGTCTGCTGATTGAGGAGCGCAAGGGCGCCATCGCAATCAGTCCTCGACGGCGATAGAGCGAGAGACCCGCAGGCTAATCAGTCTGCGCTGGTCAGCATTGACAACCCTGAATTCAAAGCCGTCGAAGCGGGTCACCTCGTCGCGATCCGGCACATGACCGAATGCATTGACCACAAGGCCGCCAATGGTGTCGAACTCCTCTTCGCTCAAATCGACCTCAAAAAACTCATTGAAGTCTTCAATCGGGGTCTGTGCCCGAATAAAAAATTCATCTGCATTGATGCGCCGGATATCTTTGCCCTCGTCGATATCGGTCTCATCTTCAATTTCACCGACGATCTCTTCGAGGACATCTTCAATTGTGACCAATCCAGCAACGCCGCCATATTCATCAATAACGATGGCCATATGGTTTCGGTTTTGCCGAAATTCCCTGAGAAGGACGTTGAGTCGCTTGCTCTCGGGGACCACTACCGTTGGTCTCAGCAGACTCTTCAGGTCGAATTCCGCGTCTCTGTCGATAATTAGCGGCAAAAGGTCCTTGGCTAGCAAGATACCCACCACGTTATCGAGACTGTCATCAATGACGGGATAGCGACTATGGGCGGCACTGATAACTTGCGGCAACGCCTCGTCGATGTCGGCGTCTATTTTAATTACCATCATTTGAGCCCGAGGGATCATGATATCCCTGACTTGCATGTCACTGACCGACAGCGCGCCCTCCATAATGGTCTTTGCGTCTTCATCGATTAGCTCATTGTCTGCTGCAAGACTCAGGAAGCCCTCAAGATCTGCTCTGCTTTGAGGGGTTCCCGATAAAAAATGAGTCAAGCGCTCCAGCCAGCTTCGGTCATCGGAATCCAGTTGACGGGGTTCATTCACGGTGAGTGTTCTCTTTCGTCATGCATGGTGTAAGGGTTTTTGAAGCCTAGGTCAGCCAATATTTTTATTTCGAGCGACTCCATCTTCTGTGCGTCAGCAGAATCAAGATGATCATATCCCACAAGGTGTAACACCCCGTGGACCGTAAGGTGGGCCCAGTGAGCTTCTACAGGTTTGGCTTGTTGCGCCGCCTCAGCGGCTACTACTGGCGCGCAGATTGCGATGTCCCCCAGTAGAGACACGGTATTCTCCGTGACCAAGTCAGCCGGAAAGGAGAGGACGTTAGTGGGGCCGTCCTTGGAGCGGAAGCGCAGGTTAAGCGCCGCCATCTCAGAGGCATCGTTGATTCGGAAACTTACTTCTGGATTTGCGGGAATCTGTTCACCGACATGTTTGAGGGTCGAGTCCACCCAACAATAAAAGCTGTCGTCATCGGGACTTTCCAGCCCTGCATCCCTGTCGATGTGAACAAGCGGGGTCATGGGTCCTGTGGGTTCCGTGTGGGCGCGCGAGATTCAAAGTCATCATAGGCAGCAACCACCCGTTGGACTAACGGATGGCGGACCACGTCCTTATTGGCGAACCACGTAAATGTAATCCCCTTGACGCCATCGAGCACTTGAGTGGCATGGGTCAGGCCGGACTGCTGTCCTTTCGGCAAGTCTATCTGTGTCGCATCACCGGTGATCACGGCTGTGGACCCAAATCCGATACGTGTCAGAAACATCTTCATCTGTTCACGTGTCGTGTTCTGTGCTTCATCGAGGATAATAAAAGCATTGTTGAGTGTTCTGCCCCGCATGAAGGCTAGGGGTGCCACTTCGATGATATTTCGCTCTATGTATTTGGTTACCGTTTCAAATCCGAGCATTTCATAAAGAGCGTCATAGAGGGGACGTAAATAGGGATCGACCTTTTGACTTAGATCGCCGGGCAGAAAACCGAGACGCTCCCCGGCTTCAACCGCTGGTCGCACTAATAAAATGCGTCGCACGTCTTCCTCGATAAGAGCCTGCACCGCGCAGGCGACGGCGAGATAGGTTTTTCCAGTTCCTGCAGGTCCGATGCCAAAATTGATGTCGTGGCGTTGGATGGCGGCGACATAGCTCTGTTGATTGCGACCTCGGGGTTTTATCGATGTTCGTTTCGTTCGAATGAGCCCGATGTGGGCGGTGGGAGCCATCTCATCGATGCCTTGTTGCGCCGATAGATTTTCCAGACCAGCCTGCTGGAGATGAAGGTGGATTGATTCGGGGGTCAGTATCAGGCCCTGCTGGATGTCATCGTATAGCGAGCGCAAGAGCGCCACAGTGGCCTCAGCGGCTTCCTGAGATCCGGACACGGTGAAATGATTAGAGCGGTTGCTGATGCCAACACCCAGTCGGTCTTCAATTTGACGCAGATGACCGTCGAGTTGACCGCACAAAATAGCCAAATGGCGTGCATCATTAGGGTCTAGAGTGAAGCTGAGTTGGGATGTCGGCTCCGGCTCTGGGTCCGGTGCTACCGACGCGGTATCGATGTCCAACGCCTGTGTGGCCGCTCTTTTTGCACTTGGGAGGGAGACGATACCGAGGTTTTGGCCCGAGTCAACCGTTGTGTTCGGCTGTTTTGCCTGTCAGATCAGTGTTCCCCTGAGAGAGTTTGGCAGTGCCTCGACAATGTCAACATCGCAAAAACCACCTATTCTCGTGTGGTCGGTGCAGCTGAAATTGACGACCCGGTTATTCTCGGTACGACCGGCGAGCTGCCCGGGATCTTTCTTCGATAGGCCAGTGACGAGAATGCGCTGGCGCGTGTTTACCATTGACTCACTGATCTGCGCTGCCTGCTGGGCAATCCGCCCCTGCAGAATGTGTAAGCGCTGTTTTTTTACGTCCATCGGGGTTTCATCGGGGAGATCGGCGGCGGGAGTGCCTGGTCTGGCGCTATAAATAAAGCTAAAAGAGGTATCAAACCCGATGTCGTCAATGAGTTTCATGGTGTCGGCAAACTCTTGCTCGCCCTCGCCGGGAAATCCGATAATGAAGTCTGAGGAGAGCGATAACTTTGGTCTGATTTGTCGGAGTGCTCGGATTTTCGCTTTGTACTCGAGTGCCGTATGGCCGCGTTTCATCGCCATGAGAATGCGGTCGGACCCACTCTGCACCGGTAAATGAAGGTGATCAACGAGGCTGGGAATCTCCGCGTAGGCCTGAATAATTGCATCGGAAAATTCAACCGGATGCGAAGTGGTGTAACGGATTCGCTCTATCCCGGGGACTCGATGGACCAGATGAAGCAAGTCGGCAAAGTCGACGATATCGCCAAGATGATTTGCACCCCGGTAGGCATTCACGTTCTGCCCGAGCAGGTTGACTTCTTTAACGCCCTGATCCGCTAGCCCCGCGATTTCTGCAATCACATCATCAAGGGGCCGGGATACCTCCTCACCGCGGGTGTAGGGGACGACGCAAAAAGTGCAGTACTTGCTGCAGCCTTCCATGATAGAAACAAAGGCGCTGGGACCGTCCATGCGAGGCTCTGGCAGTCGGTCAAATTTCTCGATTTCGGGAAAGCTGACGTCAACAACAATTGGTGCTCCACCTTTACGGGTCTCGATCATTTCAGGCAATCGATGCAGGGTTTGAGGACCAAAAATCAGGTCGACAAAAGGAGCTCGCTTGCCTATGTCAGCGCCTTCTTGACTCGCTACGCAGCCGCCAACACCAATGATCAGCTCGGGGTTCGCAGCCTTCAGGGGCTTCCACCGACCCAGTTGGTGAAATACTTTTTCCTGAGCTTTTTCGCGAATCGAGCAGGTATTCAGCAGCAGCACATCTGCCTCTTCCTCCCGGTCCGTCAGTTCCAGCCCGTGGCTTTCACCGAGTAAATCCGCCATTCTTGCCGAATCGTACTCGTTCATCTGGCAGCCATGGGTCTGCACAAAAAGCTTTTTTCGAGGCGCTGATGTCACGGGAGGCTCTCAGGGGTTGGTGACGGAAACAGCCAGATTATACCTGCCTCACACATATTCAACGATATGGACACTGGCCATTTGTGACGGAAGTGGTACCATTCCGGCCCTTTTCAGAACAGCCTCGTTTTCATGTCCTCACAACCCGTCTATAAAGTCATCTTCCAGAACGGTGGTCAGGTGTTCGAAGTCTTCGCGCGCCAGATTTATCAGAGCGATATGTGGGGGTTCATCGAAATTGAGGAGCTGGTGTTCGGCGAGCGGTCAGCAGTGCTTGTCGATCCCTCAGAGGAAAAGCTGAAGGCCGAGTTTTCTGGGGTCAAGCGCAGCTATATTCCCCTCCACTCGGTCATTCGTATTGACGAGGTAGACAAGGAGGGCGCCGCGAAGGTGTCCGATGCCGCACCTCAGGGCGCAAAAGTGGCGCACTTGCCTTTCACCTCCATGCCGCCCGCTCCTGGTGGAGGCGAGGAGTAAACCGCCTTCCCGCTTGAATTTAGCTCTTAGAGTGCCCATATCTTTCTCCTAACGGGGGGTTCCCGGGCCACAGGAGACCCGCAGTAGTGGCGGACAGAGGCGATAATTCAGAGAACAACAGACCTGATGATGACAGTGATGGAGCTGTCATTGAGGGTGTCTCTGCGCATTATGAATTCGGTGCTGAGGACGTAATGCCTGCGGGGGATGAATCGCCCCCCGCTGTTGTCGAGGACGTCCTTCCTGACACTTTGGTATTGCTGCCCCTACCCGGACGCCCATTTTTTCCGGGTCAGGTGCAACCCGTCGGTCTGAATCCTGATCAGTGGCAAGAGACACTTCAAGCAATAGCCGAACAGGGCTCGGGTTTAATCGGCCTTGCTTTCGTCGGGGATAAAAATCCAACCGAGGCAGAAGCTGCGGACTTTCCCGGCATGGGTTGCGTGGTCAGACTTCACAAAACCCCCGGGTCGGATGAGAGCGCGGTACAGTTTCTGGCCCAGGGGGTTAAGCGTTTCAGACGTATTCGCTGGCTGAAGACCGACGGCCCGTTCATCGCACAGGTGGAATATCCGGCGACTCAGGGAGATCGCGATAGCGATGAAGTCAAAGCCTATGCGATGGCGATTATCGCGGCGATCAAGGAGTTGTTACCCCTAAACCCCTTGTACTCTGAGGAGTTGAAGCAATACCTGGGTAACTTCAACCCTAACCAACCTAGTTTACTGGCGGATTTTGCGGCTGCATTGACCACAGCGAATGGGGATCGCTTGCAGGAGATTCTCGAATCCCTGCCGTTGACAGTGCGGATGGCCAAGGTGCTGGAGCTCTTGCGTCGTGAAAAAGAGGTCGCCGAACTTCAGGGACAAATCAGCAAGGAAGTTAATGAAAAGGTCTCGGACAATCAGCGGGAGTTTTTTCTCAAGGAACAGATGAAAGTCATTCAGCGTGAGCTTGGCATCACGAAGGACGACAAAACCTCTGACGCGGACCGCTTTGCCGAACGTATGGCGGCGCTGGATCCCAATTATCAGGTGCTCGCCAAGTTTCAGGAGGAGCTGGACAAGCTCAAGGTGCTCGAGTCCGGGTCGCCTGAGTATGCGGTCACTCGCAATTACCTCGACTGGATGACATCAGTGCCATGGGGTGTTTTTTCCGAAGATAATTTAAATCTCGATCAGGCGCGCGATGCTCTGGATAGCCATCACGACGGACTGGAGGATGTCAAAAAACGCATCATTGAGTTTCTCGCCGTAGGTTCCTTCAAGGGGGCTGTTGATGGCTCAATTTTGTTGTTGGTGGGCCCTCCCGGCGTGGGTAAAACCAGTATCGGACGCTCAATCGCTGCAGCTCTGGGCAGGGAGTTTTATCGCTTCAGTTTGGGTGGTATGCGCGATGAGGCTGAGATCAAGGGGCATCGACGAACCTACATAGGCGCGATGCCCGGTAAGTTGGTGCAGGCGCTCAAGGACGTAAAGGTAGCAAACCCGGTCATTATGTTGGATGAGATTGACAAGGTGGGATCATCGTATCAGGGAGATCCGGCCTCGGCGTTGCTGGAGGTGCTGGACCCTGAGCAGAATCAGGAGTTCTTGGACCATTATCTGGACCTTCGGGTTGATCTTTCCAAAGTGCTGTTTGTCTGTACCGCGAATCAGCTCGACACGATACCGCCCCCGCTACTGGACCGAATGGAAACTATTCGGTTGGCGGGTTATATATCAGAAGAGAAACAGGCTATCGCCAAAAATCATCTATGGCCCAAGTTGCTGGAGCGTCACGGGGCAAAGCCTAATCAGATTCGAATCAACGAGGCGTCTTTGAAGCTGGTCATTGATTCCTATTGTCGGGAGGCGGGCGTCAGGCAGTTAGAGAAGCAATTATCCAGCCTTATTCGTAAGTCGATCCTGCGGTTGGTAGACGAAAAGCTTGATCGAATCCGACTTGGTAAGAGAGAGGTGACCGATATGCTGGGACAGCCCCGGTATCGGAATGATCGCCCGGCCCGCGGCCGTGGTGTTGTCACCGGGCTTGCCTGGACCCCCCATGGAGGCGCCACCCTGGCGATTGAATCTAGCAAGGTGCACACCCTCAACCGCGGTTTCAAACTGACTGGCCAGTTGGGTGATGTCATGAAGGAAAGCGCGGAGATTGCCTACAGTTATGTTGTTGCCCACCTGCGCGAGCTGGGTTGCGATGAGGACTTTTTTGATATGTCGATGGTGCATCTCCATGTGCCTGAAGGGGCCACGCC
>CAJXMD010000081.1 GCA_913056165.1 uncultured Halieaceae bacterium
CGCGCTGGGTGATGCGCGGGAATATTGAGGGCCTCAAAATTATGATAGTCGTCTTCGACTTCCGGGCCTTCCACTACATCGAAACCCATCCCCGCAAAGAAGTCTTCAACTCGCTGAATCGTGCGCGTGATGGGGTGAAGGCCACCTGCATCAACCCGGCGACCAGGTAGTGTTACGTCGACACGCTCTGCGGCCAATTTCTCCGCCAGAGCCTGTTGCTCAAGGTCGTCCTTTCGAGCATTCAAGAAGCCCGTGAGCTCCTGCTTGACCTCGTTGATCAGCGCACCGGCCTTGGGTCGATCCTCCGGGGAGAGGGTACCAAGGTTTTTGAGAAGGCCTGTTAGCTGCCCCTTCTTGCCAAGGTAATCCACCCGCAGCTGCTCAAGCTCTGCGGGGGAGCTCGCCGCCTGCACCGCCTCAATAGCTGCCGTTTTCAGTATTTCAAGAGACTCCATGTTCCCTTTCTCGATTGTCGATCAGTTCCAGATTGTGCCCTGATATAGCCGGCAAAAAAAAGGGAAGGAGCTCACAGTCCTTCCCTTTCGGATCAACTCACTCAGTCCGCCGGAGAGCGGCTGAGGGGGTCAAGCAGCGAGGGCGGTACGAGCGCGCTCAACTACCGCAGCAAAAGCCGCTTTATCATGTACTGCAAGGTCCGCCAGCACACGTCGGTCCAGCGCGATATCGGCCTTCTTCAGGCCGTTGATTAATCGGCTGTAAGTCATTCCATTTGCGCGGGACTGGGCGTTGATACGCGTGATCCACAAGGCACGGAACTGACGCTTACGCTGACGACGGTCACGGTAAGCATACTGTCCTGCTTTGGTGACGGCCTGCTTGGCTACCCGAAAAACGCGCGAACGCGCACCATAGTAGCCTTTTGCTTTGCTGAGAATCTTCTTGTGACGACGCCGCGCCGTCACTCCACGTTTTACACGAGCCATGGTTTTCTACTCCTGAGGTAAATGACGGTTATTTGGCGCGAAGCATACGATCGATCAGGACTTTGTCAGACTGATCAATCATCGATGTACCGCGCAGCTGACGCTTTCGCTTGGTCGTCATCTTCGTGAGGATATGGCTCTTATAAGCGCTCTTGCGCTTGTAGCCACCAGCAGTTTTCTTAAAACGCTTGGCAGCACCACTGTGAATTTTTGCTTTTGGCATAACAATAACTCCGCATTGGGCCCAATTGGGCTAGCTAAATTGATCGGGCGTTAGGGCATTCACGGGCCACTAACCCCGTTTCTTTGGTGCGATAACCATGGTCAACTGCCGGCCTTCCATTTTTGGAAACTGCTCGACGGTGCCCAATTCGCTCAGATCGGCTTCTACCCGCTTGAGTAGCTCCATGCCGATTTCCTGATGAGCCATTTCACGCCCGCGATAACGAAGCGTTACTTTGGCCTTATCGCCGTTCTCTAGGAAACGTACCAGGTTGCGTAGTTTTACCTGGTAGTCACCCTCATCCGTCCCTGGACGAAATTTCATTTCTTTGACCTGGATTCGCTTTGTTTTCTTGCGCTGAGCAGCCTTCTGCTTCTTCGCTTCGAAAATGTGCTTCCCATAGTCCATGACCTTGCATACCGGTGGATCGGAATCCGCCATCATCACAAGGTCGAGACCTGCAGCTTCAGCTGACGCCTGCGCTTCCTCGATGGGCACAATCCCCACCTGCTGTCCATCGGCGTCTATCAAGCGCACCTGAGGTGCGGTGATCTGTTCGTTCGTGAGAGCCTTCTTGCTCTTGCTGTCGCTCTTAATGCTGCTAGTCTCCAATACCGAAGGACGCGGATAGTACTAGTATCCACAGTCAAGCTCAAGTCATTGATCTTGAACCAAACGTTATTAATTACGCCGGAAAAACGCCGGTTTAAGGCCGAAATTCCTAGTGATCCGAGCGACCCCGGCGCTCGACCTCTGCCCGCAAGCGCGCTGCCAGATCATCCAGGGTCTGGGAGCCCAGATCCTGCCCGTGTCGGGCGCGCACCGAAACAGTGCCCTGCTCCCGCTCCTTGTCTCCGACCACGAGGATGTAGGGCAGTTTGCCGATCTCGTGTTCACGGATTTTGAACCCGATTTTTTCGTTACGGAGATCTGTAGCCACCCGAAACCCCTGCCGGGTCAGCGCATCGGCACATTCCTGTGCATAGGTGGCCTGTTTGTCGGTAATGGGCGCTATTACGGCCTGCTGGGGAGCGAGCCAGGTTGGAAACTCTCCCTCATAGTGCTCTATCAGGATACCGATGAAGCGCTCAAAGGATCCGAGCACCGCCCGATGCAGCATAACCGGTACCTGCCGGCTACCATCCTCGGCCACATACTGGGCGTCCAGACGTCCAGGCATGGAGAAATCCACCTGAATGGTCCCCAGTTGCCAAACCCGGCCAATACAATCCTTGAGTGAAAACTCGATTTTGGGGCCGTAAAAGGCACCCTCTCCAGGAAGCTCCTCCCAGGGCAGGGACTTGGCATTCAGTGCCTCAGCCAATGCCGATTCCGCGCGATCCCAATCTGCATCGCTACCAACCCGTTCAGCGGGTCGGGTCGATAACCGGTATATGACTTCGTCAAATCCAAAGTCCCGATAGACCTCATGGAGCATATCGATAAACGTAGAAACCTCGCTCTGGATCTGGTCTTCGGTACAAAAAATATGAGCGTCGTCCTGGGTGAATCCGCGAACCCGCATGATGCCGTGCAGCGATCCCGAGGGTTCATTTCGATGGCAACTGCCAAACTCGGCGAGCCTCAAGGGAAGATCCCGATAGGACTTGAGACCCTGATTGAACACCTGTACGTGACAAGGACAGTTCATTGGCTTGACCGCAAACTGTCGCTCCTCTGCTTCGAGAGTGAACATGCCTGAGGCAAACTTGTCTGCGTGACCCGACCGTTGCCACAGAGAGATATCGACTACCTGAGGGGTCTTGATCTCCTGATAGCCATACTGCAGTTGCTTCTCGCGCATGTATCGCTCAATGGTCTGGTAAATGGTCCAGCCAGCGGGGTGCCAGAACACCATCCCGGGGGCCTCTTCCTGGGTATGAAAAAGATCCAGCTTTTTGGCGATCTTTCGGTGATCGCGCTTTTCCGCTTCAGCAATCCGGTTGAGGTAGGCTTTTAACTCCTTCTTATTGCCCCAAGCGGTTCCGTAGATGCGCTGCAGCATCTGGTTGTTAGCATCGCCGCGCCAATACGCGCCGGCAACTTTGGTCAATTTAAACGCCTTTAACTTTCCGGTACTTGGCACATGGGGACCACGGCACAAATCCATCCATTCCCCCTGCTTGTAGATGGAGATTTCCTCCGAGTCGGGGAGGTCTTCAATGATTTGCACCTTGAAGTGCTCTCCCATATTTCTGAAGATTTCGACCGCTTTTTCCCGGGAGCAAACGATACGTTCCACCGACACATCGTCAGCAACGATTTCCTCCATGCGCTTCTCAATGCGCTCGAGATCCTCCGGCGTGAAGTTGTGACCGGTGGCAAAATCGTAATAGAAGCCATCGTCGATGGTTGGCCCAATCGTTACCTGAGTACCGGGGAATAACTGCTGGACCGCTTGCGCCAGAAGATGAGCGGTGGAGTGACGCAGAATCTCGACACCTGCGTCATCGCGCTCGGTGATAATCGATAGCTGGCTGTCTGCATCAATCACGAAGGACGTATCGACCTCCTTACCATTCACTACACCGGCAAGCGCCGCCTTGGCCAAACCCGGACCAATGTCGAGAGCAACATCATGAACAGAAACGGATTGATTAAAGGCTCGCTCGGAACCATCAGGAAGAGTAACAACAGGCATCAAAAGCTCCTCAATCAGTGGCGATCCCTACCAAGGACCGCGTGCGGGCGAGTATGGTCGCAAAGCTCCTCCGAAAATTCAAAAAATGACGCGGTATTTTCCTGAATTTGTGTACTAAGGCCATTTTACGTCGCGTTTTTTACAGAGCGAATCCTTGATACCGCGTTCCGTATCCGTCGTCCCTCATTTTGAAGCGCGATGCCAGCGCCCGGTGCAGCGCATTGACGGGATTTCGACGGTGCTGTTTTACTACCATTTGCTACACTGAATTTCTCCGCTATCGACCACGATGGCACTATTTGATGTCGGTAGATGCCGAATCAAAAGAAAGAATGACAAGCAGGAACATCAAATCGGTCAATGAGAACGCGAATCGCATTAGTGGAAGATGACACGGCGCTGGCGAGCAACTACAAGGATTTGCTCAGTCAGGCAGGCTACCACGTAGACTGGAGCCGCAACGCTGAGGACGCGCGAGCAAGCTTTGCCGTCAATACCCCGGACCTTGCATTACTCGATATAGCCTTGGGAAACGACTCCGAAGCGGGCTTTGAACTCTGTCGGGAGCTGAGAAGCACTAACCCCCTGCTTCCTATTATTTTTCTCTCTGCTCGAGACGATGAAATAGACATTATTTCGGGACTTCGACTAGGTGCCGATGACTACCTCACCAAAGACATATCCAATGCCCAGTTGCTCGCCAGAATCAACGCGATGATGCGTCGCATCGTCGCTCTCAAAAGCCCTGAGAATCAGGAACAGGTGCTTAGACGGGGCGACCTTGAGCTGAACGTTGAGCGCTTCAGCACCAAGTGGAAAGACACCGCGATCGCACTGACCTTTACAGAATTCTGGATGCTTCATTCCCTCGCCAAGCATCCGGGACATATCCGCAACCGCCAGCAACTGATGGACGCGGCAAATGTTGTTTTGGATGACAGTACGATCACCTCTCATGTGCGCCGCATCCGGCGCAAATTCGAGGAGGCCGACGGGGAATTCGACCGAATTGAAACCGCCTATGGTCTGGGCTACCGCTGGCTACCCGAGAATTGAAGTTACGCACCCAAACCGCGGTTCTTAGCCTCTCCCTACTGGCCATCCCCTGGCTGAGTATCGAATTTTTCCACAAGAACCAAGAGGCCTTGCTGACCCTCCAACGTCAGGCCCTCGAGAGTACCGCTCAGGGACTCTCAGCAGTCTTAACCAATGACACCAGCGCACTCTATACCGACGAAAGGCGTCTGGTAACGCCGCTCGAGGAAGCGAGCCTTCTGGTGAGCAACCTTCAGGAAGCCCCCATTCTGGATGGCAATCTGGACGAGTGGTCTGATATTCCTCAAAGAACCTTCGGTACAGAAAGACGCCCTTTCATTGTTAGCATGGCCTCCGATCACCAATACCTGTACATCGGGATTTCAGTGGCCGAAGAGACAAAGGTCTATCGGGCTGATGGCAGTAGTCAGGGGCCCAACGGGGATCGACTGATACTGCGAACCTGGCTAAAGGAGCGGCGTGAAGAATACGTCATCGCAACTCCAAAGCCTGGTCCAGTCGTCGGCAAGGTCTATGGCGGGCAGCTTCCCTCTGCACAACCAAGTGCCATAACAGGTGTCTGGTTAGATACTGATACGGGATATCAAATTGAGCTTAGGCTACCCCACGAGATAACTCAGTCACGACTCGGCATTTACTATATTGATGTCGACGAGGGTGGCATCAGCACGCGGGGCAATGTGCGACCGATAGACACCGCTGCGCCCCCCTGGCTTGTCGAAACACCGCTCGCCCTGGCCACACTCGCAGATCACTCTGATGTACAGGGAATCAAACTTACCATCCATGATCGCTGGGGCTGGCCACTCGTCACAAACCAGCAAGACACAGAGCCGGCTAACGGTCGCGACACACCACGGGTAAGCGCTTTCTACAACTTGCTTCTCGACGTCCCCACTCCCGATTTGAGCCTGGAGTATGCGGCCAACGGCCGGGAAACGAGTCGCGACATCGTGAATTCGCTGCGAGGCCAGCCCGGTCATTCACTCGCCCTGAAAAATGGCCAGCTAATCGCTCGATATGCGACGCCTATCAACAGTGACGCAGGGGTAATGGGAGTCGTCGTTGCCGAACAGCCGCGGCGAGTGGCGATAGTATTGGCTACAGAGGTAGTTCAGCGCCTGCTGCTACAAATTGGTGTTGCTACCGCACTCATAGCGGGTTGCTTCCTTGGTTTTTCGACTCTGTTAACGCGACGCATCCGCCGCCTCGACGCTCATTTAACAGAGACAACCCAGAAAGGCGGTAGGGAGCCGCTCGTGGAGAGCTGGTTGAACGACGAGATCGATCACCTTACAAAACGACTCAATGTGCAAATGGAAGAACAGCAGCGGCTACAAGGTTATTTGCGACGGCTTCCCGACAGCCTCAGTCATGAAATCAGGACGCCGGTAGCCGTCATACGCTCTACCCTCGACCTCCTTAGCGACACGGAGAATATCGATCCTCGTCAGCAAGCAGACCTAATTCTTCGGGCACGAACGAGTCTCGAGCGGCTGGGTCACATTATCGCTGTTATGAATGAGGCCAACCGGCTTGAGAAAGCGATTTACGTCGATGAAAAACGAGCAACGGATTTAAAAAGTTTACTCACCGAACTCTCTTCTGCTTACAGTTCGACCTATCCCCAGTGGGCATTTCGTTTGCGGAATGACGACAGTGAGGCTATTGCTCCTGTCTCTCCCGACCTCATTGTGCAGGCTCTGGATAAACTGGTTTCAAACGCCACTTCGTTTACCGACAACGGTGAAACAATCATCTTGCGGCTTGAACGACGAGGGCTGTGGTGGCGCATAACAGTTGCCAACCCGGGTAACAACCTGCCAGAGGCGCGAGGGGATTTGTTTGCACCCATGGTATCTGTCCGAGGGACAGGAGAGGAGCGACATTTGGGCCTCGGGCTCTACATGGTTGCGTTGATCGCGAAACATCATGGGGGGGAACCTTGGGCTCGCAATACCCCTGACCATCCGGGCGCCGAGGTCGGCTTCACGGTGAGAGCCTGAGTCCTACTGCTTGGTGAGCATCTGCTCCCAGATCGGCACCTGCGCTTTGATGCACTTAATCACTGTCTCGAAAAGCGCATTCTGCTCTGCCTCATCCTCAATTTTTGAGGGATCCGGCAGACCCCAGTGCTCCGTCCTTACACTATGGAAAGAAAGCGGGCAGATCTCACCAGCGGCACTGTCGCACACCGTTACCATCAAGCGTGGAGGTGACTCTTCAAACTCATCCCAGGATTTACTCCTTAGGTTGTTTGTATCGAATCCGGCAGCGTCGAGTGCCATTAACGTTTGAGGATATATCTCACCCGCTGGCGCGCTTCCCGCACTGCTCACGCGGAAACCAGCGGGCAAATAATGCCGGGCGATA
>CAJXMD010000082.1 GCA_913056165.1 uncultured Halieaceae bacterium
GCAGACGGCGGCGGTGCGAGTTCCCTGATCACGCTGTTCAGCAACATCCAGGGATTCTGGTACAATTTCATCTTCGCCCTGATGATCATCCTGTTCACCTTCCTTTACACGGCCATTCAGGTGAACACCAATCAGATGGCAGACGACCTCAAAAGAGGCGGCGGATTCATCCCAGGGATCAAGCCCGGAAAGGATACCGCTGAGTTTTTGGACACGGTCCTCTCACGCATCACCTTCCCTGGTTCGATATTCCTGGCGATCATCGCCATCATCATCGATCGAATGACCCACGCTTGGAGCCGTAAGCGTCAGGAAGAACTCGGATTGAGTGTCGAATGACCAGGCAAGACGATCTACCGCTGACCAGCTCACACTGGGGTACCTATCGCGCACGGGTGGGTAATGGTCGGGTACAGGAGTTGTTGGCCTTTGAACAGGATTGCGATCCATCGCCCATTGGTCCCGGCATTCTGGATGTACAACACGGCCCCATGCGGGTGGATGCACCAATGGTGCGAGAAAGCTGGCTGACAGGTGGGCCAGGAACTCGGACGGAACTGCGCGGCTCTGATCCCTTTGTTGAAGTGAGCTGGGAGAAAGTTAATGAATTGGTGGCAGCTGAGCTGAACCGAGTACGAAAAACGTTTGGTAATGCCTCTATCTTTGGGGGGTCTTACGGTTGGGCCAGTGCTGGGCGGTTCCACCACGCGCAAAGTCAGCTCAAGCGTTTTTTGAACTGCATCGGTGGCTTCACCCGTTCGAAGTTCACCTACAGTTTTGCCGCGGCCGAGGCTATGGTGCCGCATGTCCTTGGGAGTTTCCGCGACTATCTAGATACCTGCACCAGTTGGGATGTGATACGCGATCACACACAGTTTTTTGTTTGCTTTGGCGGTGTGCCACTCAAGAACGGTCAGATCAGTCAGGGGGGCACGGGCTGTCATATTCAGCGCAGGGCTCTGCTTGACGCTGGCAAAGCTGGCATTGATTTCGTCAACATCAGTCCGCTGAAATCTGACGTTCTAGACGATGTGGGCAGCGACTGGGTGGCATTACGCCCTAATACAGACGTGGCGTTAATGTTGGGATTGGCCCATACGATTGAGAGCGAGGGCTTGACTGACCGGGCGTTCCTTCAGCGTTACACGGAAGGATTTGAGGCGTTTCTACCATATCTCATGGGTGAGGCGGACGGGATCCCTAAGACCGCCGACTGGCCCGCTGGCATCTGCGAGATTCCTGCCGATACGATCCGCGCGCTTGCCCGGCGCATGGCAGGGATGCGAACGATGATCTCGGTCAGTTGGTCGCTCACCCGACAGGACCATGGAGAGCAGCCCTTCTGGATGGCGATCACTCTGGCCGCGATGTTGGGCCAGATTGGGCTGCCGGGTGGTGGATTTGGCTTTGGGTATAGTGCGATGAATTTCATCGGTGGAAACCACCACATCATTCCTGGCGCTTCTCTTCCACAAGGCAAGAACCCCGTTAAGGACTTCATCCCAGTGGCACGGATCACTGATCTCCTGTTGAACCCTAGGAAGCCGTTTGATTTTGATGGGGTTCGTTACGAATACCCTAATACGAAACTGGTTTGGTGGGCAGGAGGCAATCCGTTTCACCACCATCAGGACCTGAACCTGATGATGCAGGCTTGGCAAAAGCCAGAGACAGTCATCGTTAACGAATGGTGTTGGAACCCGCTCGCAAAACACGCGGATATCGTGTTGCCCTGTACCACGCCACTGGAACGCGACGACATGGCCATAACTCCGCGTGATCCCTATGTTGTATCGATGTCGAAACTGACAGAAGCCTTTGGTCAGGCTCGTGACGACTACGATATTTTCGCAGGTATTGCCCGCGCTATGGGCGTGGAAGAAGAGTTTACCCAAGGACGCAGCACCCATGAGTGGCAGCGTTGGATATACGATAAAACGAGGGAACGCTGTGCTGATGCGGGCTTAGATATTCCCACCTTTGACCAATTCCGATCTCAGCAATGGTTCAAGCTTGAAGATCCTTCTCAGTCCATAATTATGCTTTCGGATTTTCGTGCTGATCCTGTCGCTCACCCTCTGACCACCCCAAGCGGTAAAATTGAAATTTTTAGCCGAACGGTCGCAGATTTTGGCTATGACGATTGCCCCGGTCATCCTGTCTGGCAAGAGCCGTATGAGTGGTTAGGGAATGCTGGCCGCTATCCGCTTCACCTGATTTCGAACCAGCCAAAGGACAAGCTGCATTCCCAGTTGGACCACGGCAGCGTGAGCAAAGCCAAGAAAGTTGCTGGGCGTGAGCCATTGCATATTCAACCCGAAGATGCTGCTTTGCGTGGGCTGAAAAACGGTGATCTTGTGCGCGTTTTCAATGATCGTGGTGCTTGTCTTGGAAGTGTTGTGATTGACGCTGCGATGCGCCCTGGTGTGGTTCAAATGAGCACTGGCGCCTGGTACGACCCCGATGAAAATGGTATGTGCAAACACGGCAATCCTAATGTTCTGACCCGCGATAAGGGTACGTCAAAACTGGGACAAGGCCCTAGCGCGCACTCCTGTTTGATTGAGGTCGAACTGTTCAAAGATGCGCCACCGCCTGTCACCGCGCATGAACCACCCCAAATTATCAGATCCGAAACATCAAACACATCAGAGGTTCAGACATGAGCAACCTGCAAGAAGCTTCCGACCTGGAAAACAACATCTGCATCAGTGCGCGTCGCTTTGAAGAATCCCCTTTCATCGAGCGTACCGATTGTCCAGAAATGATCCGCGGCGTTTATGCGGGCCGTTATTTTCCAATCTTCATTGGTGAAGATTACCTCGATAAATATTGGTGCTTGCGACAGAAAGCGCTGATTTTCGACGTACCTGAAAAACCGGTTCAAATATCGGGGCCTGACGCTGTGCCGTTCCTAGAAAAGATCTTTGCCCGCAAAGTGGCAACCATGAAAGAAGGGCGTGGATATTATGCCATTGCTTGCACACCTCGTGGTGGAGTGTTCATGGATGGCGTAATGTTTCGTATGGGTGAAAACCGGTTCTGGTATGTACAGGCGGATGGTCCCTTTGAGACGTGGCTGATGGCTCATAGCGACAGCTTTGATGTTACTATCTCAGACCCTCACAGTCGTGTTCTTCAAATTCAAGGGCCCGCCTCTTTTGACATTATGAACGCGGCCTCTGACGGGGCCATCGACGAGACCATGAAGTATTTCCGTTCTGGGTTTTTCAAGTTGGGTGGCCAAACTCTGTATGTCTCCCGCACCGGTTTTACGAATGAACTTGGTTTTGAAATCTATACTGACGGGGACAACACCAACCATATCGCTCTGTGGGATCACCTGATCTCTTGCGGGGGGCCGTATGGGATGGAATTTTCGTCTACACGTGCCTTAACCATTCGTAGGATTGAGGGTGGCATCCTTGGTAATGGCACCGATATAACGCCAGATATGACACCGTTTGAGGCGGGGCTCGCACCCTTTATCAACATGGACAAAGGTGATTTCATCGGGCGTGACGCACTGGTTGGAAAGGACACGCGGTCTTGCCTGTTTGGCCTGACCTGCGCCAGCGAGACCCCGGTAGCGGGCAGCGTCGTGTTGGACGGTGATGCTGAGGTCGGTCACATTACCGCTGGCATTCCCTCACCTACTCTTGGGCTTGGTGTAGGCTATGTACGTTTCAAAGCTCCTGGCGAATGGGTCGGTCGGTCGCTGTCGATGCGCCTGCCTGATGGCAGCTTGCACAAGAGTGAGATCGTTCAGCCTCCGTTTTTCGACCAGGAAAAAAACATCGTACGCGGCGTAGACCGCAGCATCCCTGAACGCCCGTGACAAGATACAGAAAAGCGAATTATAACATGACTGACCCTGAAATTCTGGAACCGCAGAATTGGACGTTTCCAATACCGATTGCCTATGGGCCCGGCCGCCTGTCCGAAATCGGCCAACGTTGCGTGGAGATGGGGCTTTCCAACCCATTGATCGTGACTGACAAAGGTAGTCGCGACTTGCCATTCATTTCGCAGCTCCTTGTGTATTTGGCTGACGCGGGGCTCTACTCGGGAATATTCTCGGATATTTCGCCAAATCCGCGTGATGATGAAATTGATGCTGGGTGTGAGGTATTCCGGTCGGGCAATCACGATGCGATCATCGCCATAGGTGGTGGAAGCGCGATGGATGGAGGCAAAGCCGTTTGCTTGACCGCTACAAATGATATCGACCTGTGGGCGTTTGAATGGGAAAAACTACCAACAGATATGGATAAATATCAACCCTTTCCAACGCTGATCACGATCCCAACAACTGCTGGAACAGGAGCCGAAACCGAAAGTACTGCGATGATCACGCATACCGGGAAAGGAATGAAGTTCTGTATCTACCATCCTGACCTCAAGCCATCATTGGCGTTGCTTGATCCAGACCTGACGATCAACCTTCCTGAAGATTTGACGGCCTGGACAGGGGTCGACGCGCTGGTCCATGCAATTGAAGCCTATTGCGTACCCGGATTTCATCCGCTCTGTGATGGCATGGCGCTAGAAGGTCTGAGGCTTGTGACGAAGTGGCTGCCTATTGCGGTACGCGATCCCGCAAATATTGCAGCTCGGGGTGGCATGTTGGTAGGATCTTGTCTGGCGGGGATTGCTTTCCAAAAGGGCTTGGGGCACGTGCATGCGATAAGCCACATGATTGGGGCTGAATTCAATACCCAGCACGGTCTGACCAATGCAATTGTGTTACCAGTTGTGCTGCGGTTCAATCTGCCGGGCATGGATCGCAAAGTAAAACGAATGGCCCAAGCGATGGATATTGATGGGTCCTCGGTAGATGACTTCATTACCAAGATTGAAAAGATTCTTGATGATATCAATATTCCCCACTCACTGAGCGAGATTGGTATCCCCGCAGACTGCGCGGTCCGCATAGCTGAAAAAGCTATGCAGGATAGTGCGGCAGGTACAAACCCCCGCAGCGCCAGCATAACCCAAATGCGCACACTAGTCGAAACCGCGATCTCGAAGGCGCGATGAGCAGGAGCAATTTAACAATGGATAATCTTTTAAAATTCTACATTGATGGGGAATGGACTGCGCCCGCCTCGGACACGACTATGCCAGTCTTTAACCCTGCAACAGAAGAACAGATTGGCACTGTTGCGATGGGGAATTCCAGCGATGTGGACAATGCGGTGGCCGCAGCCAAAGCCGCATTTGAGAGCTTTTCGCAAGCCAGCAAGGCGGATCGTCTAGAACTCCTTCACCGGCTCAAAAACGTCACCAAAAAACGCATTGAAGATCTAGCACAAGCCATGTGCGTAGAAATGGGCGCGCCTATCTCCATGGCGCGAGATGCGCAGGCTGATGCTGCTGTGGGCCATCTTCAAGGGTTTATCGATGCTCTGGAAATGCATGAAGAGCGCACCACGTTAGCCAATGGCGACATTTTGATGCGTGAACCCATTGGGGTCTGCGGGCTGATCACACCATGGAATTGGCCGATCAACCAAATCGCGCTGAAGGTCATTCCTGCGCTTGCAACGGGATGCACCTGCGTGCTCAAGCCGTCGGAACATACCCCGGTTTCTGCTATGGTATATGCAGAAATCATTGATGAGGCGGGGTATCCTGCGGGAGTTTTTAATCTGATCAACGGTGACGGGCTCAATGTGGGTTCAGCTTTATCTCGTCACCCCGAGATACAGATGATGTCATTCACGGGCTCGACCCGCGCGGGTAAAGCGGTCACGAGGGATGCCGCTGAGACCATAAAACGGGTGACGTTGGAATTGGGTGGTAAGTCCCCAAATATTGTATTTTCTGATTGCGACCTTGAAGAACGGGTGGCTGCTTCAGTCGATGAATGCATGTTCAATTCTGGTCAATCTTGTGATGCGCCGACCCGGTTGCTCGTTGAACGATCTTGTTATGATGATGTTCTCAGGATCGCTAAAAACGCGGCAGAGAAGACAACTGTTGGCGACCCGACTAGGACCGGAGACCATATTGGCCCATTGTTTGATCGTATTCAGTATAACCGTGTGCAAGCAATGATTCAGCGGGGACTCGACGAGGGCGCCACTCTCTTAACAGGCGGCTTGGGTAAACCAGAAGGCTTTGAGACGGGGTATTATGTGAAGCCAACAATTTTTTCTGATGTGTCAAACGATATGGCGATCGCTCAGGAAGAAATCTTCGGTCCAGTTCTCGTTATCATCCCGTTTGACGATGAAGAGACCGCAATTGAGATTGCCAATGACTCGCCCTACGGATTAGCGGCGTATGTTCAGACAAGTAGTAAGCAGAGGGCAGAACGTGTTGCTTCTCGCCTGCGTGCGGGCGCTATCCACATTAATGGTGGCATATTTAATTATGGTTCACCTTTTGGTGGCTACAAGCAATCCGGAAATGGTCGTGAAGGCGGGCTAATCGGAATGGAAGAATACATTGAAACAAAAACACTGCATGGAATAACTTGAAAGGCTGCTAATATGAAAAACCGCATTGTGCGCCCGCGCCGTAGCTTCAT
>CAJXMD010000083.1 GCA_913056165.1 uncultured Halieaceae bacterium
CCCGCAATACGGCGGTGGAATACGGCGAGTCGGGCATCCGCATTAACGCGATTTGCCCGGGCTTTATCGAAACACCCCTGCTGAGGGAGTCGGTCCCGGAGGAGGAGCGCGCGCACCTCGCCAGTCGTCACCCTATGAATCGCCTCGGCACTCCCGAAGACGTCGCCAAGGCCGCTCTATGGCTGGCGAGTGATGCATCGAGCTTTGTTACGGGCATGCTGTTTTCTGTGGATGGCGGTTGGACCGCGGTCTAATGCTGGCTGCCCCGCGTTAATCTAGACCGCAGCGCAAAATGTGAGCGACAAGCGCGCAAACGCAAGCAAAAACATTTGGTTGATTACGTTATCTTCGAGGAAAAAAACTCGCCGAAAGAGTTGGGAAATGGAGATGCCTCCGTCTCAGCTCGTGTCAGTCAATATGAGTAACCTTTCTGTCATTCTCGGTTTTGATGGTAAATCTCTCTCGGCTCTGCAACCTAATAAGAATATTCTGGTCGCCAAAGGTTAACTATTCTTATAGATGCCAATCATTACAGAAGACTCCCCGATCACTTTTAACGATGCGCTACCTAAAGCCGTCGACGTCGTCATCATTGGCGGTGGTATCGCGGGTGTCATGGCGGCCTGGTTCCTCTCAAAAGCCGGAAAATCTGTCTTCATCTGTGAAAAGGGGCGCGTTGCCGGAGAGCAGTCATCCAGAAATTGGGGGTTTGTTCGACAGGCGGGCAGGGACGCTAGCGAGTTACCCATGATGATAGATGGCATGAGCATATGGCAGGAACTGCAAGATCAGATGGGAGATGCGATCGGGTTCAGGAGACCCGGCTCTCTATTTTGCACCAGCTACAGTGATCTGCATGCTTCCTACGAAGCCTGGGTCGATAACATTGGGAAACCCCATGGGCTGCCATGCCGAATGATCTCGACGAGAGAAATCGACAAACACCTGAATGGTCAGCCGCATCGATTCAGTGGCGGGCTCTACACAGAGAGAGACGGATGCGCGGAACCATTTACGGCGGTACCCGCGATAGCGAAATACCTGAACCAGAACGAGCGCGTCTTGATTAGAGAGCACTGTGCGGTCCGACTTCTCTGCATTGAAGGCGGCGAGGTCACTGGAGTGCACACGGAAGATGGTGACGTTCGTGCTGAGCAAGTTTTGGTGGCAGGCGGAGCATGGACCGGGAAGCTACTTCACAATCACGGCATCGGTTTCCCGCAGCTTCTCGTCAATACAACCCTTGCCCGAACAGCGCCCGCCAAAGACCCAATAAATTTAAATTTCGGATTCACAAAGGCCTGTTTCCGCTCGAGGGTAGATGGGGGCTACACCGTCACTCCGGGTGAGATAATGGAGCACCATCTATGCCTCGATACGCTCAGGTTCGGTTACAAATTTCTGCCCGCATTGAAATTTTTTTATCGTAACTCGAGACTGCGATCGGGCTTGGGACCAGGATTTCTCAATCGTATGGCTCCGAAACAAAGATGGAAAAGGGATGAAGTGACGCCTTTTGAGCTAAACCGCATTGCAAATCCTCGGCTGTCGGGACGTCACTTTAAATTACTGAAGCGTCGCTTGCGCGCTCACTTCCCCGATTTGGCACAACTCGACATTCTGGAAGCTTGGACTGGCTCGGCAGATATGACGCCCGATATCCTTCCTGCAATCGGCCCGATTCACAGTCTGCCTCGCTTGTACATCGCTAGCGGCCTCAGCGGCCATGGTTTCGGTCTTGGGCCAGCGGTCGGGAAAGCCATTGCAAACAATATGCTCGGCAGGTCCGATCAATTTGACTTGACGCCCTTCAGATTCGAGCGGTTTTACGAAGGCAAGAAATTGCGCGCCGGGATTCTTGAATGACGTCTCTCTTGCGATGACTAGCGAGCCGTGGCCAGCCAGATACAACATGATGGCACTCTTGCTAGTCGCCTTACTGCTTTGTTACGTGGATCGCACGATCATATCTCTCGCTGTTATCGACATGCAAAAAGAGTTCGGTTGGAGCAACAGTGAAAAAGGCTACGTGCTTTCAATTTTTTCAGCGGGTTACATTATTACGCAGCTTCTGGGCGGCTTGATGTCAAATCGCTACGGCGGCCGTAATGTCTACCTTTTCGCCGTATTTGCTTGGTCACTGTTTACAGTGATCACTCCAGCAGCCGCATTGATTTCTCTACCAGCACTTCTCGCCACGAGGTTCATGTTAGGCGTGGCAGAGGGTGGCGCATATCCCGCCGCATACAACCTAATACATCACTGGATCCCAGCAGAGGAAAGATCCACCTCTATCTCCCTAGTCTCCACAGCGGCCGCGGTAGGGACCGTCGGGGCACTCCTTGTGAGCGGAAAAATCATAGAAATTTTTGGGTGGCAATCGATTTTTTATATATTCGGTTCCATGGGCTTTTTCTGGTGCGCCGCGTGGGCGTTGAAAATCTCTCCGACCGCGCCCTCTCCTCAGGGTACAGTATCTGGCAGGTCGGAAACGTCTTTTCTGAAATCAGTCCCGTGGAAAATTTTAATCACCCATCCGGCGGTCATTACACTTTATGTCGTCAATTTTGGCGGTCAGGCAATTACCTTCCTCATGGCATCATGGTTACCTAGTTACCTGGTCGATACATTTGAAGTGTCAACCACGCAAGCCGGTGTTTACGCCATCCTGCCCTGGTTAAGCCTTGCGGTAGTGACCTTCCTCGCCGGTCGTTACGCAGACAGTTGCATTGCAGCCGGCGAGGCCAGTCTGCATCTGAGAAAACGGCTCATGGCGATCGGTTTTCTCCTCTCTATCACGAGCGTCATTGGCATTGCTCACGCTGACTCTCTATATCTAGCCTTAATGCTGGTTATCATCGTATTTTCGGGAGTTGGAATCCTAATTCCCGGCATTTCCACGATACCCGGAGAGTTGCTGCCGAGGCACGGCGATGTTCTCTTTGGATTTATCACAGCATCTGGCGCCATCGGCAGTATCGTTTTTGTATCAGCCACCGGAATTCTCTTAGAGAAAACAGGCTCGTACATCGCCATTTTTTACGCCCTCGCTGCGTGCTGTACTCTCAGCATGATTACGTTCCACTTATTTTCTCGCACTGAAGAGATTAACTATTAGCCGATTCACCCATCGAGGAAAAAAGCAATGAGAAAACTCATAGATGCTGCCCTGGTTATTATTGTGTCGACGTGCGCGTCAGCCCATGAACTCGAATTCGACCATGTTCACGTGGATGGTGGATGGAACGCGAAAGCGGGCTTTGTGTCCGACTCCGATATTCACGCGAGGTTATTTAATACTCGGGGCAAATCCAGGGAGACACTGAATGAGCGAGCGGAATGGCTCGCAACTCAATATGACGCCAAAGTTAGCGAGGAAAGCATTGCGCGAGCGGAGAAAGCTAAAGAGAAATACGGTCACGCCGTAACGATCAATTCTCTGCTCCCCTGCTCCGTGGGTATTGTTGGAAATACACCCGCAACCTTTCGTAAAGCGTTGGAGCGAAACCTAGAGGCCAACTTCACCTTATCTTCCAGCACGGTATTCGCAACCTATGGCCAAGGGCCCGCTGACAAAACTGTTTATGAGGTCGTTGCAGACTCCGATAAAGTAGTCGCGGATCTCGGGCTTACTAAAGCCCTCTCCGTAGACGATATTCGACGCGCGAAATCTGAAGACAGTATGGCTGTCGTGTACAACACGCAAGGGTCAGATTTCGTCATCGAAAACTTAGCAGATCATGCTGAGAGAGCTCACGCGCATGGGATTCGCATCATGAATTTTGTTTACAACCTGAACAATGCCCTAGCGGGCGGCGGCAGCAAACAAAATCAAGGGCTAACTGACATGGGGCGGCACTGGGTGCAGATAGCTCAGGCCAATGGGATTCTGCTAGACGTATCCCACTCCTCGAACCAAACTGCCATCGACGCGGCAGCTATTGCAACCAAACCGATCATAGCAAGCCACTCTAACGCGCAGTCTCTTTTTAATGTCTCGCGAAATATATCTGACGAGGCGATCAAAGCTATTGCCTCTACAGGGGGCGTTATATGCCCAAGCGGCGTTGGGCTCCACCTGAACGCAGATGGAGAAGCAACCCCAAAAAGATATTTGGAGCATGTCATTCACGTGGCGGATCTAGTTGGAAAAGATCGCGTTTGCTTTGCCTCCGACTATGTTCACAACGTCCTCGACTATTACAAAGAGGGCCTCGATAAAACTGACCTTTACCCGCCTGAGCTGGGATTCGGCGCGCCGACATCCAATCTTGCTGCCGAACATATTTGGCACGTGGTAGCGCTGTTAGAGGACGAGCACGACTGGACGGAAGAAGAAATCGTTGGATTTCTCGGCGAGAATTTGATGCGTGTCTACCAAACCAGCTGGTAAGGATGATAGTACCACCGCAAGGGCTCTGCGTTGTCGGGGACCTTACCGTTTTACCAAACTTACTGCGATGGAACGTTGATACCAGCCACATTTAGTGAACGATAGGCATCTGGATCTTCCCTCAGCAGATCACTGCATTCTGCCTTTTCATAGGCTGCCTCGATCAGCTTTGAGCGACGACTAACTTCGTCTCGAGTACGCGGGTGAGTAAAGATGTACAACGCGCCCTGCTGAACTTGCTCGATTGCATACCTTGCAACGACATCTGGGGACATCCCATTCTCAACAGCATTCTCAAATCCCAATGTCTGATTCTCATCGCTTGCGAAATTTGAACTGCTGGTCATCGCACTCACAATTTGTGTTCGTGTAAATCCCGGGCACAACGCCGAAACACCAATATTCTCATTTCGTAGCTCTTCAGCCAGCGCCTCTGTAAGACCCACCACGGCATGCTTACTGGTCGAATACGCAAGTACTGCACTGTAGGCGACATGACCGCCTACTGATGCCGTGTTGAGGATGTGACCGCCCTCCCCATGGGATCGAATTAAGGGCAGAAATGCATCAACACCGTGAACCACGCCCATCACATTTACATCCATGACTCTTCGCCATGTATCGAGAGAGTTATCACTGGCCCCACCAATCACCAATATGCCGGCGTTGTTGATTAAAAAGTGGACTTTTCCAAAGCGTTGGATGGTGACTTCAGCGGCGTGCCGCATCGCTGCTGGTTGCGCCACATCACACACAACGCTGTCACAGTCGACCCCTGCTGCTCGCAAACACTCTACAGCGGCATGCAACGCCACATCATCGATATCACTCAGCATGACGGACATGCCCGCACTTCCGCATACTCTAGCTAGAGCAAGTCCAATGCCCGATGCGGCTCCGGTGATGAACACGGTTTTGTTTTCTAAACTCTTCATGTGTGATCCAAACAAAAAAAGGATATTGCCATGCTACGATCACACATCAATGTCGATCTAGAGAAATCAGTGATCCATGCGCCCATATTTCTGAATCCATACCAGCACGATTCCGGTTATTGGCATTTTCGAGCAGGCGCCTGAATATATGGTGATTGCAGCGCGAGCATTTTTCATTTTCGTCATAACGCTTCCCTCTGCAGCTCATGCGAAACCGGAGCCTGGACTCACGGGCCAATTCGCCGCCGCTATCATTGACTTTTCTTACCAAGACCTACCGCCCGAAGTCGTTGAACGCGCTCGCTACTTAATTGCCGACTCACTTGCGACCGCCATTGGCGCTCACCATACATCTATATACCAAGAGGTAGAGAATATTATCGGTCCTTCCGGGGGTGACCACCTTCTGCTGGCATCTGGAAAGCGAGCTAGCATGTCTGAGGCTGTTTACCTCAACTCCTTCGCTGCCAACGTTCTAGATTTCGACGACAGCCATACAGAGGTGGGCCATCCTGGCGCCACGATCGTCCCTGCGGCTCTGTTGCTCAAAGAAGCATTCGACAAGTCGGAACAAGAGTTGATAGAGGCGGTCGTAGCCGGTTATGAATTCAATATCCGCTGGGCGAGATCCGTATTCAACTATTCAAACAAGTTTGATGGCCCGTGGAGCTCATCCACATTACAAGTAATGGGCACAACTGTAATGGCCGCCAAGTTGCTCGACCTATCCACTGAAGAAATTCAACGCGCTTTATTCTTCGCAGCTTCCAACACACCTATTCCCGTCAATCAAAAAATTGGGCTGCAACGCAATCAAATTATGAGTGGCATGAAAAACAACTATGGCCATGCCGCTCGGGGAGCTGTAGAGGCCGTGCTCGCCGCCAGAGCGAGCTGCTTGTCGATGGCTTCGAGCTGTCCCTCGGCGTTGCCTGCAGCTTCGTGGACGCGCTCTAGGCCGCGAAGGGCACTCAGATTGCGTTCGTCCGCCTGAAGCGCAGCCCCATAGTGGGCGGCGGCTTCCTCGAGGTTGGACAGGTGCGTCTCGTGCACCTCGGCGAGCT
>CAJXMD010000084.1 GCA_913056165.1 uncultured Halieaceae bacterium
CATCAAAACCCCGAGCGTGGGTTGCCTCGAGCGAATGCTGTGATCGTGCTCAACGATCCCGAAACCCGTTTGCCGTTGGCGATTATGGAAGGCGGCTTGATCAGCGCCATGCGCACCGCTGTCGTGCAGGCATTGGCCGCTCGTTATCTTGCCAGACCGGACTCGACGTCAATGGGACTGGTTGGGGCCGGGCGTATCGGTGCCCTGACGGTCTGGGCGATCAAGCAATGGTTTCCTGATATCTCAACGATTCGCGTTTTTGATCTGAGTGCACAAAGGGCCCATGCCCTCTGTGATCACATGGCGGGACTCAATATTGCTGTGGAGGCCGTAAGTTCATTCAACGAGGCCCTTGCTCCAGCCGATATCGGCATTGCCGCCACCACGGCTTTTGATCCCTGGGTAACGCCGGAATGCTTCAAGGAGGGCTCGCTGTTTCTTAACGTTTCCTTGATGGATCCCACCTTCGACATGGTGGGTCTTGCGGACAAAATTATCGTCGACGACTGGGAACAATGCATTCATTCGGATCGGGTCCTTGCCCGCATGCATCGCGAGGGTCTGGTCGATCGGAACTCCATTCACGGCGAATTTGGGGAGATTATTTCGGGCAAGTTGCCGGGTCGTGAATTCCCTGAGGAGCGAATTTTCTTCAACCCCTTCGGTCTGGCTATCGAAGATCTGGCGGTTTCTAAAATGGTTTACGACAGGGCGATAGAACTGGGTGTCGGCCAGCGCATCCAACTTGTGGACGAGGAGTGGAACGTCCTCTTTTGAAGGCTTTCGCTCCCAGCGCGCCGTCGAGGCAGTATCGAATCCCGGAGATTGATGTCCTGCGCGGCTTTGCGCTTTTTGGGGTATTTCTGGTCAACATTTTTGCCTTCGGTGGAGACGCCAGTGCCTGGACGTCCCATACCGATCAGCTAGCATGGTCGATTAAGCACATTTTTTTCGAATCCAAGTTCTGGGGCTTGTTTAGCCTGTTGTTTGGTATTTCCTGCTGGCTGCAGTGGCGTGGTCATGCACGGTTTTGGGTAGTGGTTCGACGTTTGCTCTTTCTCTTTTTCGCGGGGGTAATTAACGCTCTGTTCTTCGAGGGCGATATCCTCATGTTGTACGCCCAGCTGGGTTTTGTCCTGTTACTTATTCACCGTTTGCCCAATCAATTGCTGCTGGCGATCGCGGTTGCTCTCTTTTTGGTTTTCCCAATCGCCCATGGGTTGAATCCCGATCGCGGCGAGCCTGACTATCCCGATGATCCTGCTGAAGCCGCTGCGTGGCTTCAGGAGGACCGTGAGGATGGCATTTATGTTGCGAACCACCTGGGCGAGATTTTGGCCTGGCATGTAGAGGCGCTGCCCGAAGTGCCTTGGGCAGACTATCAGTGGCCAGACTCGGGCCTAGTGGTATTAGCCATGTTTTTATGTGGTTTTGTCGTCGCGCGGGCTGGCTTGCTTGAGCGGTGTCTCGAGATGGGGAGGCAGTCTCGGCAGTTTGCTATCTTGGCGTGGGTAAGCGGGCTGTCGCTGATGGGGCTTGAGCGCTGGCTGTCAGTCACCGTCGGCTACAGAGTCTTTGGAGAGGCGATTGACTCATTCTCTGTGCAGTTGGTTGGGGATATCAGTTTCGCCCTTGCCACCTTGTCTCTTGTGGTTGGCTGGTTCCTGACCGTGCTGCTAGTGTCACGTCGATACGCCGATGTTGATGTTGTAAAGGCGATAGAAGCCATGGGCAGAATGAGTTTGACTATGTATCTCCTGCAAACCGTGATCATCGTCGCGGTGTTTTATGGCCCGGGGTTTGGCCTTGCCTACTCTTTGGGACCAGCGCCATTACTCTTGCTGGCTGTGGTCACTTACGCCTTGCAGCTAGTGCTTGCCCGCATTTGGTTCCAGATCTTTCAAGTGGGGCCTATGGAGTGGCTGTGGCGATGGGCGAGTGAAGGCTCTCGTCGTCCCTTGCGGGTAAGGCCACGGTCAGGGTAAGACCAAAAATATCGATCTCGGAAAAGGTCGGGATGAGGCCGGGGACGTGTTGCCATGCCAACGGGTGATGAAGAAGAACAAGCTCGCCGGAATCATTTTCTTTAAAGCATAACGAAGCCAGCCCCTGCCGCAGTCCCTGCCCAAAAAACTTGAGCCCCGCCTCTTTTAACCGCCACAAGCGGAAAAACAGCGCTCGGGGTTCGTCCAGCACCGCCGCCTTGCCCCTGTCACCGTCTGCTTCCCGTAATCGGGCCTCAATGAGCGCTGATTCGATGACAGTGAACTCTTCCTTTGCGATCGATAAAAAGTTGATCGCACTGTCGGGAACCTCCGCATCGATACCAATACAGGCTACCTCGCTTACCGCGGCGATACACCGGTCTCCGGCGGTGGTCCAGCTGATGGCGTGTTGGGGTGAGTCTAGCTGTGGTTGATCAGGAGACCCTTGCCCGGTATTCGATCTCAAATTGGACGCCAAAGCCGCCAGCACCTGCGGAGGATGCTGGTGATTTATCGATTGGTTGAGCCAGCGATGCAGGGCGCGCCGTTGGGCAAACCGATGTCGGTCTTTGGGATTCAGGAGTTGCTGTGCCTTTGACCGTTCGGCGGCGCTAAGGTGGGATAGGCAGGCCTGGGTCAGCGCTTCATCGTCTTTCGCTGACCAGCAATAAAAAGTCACTGGGGTCTCATTAACGCTGCGTTTCTCAATACGGGTTTCGAGAGCGAATATGGTTTCGAGATCGGTTTTGCGATGCCGATGAACGGCATCAGAGGTCTCGCAACAGAGTGAGGTGGATATGCTCGTCATGATCCTGCCTCGACTGCAACAGGTTCCGCCGGGCTTCCCCCATGGACGCCCGAGGGCAACACCATCTCTTTCAGTACCAGAGAGCCGGCGGCTAGCGTTGTTCCCTCACCAAGCTCTGCGCCCCCCATAAGCGTGGTGCCCGCATTCAGGGCAGAGCCCGCGCCAACCGTTGATGCCTTGATCGAAAGCAACCGGTTTTCGAAGCTATGTAACTGCAGCTGTCCGTCGACAACCGAGTTGGCGCCAATGTCCACGGCGTACCAATCAAAGGTTTGCAGGGGCTCCCGCAACAGCACGTTGGACCCCAGTCGACAGCCAAATGCCCGAAGCAGGGGATTTCCTAATGAAGACTCGGCCATCGTGTTGAGCAGTGGTCCAGCCCACCGAAAAAAGCAGTCTTGCGCGAAAAAGTAGGTGAAGTGGCGCACCGACCAAAAGGGCGTCGCGTGATGTCTACCCCACCCTCGGGATACCAATATTTTCTGAACGCTGAGGGCCATTAGGGCGAGAATCCACGGGGCGGTCAGCAGCGAGAGTATTGCGCTCGACAGCTCGCTCAGTCCGAGGCGGGAGGTGGCCACGAGTAGCACCGATACCAGAATAAAAGGCATGGCGGGTGTCAGGGCAACACCCAGCAGGTCACCGATGGTGACCCTTAGCATAAACAATCCCCATCCCGGTTTTTGCTCGGCGCCAGTATCACTGTCACCAGTTTGCGCAAAAGACAGAGGAGGATTTCCTGCAACGACAAGCGGAGGGCCAGCTCGTGTCCGCAACTGTTGTCGATAGCTGTCATCCCCGATGGGAGTGCTTACGCCAAGCAATAGATGGTGGGGTAGGTCTCCCGACTCAGCGACACTGTTGTTGCCGATGAAGGCGCCACGACCAAGCCGCAGAGGTCTGAGCGTGAGGAGGTCTCCCTCCTCGTCGAGGCTATTGGTGCGGCATCCTTGTGCCATGAACACATCGGCTGCGGTTGAGAGGGCCTCGGGCACGGTGTTGACCATCACATCACACTCGGTGGCGCCTACCTGCTCAAAACGAACCCCGGCAATGGCTCTGAAATACTGTCCTAGCAGAGTCCAGGTCCACAGCCGTTGGATCTGATTCATCTTTTGTTGCCGATAGCGGAGCAGTATTCCTCTGGCTGACGTCCCCGCGATCAGACCCGGCGTCGAGGCTGTCAGGCGGATGAATAGGCAGGCCAGCAGTGAGCTGAGGGCCAGGCTTATCCAGACGCCGATGACACTGGTAAGCAAAAGCGTTCCAATTAAATCGGACAGTGACGACTCTGCGCCGCTGTCAGAGATGGGTGAAAACCCTGCCAGCAGCCATTGGCTCGTCGTAGCCAGAATAAGAGCAGAGGGTAGGCTGAAGAGCGCGATGTCCATGACAATCTGTGCGACCAGACCCAGTAGCTGTGCACGATGACGCCGTTGGTCCACGTTTGGAAAGCATCTGCGTGGCCTAGTGGGTGTTTGCACCTCCCCGGCGGCGCTGGCGGGGACTCCCACTAGCATCTGATTCGCGGAGTAATTGGTCCCTGCGGCGGCACTTAGTGGCGTCAGCCAACAGCCCGCGCTCATTGTTGTCCCCCCATCGACCGTGGCCCGGTGCCCTATTTTGACCCGATCGCCTAGGCTCACACGATCGATGGTGAGGGTTTCGCCTTCCCAAGCAAGCGTGTTGATGTGTGCGCCGCTTTGGATGGTGGTATCTACGCCTGCGGACAATAAACAAAGTGGGCCGTGAAACTCTGCGCTTTGAGAGAAGTGTGATCGAGCGCCTATGCTGGCCCCCAGTTGGCGGAGCGCCCATGCGTAGATCGTCGGACTTCTCAACCAACTTGAGAAGGACTGCAACACCTGATTTTGTTGACGATTGGTCCACCAGACCCACCAGTGAGTAACGCTCCATTTCGGGTATTGACCAGGCTGAAGATGCTGATCGAGGAGCCGTTTGAATAGGCGGCGAAGGCACATGACCCAAAAAAGATTCAGCAAAGGCAGCGTCATATAGGCGAGATAGCCGGCAGCGGTCACCCATATGAGATTCAGGAACTCCCCGGTTAGCAGGGCATCCTCGGGATCTCCCAACACGATCAGCGCCGCAATAAATAGCCAGATTGGAAGCCTGAGCAGAGTGATGCCAATGGTCTGGAGTAAGCCAAATTGTCGTGGCGACAGTCTTTTCGATGGCTTGGGCGCGGGCTTTGGTTTTTTTTCAAGGGTACCCGACTCGCCGGCCCCGTCATTCATGCCTGGCGTCGTTTTCACGGATTGCTTGTGGAGTTTTCTGGCGCTCCGTGCATCGGTCAGCAGCAAACGAACCGAGCAGTAATAGCCTGCTGTACGCAGCCGCTGGCTGAGCTGAGCAATGGCGATGGAGTGCGCGCCACAGGTCACGAAATCATCATCCAAAGCCAGTCGCTCACCAAGCACTGAGCGACAAATTTCAAGTATTTCCTGTTGCCCGGAACTCTCGATGGCAGGCTCTTGGTCCGACGTAGTCTGCATTCTCAGCGGTTGCGGCAATTCTGTGGACACGTGGGGTAGCGCGTTTCGGTCTATTTTTCCTGACAGTGGTTTCAGCGCGAATGAGGACACCAAAAAAAATCGACTGGGAATGGCGTGTGTCGGGAATAGGTGTGCCATTTGCTGCTGAACTCGGTGAGTCCAGTCGGTGGAGGCGGGAATCGCGGTCTCTGCCGGGATCTCCCCGGCCTCAGATAATGACGGCGCCAGTACAAAAGCGATCAACTCCCCATCTCTGAGGTCAACGACCGCAGTCTCTATCGCGGTGATGTGATCTTGCAGATACGACTCTATGCCCTGAGCTTCGACCCGGTGACCCCGGACTTTAAATTGAGCATCGATACGCCCCTGTAATTCCACCTGCCAGCGGACCGGATCAACACGGCAGTAGTCACCTGTTCGGTAGAGCCGGCCAAGGTCTGGGTGCTCAACAAACGCGTCCTGGGTTTGCCGGGGGAGATTGCGATAACCCATTGCCAGCTGTATTCCGCCGATGCACAGCTCTCCCCAACTCCCATGGGGAAGTGGCGTGAGGTTGTCCGGATCGAGAATGAAGTAGTCGACGCCGGGGAAAGGCGCTCCGATAGTCACCGGTTCGTCGGGTCGC
>CAJXMD010000085.1 GCA_913056165.1 uncultured Halieaceae bacterium
TGACCATCGTTGATCGCTTGCCTCGATTCCAATCCGAGCGTCAATTTTTTCATAAGAACTCTGTTCGCCGATCGGGTCATTAGCTGTGCTCGTGTAGTAGCTGTCACTAAACGAGACGCTCAAGTTCGCGACAAAATTCAGCGCCCCACTGATGGGGAGTGTTAAGTTTGCGTAAACGTTGCCGGAATGATCGGCGGCTAGCGGGAGGGGTTGACCTGACTGGTCACAAGGACTGCCTAGGCCACTTTCGACGCTGCACGTGCCGTTGACAAAAGAGTCGTACTTTACGTCCTGGAATGCGACAGAAGCTCCTAGCAGCAGTGCTTCTGATGCGGCGAAACGAAGGTCTAATTCGACGCCCGAAGAGCTTGCCTTAGCCGCATTGGTAACGCGCTGCACGATAACACCGTTAGTTGGCGTGAAAGTATTAACTTGTAAATCGTCAAACTCTGTGTCGTACGCCGCTACGTTGAACTCCAATCTATTATCCAGTAGCGTTGACTTCAGGCCTACTTCGTAACCAAAAACTTCTTCGTCAGCATATTCCTGATCACTCAGCTGCCAGTCGGTTGGTGGATTTCGGGTAGATGACGTGAAGCCACCCGACTTCGCGCTGGAACTTGCTTTGGCATAGACCATTACGGCATCGCTCAGATCCCATTGCAGTGCCAGCTCGGGTAGCCAGTTATCGCTACTGCGTTCTGCAACAAGTCCTTCAAGCGCGGGGTTGGAGTTACAGAGGTTGAGGGTTCCCGGTAACGGGGTCTGTACCTCGTCCCCCGCATCCAAAAATATCAAGCTACAAGGGGTAGTCCACGATGACTCTTTGTCTTCAGTTGTAAAGCGCAACCCTCCTGTGATTCTGAATCGATCCGTCACATGAAAGGTCCCCTGCGCAAATGCGGAGAGAACTTCAGACTCTTGATCAAATGTTCCAGATGTCCGGATGGCGACATTTGTGCCGAACGGACCAAAGCCGCTCAGTAAACCACCAAATAAACCGGGTCCATAGGTCGATGCATTTTCGTTGAAGTTTTCCCAGTTGTGATAGTAGAAGCCTGCGAGCCAGTCGAAGTTACCCTCGTTCGTTGAGGTGAGCCTAATCTCGAAAGCATCCTGCTCGAAATTCTCGTCGATTGAGGAGTCTAGGAATGAAGCTGACATAGTATCTAGATCAACTGTAATGTCATATTCAAACTCTGATCGTCCTACCATTACGCTCATCACCGAGGATTCAAATTCGTGCTCGAGATTTACGATGACGGTTTCTAGTTCAGATTCTTGTTTTGGGCAGGTATGGGGGAATGCCCCCTCGAAACTCATCGGAGATGGAAAGCCCATGGGATCATTGTCGCAGCCATTTGATGATCGTCTCCAATTGAGTCGACCGTCGTCGGGCTCGGCGCCCGCTACGGCAGCAAAGGCCGAGGTATTGCCGCCAAATAGCTCGCCAGTATTACCATCCATTTCTCTCTCGGCAATTTCGTATTTCAAGCCAAGGGTCGTTCTGTCGGTCAGCTCAAATATGGCTGAGGCTCGGATTATCATCGAGTCAGTATCGCCCTCATCACGCCCGGTAAAGGAGTTCTCATAAAAGCCGTCCCGTTCCGATGCTTTGACTGCTAGCCTCAATCCGATGTTGTCAGTTGGAGAGCCGCCAATGATGGCCTCTAGACCGCCACCGCCATACTGTGTTTCATAGTCAGCCATGACATCCAAGACGAAGGGGTCGCCAGGCATTGTTTTGTTGGTCACAATGCTTATCGCCCCCGCGGTGGAGTTCAAGCCATGAATTGCAGATTGTGGCCCGCGGGCTACTTCGACTCGCGCTACATCAAAGAAGGGGCTTTGATACTGGCGGCTTCTCGGCATGTAGAAGCCATCGATGAACATGCCTACGGACTGCTCGAAGCTCCGCTCCGATCCGGAGCCGAGACCCCTGATCGTAATAACCTCGGTGGTGATGCCATATGCGACATTTAGGTTTGGTACCGATGATTGTAATTCTACAAAATCGGTGATGCCCATATTCTTCATGGTCTCACCGGAGATCACCTCGATAGACAGAGGAATATCTTGAGGGTTTTCAGCCCTTTTTGTCGCAGTAACCAAGACTTCTTCAAGCTGTGCATTTGCCGTTGGTACATCTAGGTTGACTAATAGCGCGGCAACGCACGCCATCGTTAACGGTTTTAAAGTTCGGTTTATTCTCATAATGCGACTCCCCAATTTGTATCTTCCCATTCAACCGAAGTCCGGCCCGGGCCGCATGTTTATTCAGGCAGATTTCTAGTCAGAACGAGTATCTTTATTGAGGTTTTGGTCAATAGAATGAATGCTCTTGGGGTGGGTGCAGCAAACCGGTTCTTTTTGTTTCTATCTTCGGTGCTTCCGCAGACGGGAGTTTGCCGACCAATAATGGCTGTGGCGTGCCTACGCGTGATTCATAACTGTCCCGGGTGATGCGTTACCCGGCATGTGAGGGACGCTAAAATGGAGAAGGCGAACAAGACTTTTTTCTTAAAAAGAGGTTTTAGGTTGCCCCATTCAGCCTACACCGACCGACTGTTTGAGGTCGCCATGGGGCAATGGTATCTGAGCGAGAATCGCGGTGTAGGTGCGAGTTTACTGCTATTTTTTTTCTCTTGTGTCGTTGCCGCGGCTTGTCAAGGAGCGGACCAGCTCACGGCGGATGAGCTTCCTCTGGGTCAAGATACGACTGTTTTTTTTGGAGGCACGATCCTGACTTTAGACGAGGATTTCTCCGAATTTGACAGTATGGCAATCAAGGGCAATCGCATTTTAGCGTTAGGTACCGATGCGGGCGTTAGCAAGATTGCGGGTAACGAGGCTATGCGGATTGATCTCGCGGGGCAGACGGTAATGCCTGGCTTTATAGACGCACACGCCCACCCCATGGCCGGTGTTGCTACGTCAGTTTTCACTGACGTGGGAATCACTCGTTTTCGCAGTGTGGAGATGGCCCTGAGCTTTATGAGTCGACATCGGTCAGTCTCAGAGGATTGGTACTTGTTTATTGGCCTCGATCTGGCCACGCAGGACTTTCAAGAGAGCAAGTTGACGCGATTCCATTTGGATGCGGTATCAAGCGCGGTGCCTGTGGTTGTGTGGCATGCCGGCGGCCACCGAATGACAGTGAATTCCTTAATGCTCGAAAGGTTGAATATCACGAGTGCTACCGAGGATCCTGCTGATTCTGAATATGGGCGATTTGAAGACGGCAGCCCTGATGGGAACTTGGCAGGTGTAACGGCGCTAGTGAGCGCTCTATCTCAGATTGATCCGTATCAAAAGTTTGACCGGTTTTCAGGGGCTATAGGTTTGGCTGATGAATGGGTGCGACACGGGATTACGACAATCGGCTTGGCTTCTGTAGGTAGCCCCGACGACTGGCGGATGATTGAGAGGCTCAGTGCCTCCGGGTTATTCCCCATCAGAACGAGAAGTTATCTGCTATGGCATGCTTTAGAGCAATGGAAGTTGTCAGGCATTGCGCCGGGTCAGGGAGACGCGCGCGCGCGAATCGTGGGTTGGAAAATCGCCGCTGACGGCTCTAATCAGGCGTTTACAGGATTACAACGAGATCCTTATCTAGGTAAGCAATCACGTGGTATGGCTTATATGACGCTGGAAGCTTTAACGGCCGCTATCTCTGAGGGAACTTTAATGGGCGGGCAAATGGCCATGCATGGTAATGGCGATGCTGGTATTGACAACATCATCGCCGGAGTGGAGGCCGCGCGGATCGGAGGGCTAGATCCCATCCGCCCGCGAATCGAGCATTGTTCAATGATTCAGGATGACCAAATCTCCAAGTTAAAGGAGAGTGACATTAGCTGTTCATTTTTGATCGCGCACGTCAGCAATTGGGGCTCTGCCTTCAGGGATCGAGTATTTGGGAGAGAGAAAGCCCAGTTGCTCGATAGGGCGGGTAGCTTTGAGCGCGCTGGTGTACCCTTCTCGCTACATTCAGATTATCCAGTTTCTAGACTGAAACCGTTAGGAATGATGCAGGTTGCGGTGACTCGTGAGGTGACTGCCGATCCTAATTTCACTTTGGCGCCAAGAGAACGTGCTTCCATAGAGGCGGCTTTAAAAGCCGTGACCAGCGTGCCTGCTAAGCAGCTTCTTTCCGATGATGAACTGGGCAGTCTTGAAGTCGGAAAGTTGGCTGATTTTGTAATTCTGGCTGAAGATCCACGCATAGTGCCGCCTAATGAGCTTGGCGCTATCGAAGTGTTGGGAACCTGGATAGATGGCCGGCAACAGTATCCTCGGGCGCCAGCTGAAACTGAGAGTAACTAGCCCCTTGGCTGTGGTCTCGTTTGAAGCACTCTGTTTATCTATCGTGCTAAGCGAAATCCTTTTTGAGAAGATGTGTTTGCACGATATGACAAAAGAAGACGTCGAATACATGGAATGATCTGGCAGTGAGCTGAAAGACTTGCTCGGCGGTTGATTAAAAAAATGAAGGCGGCAGGCCAGAAGGTGACTGCATGGAGAAATTGTCACAGAGTTACTACTGCGGTGCGTCTACATCGCAGATTATTTACGAAACGATCGGCAACTATTTCGATCGCACCTGCGAGTCCAACCCAGAAATAGACGCCTTGGTGGTGCGCCATCAGAACGTGCGTTGGTCCTATCAGCAGTTACAGGAGCAGGTGAATAGCCTCGCGGCGGGATTGTTGGCTCTGGGTATTCAGACCGGAGACCGAGTCGGTATCTGGGGGCCAAACAGCGCTGAGTGGGTGATGGTGCAGCTGGCCACCGCCAAGATTGGCGCGATTATGGTCTGTATTAATCCGGCGTATCGCACCTACGAGCTGGAATACGCGCTCAATAAAGTCGAGTGCGACACCATCATCACTGCGGAGCAATTCAAAAGCAGTGACTATCTGGGCATGTTGCAGACGCTCGCCCCCGAACTGGCTGACTGCGAACCCTGTGCGCTCCAATCCAAGACTCTACCTCATCTCAAACGGGTCATCCGCATGGGCACGGGAAAGAGCCCGGGTATGCTTAACTTCGATGGCGTCTGTGCAATGGGGGCCGCCGAGCATCACGCGCGTCTTGCGGAGCTCGCCGCAGAATTGCGACCCGACGATGCGATTAATATCCAATTTACCAGCGGCACAACAGGCAACCCCAAGGGTGCAACGCTGTCACACTGCAATATTCTCAATAACGGTTATCTTACTGGCGCGGCAATGGACCTGAGTCCACAGGACCGGCTATGCATACCGGTGCCTCTGTATCATTGCTTTGGCATGGTTCTTTCCGTGTTGGCTTGCGTCTCGCACGGCGCCACGATGGTGTTTCCGAGCGAGGCCTTCGACCCTCTCGACACGCTCAAAGCTGTTCAGGAAGAGCGCTGTACGGCCCTCCATGGCGTTCCCACCATGTTCATTATGGAACTAGATCACCCCTCGTTCTCGCAATTTGACCTTTCCAGTTTACGCACGGGGATTATGGCGGGCGCGCCGTGCCCGGTAGAGGTCATGCGGCGTCTTATTTCAGAGATGCACATGGACGATATTCTCATCGGCTACGGCCAGACCGAGGTGAGCCCCATCAATAACATGACGCTTCCCAATGACTCTCTGGAGCGACGCACAGAGACGGTGGGACGCGCAGTGCCCTGGGTGGAAATCAAAGTCATCGATGACGCGGGTCGTGTTGTGCCCGTTGGAGAAAAAGGCGAAATCTGCACCCGGGGTTACTCTGTGATGCAGGGCTACTGGAATGATCCTGAGCGCACCGCCGAGACTATTGATGCGGGCGGTTGGTTGCACTCGGGTGATCTGGCGGTCATGGATGGCGATGGCTATGTGCAGATCGTCGGG
>CAJXMD010000086.1 GCA_913056165.1 uncultured Halieaceae bacterium
GGCGTGAACTCGACCACATTTGAATCAAGGCCCATGCCGTTAGCGTTGATGGCAGCAATCGATACCGTGTAGGTCTCGCCGTTGTTCAGACCAGCCAATGTGAACGGGCTGGTGGTGATGGGCGGATCGAGTTCTTCGTATTCGCCCGGATCATCAAATTCTCTAGTGAGGCGATAGGCGTAGTTGGTGATCGCCTCGCCGTTATCCTCGGGCGCGATAAAGCTAATGGTTGCCTTCCCATTGGCAGTGGTCACATCAGTAATGACCGGCGCGTCGGGTACAGGGGGCTCCTCAACGCTGGGGGTGATCCAGTTGGACCAGTCACTGGTGGCTTCGCCGGCAGCGTTGACTGCGGTGATCTTGATTCTCCACTGACCGGCATCTTGACTGAACGGTGGGTCCGCAATAATCAAAAACGGAGAGGAAATATCGTCATTGCCATCCGCGTCGACAACGCGACCGGTGCGGCTCCGGAAGTCTTCGTTTTCGGCCTCATAGGTGTAATAGGTCGGATCGCCCCCGGGGCCATCCTGATCAAATTCGACCAGCATGCCGCCACTGGCGTGAGCCTCAGCGACCACGTTGGTGGGCTTGTCGGGGGGGAGCAGACCGGGCGGCACGCAACTGTACTCCGTTGGATAACCGCCGCTTGCTTCAGCGGTATACATGGTACCCAGCGTGATAGTCCCGCTTGTCTGACTGACGAACTGCATCTGATGGGTGCCTTGGCCTTGTTTGACAGCGGCCGGGCCACCGCTGCTGGTCCCAAACTCGGCCACATCATTGACCGCGGTTAAGCCAGACAGATAATGCGCGACCCCCTCAGCCGAGCCGGTAGCGAGGCTGACGAAGTTCACCTTGTCTTTGTTCGATTCGCCTGTGCCGTTTACCCAGGTATAGCCAGCGTATTTGCGGAGGCGAGTCGTGCCCGAGGTTTTCACATAGAGCGTTTGATCTGGCCCGAAGGGAATAGCCTCATTGGCGCCTAGCTCGGCGACTTTGCCGTTCACGCACTCTGTGCCAATTACAGTACCACCGCCCATGATGGCGTCGATAATTTCATCTGGAGCCTGCGCAGTGCTACAGCCGCTGGTGCCGTCGGTGCCCCACTGGGGCTGGCCCTCATTGCACCATGCAGTGCCCGCAATGCCGGCCCACGTCGCCGCCGTTCCCTCTCTGAACCCTTCAGGTTCTCCCTCAATGAGCCGCACGTCCCAGCCGGACAGGTCTTGATTAAACGAGGTTGAACCATTAAAAGACGCAAACATGTAGTCCATGTTGCGCACTCTTCTCGTGGCCCATCCACCGATGTCCTGATTAAAGGCGCTTGCGTCCGTGAACATCCAGCCCATTTCCGCCACCGCTGAAGTGTCCCAACCGCCGATATCTTGATTGAAGGCGCTCGCATCTAAAAACATGCTGCTCATGTCGGTCACTTTAGCGGTGTCCCATGCGCTGATGTCCTCGTTGAATCTCTTGGCATCCCGAAACATGGCGTTCATATCTTGCAGATTTGATGTATCGAGGTCGCGGATTCTCGACCCGCCCTCGCCGCCCATCTTGTAGAAGGCGCTGAACCCAGAACTCAACCGGTTTGGGCAACGCCCCGCCACGGTCAGCTCTGACTTGCATTCGTCCGTTTGCGTAGACGAACCGATCTGTTCCACTGACTTAAGCCAAGCTAGAGTTCCTTGCGTTCTACCGGCACCTTTACTGTTTGACCAATTCCATACCCCCCTGACCTCATTGCCCACTTTGAAACAGAATTTTGGGGTGCCAGTCGGTAACTTACCTTTCTTGTTATCGACGCTGCAGGGGTCCGCTGCACCATCCGTGACGGTCAAGATGTGGTGGTCGGCGTAATCAAATGTTTGCTGGGAAAAGCCTCCCGCCCCGAGTCCTTCAATTTTGATCTGACAGGTCCAGTTCGGATCCGTCTTGGCCTTAGCCCAATGATCGTCATCCACACAACTGCCGTCACCATAGTCACTGATGGTCGTGCCTGCGTGCACTGGCACAGCGCCCATTAGCACACTGCTGGCGAGCAGGAGCGCCAGCGGGAACGAACGCCCGATCCATCTCGGTTGGTGCTTGGTTGTAGAAAACCGCAATTGACTCGGTGACGTGTGACCCATGTGCACTCCTTTGCTGGGTTGTTGGCTGACCACGGAGAAGGCCTTGGGAGCAGTCAGTGAAAGATGCCGTACCTGCACTGGCGGCAGTCCGACGCGGCGTAGGCTGCTGGCAGTTGGGCCCGGAGACTCGACCCCCGCGAATAGACGCTCTAAAAGTGCCACCAGCATGCGTTTCTCCCCCAAGTTAGATTGACACATTGCTCAATACACTATTATGTGGCGTTCACTGCCCCAAGTGTTCGGAAAACCTCAGCTTTTACTGACGGTTAGATGCAACCTGTCGTGATTTGAATGGAGAAAGCCGCCACAGAGCATGTCGCTTTACGACCACCTGAGTAACGGGAGTAGCGAGGGCAGATTTCAGTGACAGCTCGGATTTTTGCGGAAGCTACCTTAAACGTCTCCATCGACGGCGATAACGGAGGACAATACCGACAATACCAAGCCCCGCCAGAGGCCAGATCATTCCGATAGGCACAGGAAAAATGTCGGTGGGGGGCATCAGCAGGAGGACCCAAGCGTTGTCTTGAGCGGTTGCCGTTCCCGAAGCCCTAGATGATCCGCCGACTGATCCGACGACAAGGGTGCTCGCAGTGGCCACAAGTTGATTGAAATGCACTAGTGGTCGAATGTTGGACTGGATGGCGACGGTGAATTCACACTGATACTCGGCGCCGGTTGCGATGGTGGTGGGGGTGGCGCAGTCACCTTGCCCGTTGAGATCACCGTATTCGCTGTCTGTGAGCGACGTAAGCGAAACAGGCAGAACGCTGTTATTGCCGATCAGGACGGTGAAGGTGATTGGTGCACCCGGGCTCGTGACGACGGTATTTGGCGTTTTGGTGATGCTGATATCTACGGGGGTAGCAGTGAATCTCACCTCGGCCTGATCAAAAGCGGTGACATCGTCATTGGAAACCGCGCCAAATCCATTCGCCGTAATGGTGTCAGTCTCAGAGCTCCCACCCGCACCTTGAAGGGTCTCTGAAAAGGCGCACTCGTACACATCACCTGGGTCAATAGACAGGGGTTGTGCCTCACTCACTGGATCGCAGCTACCTCGTCCGCTGAGATTGCCGTGAATGTCGTCGACTAACGAGGTGATCAGCACGGCCTCGCTGGCGGAGGCGTTAATCACTTCGACGCTAAAGGTGACCTCACCGCCGGCATCGGTCAAGCGGTCGGGGGAAACCAATTTTTCAACTTCGATCGCGGGGGGCAGCGCGTCGGAGGCGGGCAGGAGTAACACCACTTCGGTGGCTGATTCACTCACATCTGCGCCATTGTCGGCTTTACCCGTGACAGTAACCGTGTCAGTAATAAACGCCGGGTATTCTGTAGGTGCCGGCTGCGAGGCATCGGGCACGGCACGGATAAAATCACACTCGATGGCAGCGCCCGGGGTGAGCACAACCGGTGAAGCCACAGACATATTGCAGTCGGCACTGACATCCCCGTGGTAGTTATCGACCAGGCTGGTGAGGCTCACAGATTTTACCGGCGAGTGATTTTCGATAACCGTGCGGTAGGTTACAGCGCCTCCGGCTTGGGACAGAATTCGTGGTCGAGCAAGCTTGCGAATATCCAGATTCACTGGGGTATCAGTAAGCGCCACCGTCGCAGAATCACTGCCTGAGACGTTATCCCCTGTGGAGGGCGCGAAAGCGTCAGCGGTCACCGTATTAACGACAGACAAAGGGTACCGCCCGTCGATAACTTGATGATATTCGCAGCGGTAGGCGGTTCCGATCGGTATGGATTGGGGTAGAGCACACGTTCCGAGTCCGTTGAGATCGTTGCCTGCGACTTGATCATCCGACAGTGCCGTAACCACCAGATCAGTCTCCCCGTCGTTCCATACTTCCACCGAGTAGGTAACGTCGCCGCCCGGTTCCGGAAGGGATTGAACCGAGGATTCCTTGACCACGCGCACCGAGCTTTCTCTAGCAGCGTCCCCGGGCAGGATTACCACCACAGCGGCGTCGCTGTCCGTCGCGGGTTGCCCTGAACTGTCAACAACTCGCGCAGTCGCCACGTTGCGGTGGATGTCGCCGGCAGCTCCCGTCACGATCGCACTGAACTCGCATCGGTAGGCACCTCCGGGAGGGATGCTGGCACCGACAGAACAGTTACCCTGTCCGTTGAGGTCGCCATAGATGTCGTCTGTAAGGTCGGTGACGACCACGTCATCGCTTCGGTTGGATTCGTTGAACACTTCGACCTCAAAATACACCGTGTCGCCCGGCTCGCGCACAATGCGTGGCACCGCCACCTTTACAATGTCTATTTGTGGAGCGGGTTCCACGATAATGATGTCGAGGTCATATTGTTTTTCTTCTCGGCAGTGCGAGGATTGCTTTGGGTAGTAGGTGGAGGTGTCGAGAGGATCCGAGCAGATATCTTGATTGGCGTTGTTCTGCCAGGCGAGGGCCATGGGAATGTCGAGCTTGCCATTACCGTTGGTGTCCTGGCATACGATGTCTCTAGCGACAAACTCGTGGTAGGTAATTTCGCTGTCGCTTATATCTCCGCAGGTATCCCCATTGGTAAGCCTGTAGGGGCCACTGCCTGACTGGAGATCGAGCGAGGACTCATCGTTTGTGGCTGGCTGCAATGCGCTTACCGTGCAGGTACCGGTATCTGAAATGGCCAAGTTGCCTTCCTCGCCTACCCAAAAACTCAGGTTGTATCGGTCCTTGGCTGCACGAAGGACTCCCGTGCCGACGGTTACGCCTATGCGGAGATCGAGGGTCTCGCCAATTTCGCAGCGGGATACTGAGGGGTCGACCGAGATCGCTCTGAAGGCAAGGGAGTTGCTGGTACAGCGATTGCCTGCGTTGAATTCGGGTATGCAGGATTGACCGCTCAGGGGCAGGTTTTGAGCTTGAGCTAAAGAAGGTAAAAGGCACGCAGTAACGAGCGTACCAATAACAAAAAATCGCATCAGACTAGGCATTTCGTCACGCTTATATGAAGGTTGCAGGAACCGCCTCGCAAAACCTAGGCCGCTGTTTTCAGCTTCCGGATAAAACCCCACCGCTCCGTGTGCCGGCGGGTATGGATTGTCGAGTTCCTGTCTAGGCATTCTAAAGGAAGTCTTTAGCACCCGGGTCGCTCAATAATTGTCATTACACGGCGGGTTTTGCCCCGAAATAGAAGGAAATCGTGCCGATTCTTCACCTTTCCCCTTCAGAATGGCACTCGAATGGTATATAAAGCGGCCACCGAATCTGATGCTGTTTCTGACGTCGTCTTCTGGCGCTGTCGGATCAGCCTTTTACTAGCTGTTTTCAAATCGCCAACTGGATGAAATGAATCATGTCAGACTTATCCCTCTATCGAAATATCGGCATCTTTGCGCACGTCGATGCGGGTAAAACCACCACGACCGAGCGTATCCTCAAGCTCACCGGCAAAATTCACAAGACCGGCGAGGTTCACGATGGTGCGGCCACCACCGACTTTATGGAGCAGGAGCAGGAGCGTGGCATCACCATCCAGTCCGCGGCGACTACCTGTTTTTGGAACGATCATCGCCTAAACATCATTGATACACCCGGGCACGTGGATTTCACGGTTGAGGTGTATCGATCTCTGAAGGTTCTCGATGGCGGTGTAGGTGTTTTCTGTGGATCGGGCGGCGTTGAGCCTCAGTCAGAGCCCAACTGGCGCTA
>CAJXMD010000087.1 GCA_913056165.1 uncultured Halieaceae bacterium
GGGTGATCTAGAGGGTTCGACCTCCCGAGTTTGAGCCGAGCCGCGGCGATTACGGCAGCTCGTACTCCTCGAACTTTTGACGTGCTTTGATGATGTCCACATCGCGCTTGCCGTCAAACCGCTTCACCAAGGTGTCCAGTTTTTTATATCGTGCGTATACCATGCCTTCTCGCTCACCCTCAAAGAATGTGGCCTTGATGCCGACTTCTGCCTTCTCGCTATCGACATAGGCCAGTGGGACCCGCAATTTTCCGCCGCTCAATGACATCTCTGCCGCACCTTCGAGATTTTTCACCGACATCATGTTGCCCAACCATTTGGGTGTCCGGCTCCGGTTCTTAAACAGGGCCACCAGTGGGCGGGTGTCACTCACGGTGATCAGCGATTCCGCACTCAGTTTGATCGGCTGCGTAAAAATGCCTTCCCCCGAGGTGACCTCGAGTGAGGTGGACCAATAGTCGCCCTCGAACTTCTCTTTCTCGCCTTCAACGTACACATTGAACAAACGGAGTGTGGAGCCAGTGAAGTCGGCAGTGAAGGCTCTCGGATTGCCACCGGCAAGGTTGATATCGATATCGAGATCCGCCTTCAGGCGCTGCTCGTCAATCTGAACCTGTGTTGAGACGGACTCCAGCTGGATGGTTCCACCCAGTGATTCCTCACCGAAAAAAACCTCGGCGTTCAACTCTGTGGTGCCGCCGGCAAACTGCAGTGTGGTCTCGGGCGGCAGGTGATAGTTGAGCGCTGACATGTCAGGCACCGTCGCACTGTCCACGAAGAGCTTCAGGCTATTGTTGGCGCGTCGCTGCCTCGCCTCTTTATCGTCCCACAAATCTGCCAAGCCAAGACTCGGATCGGGTGTAATGAAATTTGAGCCGCGATATTCAAGGTGCAGCGTCTCCCCGATGAGAAACGGTGCAGATTCCTCCTCTCGGGTGGCAGTGAGCTGATCGTATTGCACGTCGAGCCCGAGCGGTATGTCCTCGGTCTCGGGGGTATGGATGTTCACTACCCCCTTGCCGAGGACGTTGATGTCATACATATCGACACTCAAGTTCTCCGCTGTTGCCGAGAGTTGTGTTCCTGCCCGCACAAAACCGTCGCTCACCGAGAGGTGTCCTTGAACCCTTCCGGCGCCGGTGATGCTGAAGTTGCTAAAGCTACCAGCAAGCATATTGATGAAATCAAGGCTATCTACCGTCAGATCCAGATCGGCATCAAGATATCCAAAGCGCAGCATCCGGCGCCCGGGGTGCTCCGCGCGGACCAGTGGGGAAAAGCCCAGTGATCCCGCTACAGTGCCGCCATGAAACGCCTCGGCTTTGCCGTTCAAAAAAGCCGGACCTAGATCAAGTTCAAACTCCTCCACGTCTAGCCAAAAGGCGCCGCGACGCGTTTCGGTATAGAGATTGCCTTCAGCAGTACCGCTGGCGGTGCCCTGCAGGTTGTAGACCCAGAACCGGTGATCCCCAAGGGCCTGCAGCCCATTCATATGGATTTTCCAGGGCCGTTTTTTCTTTAGCTCTTCAGTATCAACGGGGACGACCTCTCTACCCTGAATCTCGGGGAAGTAGGCCAGTCTGCCGCTGTAATCAATGTCGGGCTTTAAACGCGGACGTTGCCGGTAGTCGATGTTTTCAGCCTGAACGTCGGAGAGATATACGTGCTTCAGGATCAGCGGTAAGACCGAGATCGAGCCGGAGGCGGAAGTGGCGGTGACCTCCCACTGCTGCGTGCGCGCTTGCCCGTTCGCGAAAATGCCCTCTGCGTGGACCCGAAACGGATACCAGCTCCAGGCGTTCTCCCACGTAACATAGAACTTCTCGGGGCGAATTTTATTGACCAGATCCTGAGTCAGTTGCAACTGCAGGACGCCATTCACCGCTACTAAGTAGACCAGCTCTATGCCGATCAGGATTTTCAGGACGCGCTTAATCAATGTCATACCCACTGTTCAGTTCCGTAGTTTGAGTGCAGTCATGTTTCAGTGCCGAGCGTCTGTCGATCATCACGCGGCAGATTCATCAGCGCGGAGGTCCATGGCGACCAGATTCTTGCCAATGGTCGCGCCGCGCATCATTTCGCTGTAGGCCCAGCCTGCGTTAGGCAGGCCTTCAGTAATGTTCTCCAGTATGGTGATCTCACCCGCCCGGACCCAGTCATGGAGCTGCGCAGACGCTGCCGGGACTTTGTCCATATAGGTATAGAGCAGAAACCCTTTCATCGTGAGTTCCTTCTCCACCAGCTTCCACATGTTGTAAATCGGGGTTGGATTATCCTGATCGTTATAGTCGCTGATCATGCCGCAGCCAATCACGCGGCCGAACGTGTTCATGCACGCGAGTGCGGCGTTCAGCGTGGTGCCGCCGACATTGTCAAAATAGACATCGACGCCCTCGGGGCAGGCCTGCGAAATGGCGGTAGCGAGATCACCGCAGGTTTTGTAATTCACTGCTGCATCGGCGCCCAAGGTGTGTGTCACCAACTCGACCTTTTCGTCACTGCCCACGATGCCCACGACGTTGCAGCCGCGCAATTTGGCGATTTGCGTGGCCATAGAACCGGTAGCACCGGCTGCAGCGCTGATGAGCACCGTCTCGCCCGCCTGAATCTTGCCAATTTCATGTAGACCCACGTAAGCCGTGTGGCCTGAGCCGCCCAGCCCGCCTGAGTAGTAGGAGAGGGGTATGTCGGGCTCGGGCGACAGTTTCGACAGCAAAATCGTGTCGGCATCGCTGAGCGAATAATCCTCCCAGTGGTGCAGGCCAAAGATCAGGTCGCCGGCTTCAAAGCCCTTAAGGTGAGATTCAACGACTCGTGCAACAGAGGGTCCGCGAATGGCGCCGCCAAGCGGGATTGGTTCGAAGTAGTTCGCTTTGCCATCCAGCCAGCCGCGGATCGCGGCCTCCAGAGAGAAAAACAGGTTGCGGACCAGCATCTGCCCCTCGCCTGGCTCGGCGATGCTGCCCTCGACCAAATCGAAATCCTCCGGCAACGGGATACCTTGTGGGTGGCGTTTTAAGACGACTTGGCGGTTGAGCATTGTTTGGTCCTTGAGTGGCGTTTCAGCTGGAGTTCGCACCATGGCGCAGAGGCGTTATATTGTCATGGCTGGCCGGAACAGTGCCATTGGGTTCAAACAATAAAAAGTACGTTGCCACCATGAACAAACCAGAGCTCGAAATTCCTGTCCTGAATATCCCTGTCCACCCCGAGACAATGGATGGTCGAGACCCGACTTTGCTGCGTGGCGACGCTATCTCGGGTGATCGCTACCACTCCAAGGAGTTCGCTCAACAAGAGTGGGATCACATGTGGACCAAGATCTGGCATGTGGCAGGGCGCTTGGTGGAGCTTGAGGCGCCCGGCGACTTTGTCGTGCACGACTTCATGGGCCAGTCGGTGATCTGTGCAAAGCAAGAGGATGGTTCCATTCGAGCTTTCTACAACGTCTGCCAGCATCGCGCACTGCGACTGGTGGAAGAGAGCTCGTCGGTTAAAGACTTTCATTGTCGTTATCACGGCTGGGTATGGGGCATCGACGGTGTGTTGAAATCGGTGCAGGACCCCGAAAACTTCTCGCAAGGTGACCCCTGCGGAAAGCTGAAGCTCAAGGAATTGCGATGCGACACCTGGGGTGGCTTCGTCTGGTACAGCTTCAGTGATGACAGCCCGGGCCTGATGGATTACCTGCACCCATTACCCGAGATCTACAAAAACTATCCTATGGAGACGGCGGTCCGGATTTTTGCGCGCAAGATTCGCCTCAACACCAACTGGAAATTCGCGTCGGTTAACTTCAGTGAGTCGTACCATACGCGCACCGCGCACCCACAGGTACCACCGTGGATTGATCAGGACTATTGGAGCGCGCGATCAGAGATTTGGCCCAACGGGCACGGACGGACGGTACAGCCGATGCGCCCCAGTCTGCGCGACCGTCTACCCGAGGGCGAGCCGCATCCTTTCGATGACATTCTCCGCATGTGGGATATCGATCCTGACGGCTACCCGGACTTTGAAACCAAGGCGATTCAGGGTTGGATGGATCTGAAGGCGGCCAAGCGAAAGCACTGGAGAGAAAAGGGTTATGTGCACTATGAGCACATGAATGATGAGGAGCTCACCGACAGTCCGCACACGGTGATTTTTCCGAACGTGACGATTTCTTTTCTGCCTGACAACCTCATCTTTTTCCGCACTGAGCCGGACCCGAAAGATCCCACCAAATGCACCTTCGACCTGTGGTGCATGGCGTTCCCCGTTGAGGGGCAGGCCGAGGCCCACGGCATCATGACCCAAGGGCTTTTCCCGGTGACCGAATGTGAATCGGAAACGCTGGATTTCGATGGCGGGCAGGGCATTCCTGAAATCGTCGACTCGATCGTATGGCAGGACATGATGCTCGCAGAGGCGCAGCAGAATGGCTGGGAGTCGCGAGGCTTCGACGACTACTATCTGGCCGATCAGGAGTCGCGGGTGCGTTATTTTCACGAGGTGCTGAACGATTACCTCGCAGGTCGCAAAGGGGGCTGACGGGCGCCTGGGGTAGCGGTCGATGTTGAGGCTCCTGCTATGGGGATGGTTGCTTACCCTTCGGTATGGGACACAATGGTGAGCGATCTCGGCTAGTGCTAGAACAAGTATGAGGAGTAGGGACGGCAATGAAACGAGCAGTATGGTTGGCCACGCTAATGTGGTGCTGGATGGGGGCGATGTCTGTGCAGGCGAGTGACCACGACGTGGCCGAGATGGTGGCCAAGCACGAGATTGAATATCTCCAGAGACTCTATGCCCGCGCCACGGATCAAATCGGCACCAATGTGCCGGAGAACATCGAGGCCGGTCGCGCGGTCTACCACAGGATCTTCACTCAGGATGCCACGATTCGCGCCAGTGACCCCAGCGGCGCGGAGTTCCGGGTGGTGGGCCCCGACGAGTGGGTGAAGGTGGTGGACGGCGCGCTCTCTGTGTTTGATTCCACACAGCATTTGCTCGGCACCCAGATTGTGGAGCTCGACAGCCTGCCTGATGCCGACGGCAAAGGCGGTGAGGGCAAGATGAGTAGCTTTCTGCAGGCGTGGCACCAAGATGATGATCGTGTGATCGATATCTATTTGGGTACTTACTACAGCAAAGTCCGCTATACCCAGGGCATTGGCTGGCAGATTTACGACATGCGCCTCGAGAAGGTCGCTGGCGAAGTCATTGATAAGCGACCGTAAGCTCACTGCAAAGCAGATATTCGATTAGCTGGAGAGACAATGAACGCAGCAAACCCCGTGATCCTTGAACGTGCACTGACCCGGCCACCCAAAGAGGCTGATCCACAGTTGCGCGGTGACTCTGTGGGCAGTGACCGCTATACCTGCAGCGACTACTTGCGGCGCGAGTACCAAAAGGTGTGGCACACCGTCTGGAATATCGGTGGGGTGGCGTATCAAATGCCGGAGCCCGGTGACTACCTCACTACCGAGCTGGGGATCGATTCAATCATTATGGTCCGTCAGGAAGATGGCACGGCGAAAGCGTTTTTTAACTCCTGTCCGCATCGTGGTACCCGCATCACCGAGGCCGAGGACGGCCACGTACAGGAATTC
>CAJXMD010000088.1 GCA_913056165.1 uncultured Halieaceae bacterium
CTCGGGAGGGACCATGAAAATTAAAGACGGTAACGGCACACGAACTGTCGACCTAAAAACAGGCAGCGATTTTTACAGCGATGGTATCGATTGGCATACCGTCATTAATGTGGGCGAGACAACTGTACAGTATTTGATTGTTGAGCCCCTGTCGTAACAGGGGCTTTTTGGTTTAGAAAAGACTAGTTAACCATCATCAACGAGCGGTGTAGATCCACCACACAGGTTGCGGGCTCGCTCAAGCCTGCATCCTGCAACGCCGATGATGTGGACCCGTTACGGGTATTGTCCAACACCTTCATCATATCCTCCGGCTTACCGGTCACCATAGCGGCATAGTCAAAACCGGAGAAACCAAAGCCCGGCGTAAACACATAGCTGCCGACCGTGCCGTCTATATCGGCATTCTGTGCGGCGTTGACTGCCTTACGATAGGCCATGGCATTTTTCATGGTGTTGCCTTCCTTGAGGTTACATACCCTTATGTACAGTGGCTTCACCGGTGCTGCTGGAGCCTCCTCCCCCGCTGGCTGTACGGCCCAGGTGGTAGGCTTGGCACAAGTGGCCATGTCATTAATTTTCGCGGCTACCTCGCCCCCGTGTGCACGCCATGCAACATCCGCGTCACCATAGTCGCCCCAGGTGGGATAATAGTTGACCCACCGGACATCAACTTGATCGTAGGGCTGATTCACTGCCACCGCTTCCCAGAGAAAAGAGGTCATGGTCAAGTCATGCTCTTTTACCAAAGCCGCGAAATCGCCAGCGCCAAGGGCTGCCAACTGATCCGCGGTGACACCCTCTTTGAGATTGCAGTCATAGATTTCTGCTACCTGTGGAGACGCCTCCTCGTGATGTGCTGCAAGGACCGAGCCCGCAAACATCAGGCAGGCAACGCCTGTAAAAAACTTATTCATTTTGAACTCCTTGGTTGTCGTGACAGTTAGAACATGGCTGGTTTAGAGCCAACGCTCCAACTAACCATGAAGGGCCCCATATTCAACTGTTATTTCGTGCCTTTTTCCAACGAATTTATGCCGCGGTCTCGGTTTATCAATAGCTGGCGCGCCGCGCGCCTGATTTGACCGTGTAATTTTGCAAATCGTCGAGACTAGGACATTGCGGTCTTACAACGCATAATCCCGCTGAAACAGTTTTTACCGATTCACCACTTTCAGGAAAATGACGATGACTCTCTTCGATCTTCACTTCTGGCAACGCAATCAATTCGCGCTTGGGGTGCTCGCCATCATCATAGGAGCCGGAGCGTGGGGTATGGAATTCGCAGGCACGGTTTATATTTGTCCCTATTGCACGGTCCAGCGAACCGTCATCCTCCTGTTGGGAGTCATCATGATTCTGCCGTTCACCTACCATTGGGTGATTAAATATCTCGCATCCGTCATTGGATTTCTGGGGGCGGTAGTCGCCGTCAACCAAAACTTTATGGGCTGGGTAAAAATATCGAAGGGCGAGTTTACTTTTAACGAGCAGCTCTACATCGACCCCTTTTTGCTCTCTAGTGGCTCACTGTTTATTATCATCGGACAGCTGTGGTTAATACTCATGGCAAAAGGCGAAAGCACTGCAGACTGAGTAATAGCAGCTGTCCATCATCCACGCGATACTGAGCAGCGGTCCCTATCGCACTTACCTAAATCTCCCCCATTGCTTTCAACTGATCGGCAGTTATTTTGGCGGATTCCTCGATGGACCTGAGCTGCCAATCAAAGGACGCTGCAAACTCTTTGCTATTAATGTCTTTGACTTTGCCAATCAAGGGAACCAACCCTGCTACCTCTTTATCGAATACAGCAATTATCTTTAGAAGCCACTTAGGGAGATTGAATTTGGGGGCTTTATAACCGAACCCGCGGAGAATTTCTGACAACTGACTAACCCAGATTTCATCCCGGGACAGGATGATTCTCTTGCCATCCGTTTTGGTATTGGTCATGGAATCGACATGAGCTCTCGCTACGTCCCGGACGTCGACGAAACCGATATGTATTCGAGGATTACCTGGCGTAGATCCATCGAGCATCTTTTTTACAAAGAGATTAGAGGTCCCCAAATCACTTGAGAGCATCGGTCCAATCACAGCGACCGGATTGATCACCGTCAAGGCGAAGCTCTTGGCCGAATCCATAAAGTCCCAGGCAGCTTTCTCTGCGAGCGTCTTGCTTTTGTTGTAGGCGGAGATATTTGGATTGTCGAGGTTTGACCAATGTGATTCATCAAAGACCGTTGTACCATCAAAGGTATCGCCCACCGCCGCAAAGGAAGACGTGAGCACGACCTTCTTCACAGATTCCTCTTGGGCAGCAAGCTCCAGCACTTTTTTTGTTCCTGCCACAGCAGGCTTGATGAGGTCGTCCTCATGGTCTGGAATACCGGCAATAAATGGTGAGGCCACGTGTAGGATGTAATCGCACCCTCTCACGGCATCGCTCCACCCTGAGTCGCCAAGCAAGTCGCACTCAAACAATACGAGGTTGCCATCAGCCAGATTAGCTCTCTTCAATGACTCCCTGACTTCATGCTCTCTGGATTTTGACCGCAGGGTGCCGTGAACATGATGACCTGCTTGTATCAACTGATGAACGCAATGAAGGCCGATAAAGCCGGTGACACCGGTCACCAATACTGTAGACATGCCTTTTCCTCCGCGGGCTGGTTGTTACCGGAACAAGCGCTGTAAAGTTGGAGCACGGTACCATCATGGTGAAGCGATCTGGAAGGCCTCAGAAGACCGGCCTGCAGCCATGCAAAAGGCTCACCCCAGATACGACTCATACCGACTCACGGCGGCGAGGCACATCTCTATCAATACCGGCGTCAGCTCCTCAGCCTCTTGAGATCCGGTTCTTGTGTGAACCCAGCCTAGGTAAGTAAAACTCCTGACGAGCATAAAGAGGGGGAGTCTATCCAGATCTTCCTGCGGAAGTGGACGAACTTCCTGATACGCCCCTATCAACGCGGATTTTGCATAATCGAAATTTGGATCATCCTGAATAAAGTACAGCGCCGTAGCGATATCAAACAGATACCAGCCAAATCCCGCATCATCAAAGTCAATAATTCGAATCTGACCGTCCTCCAACAGAATGTTCTCGGGCACGAGATCCGCATGAATCATGCCGAACTGCGAAGAAGCTTTGGATACGATTGAGAGCTCTGCCATGGCAGAATCTCTCGCCGAGATAATTCGATCACGTTGCGCGGGAGACAGGGATTGCAGCTCCCAGAAACGTCCCCAAAACGGGGCCTCTCCGAGCAAACCTGCAAGATCCCACGAATGCCTTACAAAGTTTGGCGGTGGCAACCATGCACTACTGTGAGCGTGCAGGTGCGCCATGGTTTCTCCGATTACGGAATAGATGTGGGATATCTGCTCGGTGTTTTCACCGAGGCCTTCTTCAACGGACCCCAACTGATCACCATCAATCCAGTGCAGCAGATCTACCTGCCTGGGGGAAGCCAACTTCTCATGTGACACCGACGCAAAGATTTCCGCCCCGTCATAGCGCAGAAACTCGGGCACGTTAATTCCAGCCTCGCCCAACGCCTGCATCCAGACGAACTCGGACTTCAAGGCCTCGTCGCTGTGATACCCCTCCCGATGGATACGCAGCGCAAATGTCTGATCATCTTCAGTCAGCAACTTGTAAACCGCATTTTCCCGATGCTTGATCAGGGATAGCGATTTCGGGCGCAGTCCCCAAACCGCCGCAGCCTTCAGGGCAACCTCTTCAAAGATAGATAAATCATCCTCAGTCGCGACAGTGTGATCCACACTTTGCATCAAGCATATCCCTCACGCTCAATATGACTAAGAACGTCATCGAGAACGTCTAATAGCTGATCACTATTTTCTTTTGAAAAAACAATAGGGGGCCGTATTTTCAAAATATTATCGAAGCGCCCAATTTTACTGATCAAGACGCGCCGATCTTTCATCATGTTGACAATCTTGGCCGCCGCCTGACTTGCCGGCCGCTTCGATTCCCGATCGCATACCAGCTCGGCACCGATGAACAAACCGGGACCTCGAATGTCTCCAAGAATTTCATATTGATCTTGGAGCTTTCGTAATCCCTGTTGCAGATAAGCACCTACCTCTTTTGCGTTGGCGACCAGCTGCTCTTCCTCAATGACATTCAGGACCGCTTGTGCGACCGCGCAGGAAACAGGATTTCCGCCAAAGGTGTTGAAGTACATAACCTCTTCTCGAAACCGATCAACTAGCTCAGACGACGACACAACCCCCGCCACAGGGTGCCCATTACCCATCGGTTTGCCCATCGTCACAATATCGGGTACCACTCCAGCGTATTGGTACCCCCACATTTTCCCCGTGCGGCCGAAACCGGACTGCACCTCATCAAAAATCACAATGCCACCGCGCTGACGAACCCGATCAGCAACACCTTGGAGATAACCGGTAGGCGGCACAGGAACGCCCTCATTGGCAAAAATAGGGCAAACCACCACCCCTGCAAGTCCAATCCCACTGTTCTCGAAATCATCTATCGCGGCGTCAATGGACGCGAGGTAATGAGCACAGCACTCTTCCATGCTACCTGTGACCGATGGTCGGTACGTATCAGGAAATGGGACCGACTGAACGTGTTCACCCCGAGATTGACCGTTGTTGAACAATGTCGCCAACTCATCGACGGCAGTGGTATTGCCGTGATAGGTCTCGTCGGTACAAATGATTCCCATTGAACCCGTCACCTGCCGAGCTATTCGCAGCGCAAGGTCGTTGGCCTCACTCCCCGTGCAGGTATACATGACCGAAGACAACGGCGGGCTCATACTGCTCGTCAAATTTTCTGCGTAATCGAGAATCAACTCGTGTAGATATCGAGTGTGAATATTGAGCGTCGAAGCTTGGTTTGTAAGCGCAGCAACCACCTTGGGATGGCAGTGCCCGACGTTCGGAACGTTGTTGTAGACGTCCAGATATTGGTTGCCTTCAGCGTCGTACAGGTGCACGCCTTCACCGCGGACTAAATGGAGCGGCGAGTCATAAAACAGCGGGGTGTTTTTTCCCAGCAGCTTTTCTCTCCGCGCCAATAACTCGCCGACCGATGGCTCAAGGGAGCTGGCCTTGTTAACAGTCGTCATCCCTGACCGCGCTCTTCATAAAAAGCACGCAACACCACGGGGCTTTCGGGGAGAGTTGACCCTCCATCTACAATAATGGTTTGCCCCGTGATGTAAGACGCCTGATCACTTGCAAGAAATAGCATGGTGTAAGCTATATCGTCTGGAATGCCGATTTTGCCGGCAGGGATCAGAGAGGCCATCTCTTTCAATTCTTCTTCGTCAGCAAGCAGGCCCATCGCCTGGGTCATGATGTAGCCAGGCTCTACACCATTAACCGTAATATTCTCCCGCGCCAGCTCCAGAGCAGCGGTTCGAATGAAGGCATTCATTCCCCCTTTCGAGGCCGCGTAATTTGAAGTGCCTGGCATCGCCACGGTGGGGCCCGTTACCGAGGAAGTAAAAATAATCCGTCCGCCACCCTGGCGCCTGAAAAAGCGCAAGGCG
>CAJXMD010000089.1 GCA_913056165.1 uncultured Halieaceae bacterium
AAGATGCCGAATAATTTCCGTCATATCGGCCTCATTCGCCTCATGCTCCCGAACGCTAAGATTATCGATGCCCGGCGTGACCCCATGGCCTGCTGCTTTAGCGGTTTCAAGCAGCTGTTCGCTGAAGGACAGCTCTTCAGTTATTCACTGGACGACATTGGACGCTATTACAAAGATTACGTCAGACTGATGGCCCATTGGGATGAGGTTATCCCCGGCTACGTACTGCGGGTGCAACACGAAGATGTCGTCGCTGATCTAGAAGCCCAGGTCACTCGAATGCTCGATTTTTGCGGCGTGCCTTTCGAGGAATCGTGCCTTGAGTTTCACAAAACCGAGCGCAACGTGAGAACGCCATCCTCCGAGCAGGTCCGACAACCGATTTTCTCGACCGCGCTGGAACAATGGAAAAACTATGAGCCTTGGCTTGACCCCCTCAAGCAGGCCCTGGGTACCGAGCTTGCGCCACAATGAGCGTAAATAACCCTGCCGAGCTGTTCATACTCTCGCCAATCTTCGGAGAGCTTGTCATCTAAATCCGTATGAGCATGCCTGGCCGCACACTGTCCTCTCTTGCCGATATCGATGGCTTGCGTGCGCTGGCGGTCATCGCCGTTGTGCTTTTCCATCTAGATCTTCCCTACTTCCATGGCGGTTTTTTGGGCGTTGACATATTTTTTGTGGTGTCGGGTTTTCTGATCACCGGCTTAATCGAAGACAAGCTAGCCGCCGAAACTTTTCGATTCCGCGACTTTTATGCACGGCGAGTTCGCCGTCTCTTCCCCGCCATTTATGTGACAGTGGCAGTAACTCTGCTGGCGAGCTGGCTTTTGCTTCAACCAAGCTTGCTCAAAGGCGTCGCTGAATCAGGGGCCAGTGCGGTGTTGCACGGGGCAAACATCCTGTTTTTTATGGAAGCCGGGTACTGGGATGTCAGCAGCTCCCTGAAACCTCTTCTGCATTTGTGGTCACTTGGGGTTGAAGAACAGTTCTACTTGTTATGGCCGCTGCTTATTATGCTGCTATCTTCCGCAAAAACGCCGCTGTACCTATCGGCACTGCTGGGAAGTCTTGGCATAAGTCTGACCGGCTGGCTGATTTATTCGACAAGCAACGAACCCGCCGCGTTTTATCTGTTGCCCTTCAGGGTCTGGCAGTTTTGTGTCGGAGCAATCGCCCTCGTCATCTGGCGGCAGTATCGGGGGTCGCTTTTTGTCAGTCAGCTTCTGCGCTCTGCGGGGCTTGCCCTGTGTGTTTTCAGCATCGTTACCCTGGATGCTGGCGCCGCATCGGCCGGGTGGACTGCACTCTTACCCACGACAGGCGCAGCACTTGTTCTCATTGCCGCTGACAGCGAGGAACCCAGCCCCTGGCTCCGCCACCCGGTCATTCAGTGGATTGGAATACGGTCCTTTTCGATTTATCTCACCCATTGGCCGATTATTACGCTGTACAAAAACACCTCCATGAGCACCCTTGGCGCTATTTCACAACTTCTCTTAGGTATCGTCAGTCTGATAAGCGCCGCCTTGCTTCATCGGTATGTAGAGCGACGTTTCTACAGGCGGGATACAGTAGCTCACTGGGACTCTTCAACGTTGGGTATCTTGGCGAGTGGATTCCTGCTGCTGGCCCTGTGCCTGGTAATCGCCAAATATCCCGATGAACTAAGTAAGCGGGAGGTGTTGCTGACCGCTGAGGCCATCGAGCGCTACAAGCGCGACAGGTTCAAGGGAGTGGCTAACGCCTGCCGTATTGATCAACTCACCAACCCAAACCGCTGCCCACAAGATCTGACCTCTCCGGTACTGATTATTGGCAACTCTCACGAGCCCGATGGCTTCAATATTCTGACCCCGGCATTAGCAGGTGGACGAGAGCACACGCTGGTTAACTTTGGCTCTATCAATGGCTGTGGCGAACTAATCGTCATTGATGACTGGGCACAAAGCAGCCAGTCAGGCTGTCAGAGGCGGCTCGACGTTCTAAAACAAGCAATGAGTAACATACAGTGGAAGGCGGTGATTCTGAGTAATCGACGCTCCGCAGGGGAATGGTCAACAGGCCCTCTATCAGCTGCAGTGCTCGAGCGGAAAAAGGCATTGATAAACATCATCGCCACCATCAAAACCAATCAACCCCTCACCGAGGTCATCGTCTTTGGCGACTACCTGAGCACGACTCGGGACTGCGCCCTGTTGATTAACCAGTATCAGGACATGTCGGCGTGCAGCCGACCCCCAAACTTGGAAACACCACCCTGGGGAGGATTACCAGACGGCCCGCTCGAGGAAGATCTCGCTGAGATCACCGATCATTTTTTCGACAAAATGGCGCTGCTCTGCCCGAGTGGCCAAATCAACAGCTGTGCGGGCACTACCACCGATGGACATCCCATCGCTGTGGATACACATCACCTAACTTTCGAGTTTGCTACCTTTATCGGCGAAAGACTTAAAGCCGACAATCCTGAATGGCTACAGAGGCTGCGGGAATAGTCGTCCGCACTGACGAATCAAGTTTCGCGGATTTGCTCCAAAATCGACGAGAAGTCGCGCTGGCCGTTGCCCTGCTCCTGATGATCCTGATAGAGCGAAAGCGCCAGCTTTCCCATTGTGTTTTTTATATCGGCGTCATCAGCAACCTTGTTCGCAAGACCGAGATCCTTAACCATCAGATCCACCATAAAGCCTGGTTGATAATCCTTGCTTGAGGGAACATCGGGCATGACATCGGGCCACGGGTTGTAGACCTGCAGCGACCAGTTGTTACCGGAGCTGGCTTTCATGATGTCTGAGAGAACAGCAGGCTCAAGGCCGTGAGCAGCACCCATCGACAAGGCCTCGCAAGTCCCAATCATGTGAATCGCCAACAGCATATTGTTCGCGGCTTTCGCCACCTGCCCGGCCCCCGCTGGACCTGCATGAAATATTTTTTCCCCGTTGCCCATCGCTTCAAGGATCGGGCGGGCTCTTGCAAACGCCTCGGCGCTACCGCCGCACATAAAGGCCAGCGTCCCTGCTTGAGCGGCAGCTACACCCCCCGACACAGGGGTATCCATAAAATCAATGCCTCTCTCCGCCGCGGCGCTAGCAACCTCGCGCGCGGTACCTGCATCAATAGTGCTGGCATCAAGCACCAACACGCCTTCAGCGAGTTGGGCCAGCAGCCCGTCCTCTCCCTGATACACGCTCTGTACATGTTTACCCGCGGGAAGCATGCTGATGACCACCTCCGCCTGCTCGCAGGCTTCAGCCGCATCACTCGCCGCCACACCCCCAGCATTTACCACCTCGTCCAGCGCTGCCTGAGAGAGATCAAACGCATAAACAGTGTGGCCTGACTTGAGCAGGTTCTTGGCCATGGGTCCGCCCATGTTGCCGAGCCCAATAAATCCGATAACCGCCATGTGACTCCTCCGACTAAACCGGTAATTTAAGGCTCGGTGCCCCGGCAGGCTCTACAAAGAAGCCATCGAGAATGTCAGCGGGGACAGCCGACACCTCGGTATACGCCCAACGTGGGTTACGATCCTTATCCACCAACAGCGCGCGCACACCTTCGGAAAATTCCGGGTGGCGCATGATATTGGCACCCAGAATCAGCTCGCTCTCAAAAACCTCTTCGAGAGAACGTTCCACCGATTCATTGAGTTGGCGAAAAATCCAGGAAGCTGCGAGCTTTGAACCGTGCGCAAATCCCTGGCAGGCCTTTCCAATCCAGGAGTCTTCTCCCTGACGATCCAGAAGCCGGCTCGCGATCACGCCAAGGTCATCCCCTGCCATCAGCGTGTTGATATCATCAAAGACCGACTCGAGCTGGGGCTCGGGCGGGTCGACAGCGGGTGTTAATGCGAGCACGTGATCGACGATGCCTGCATCAGTCTTGGCATCCCTTGTCCAAGAGGCGTCCGCCAGCTTATCCAGCACCGCCTGCTTCTGCTCGTGGCCCAAAAATACCGTACCCAGCCCGCAAAAAAGGGCGTCAGCTGCATTGATATTGGCCGCAGTCAAAGCGAGAAATCGCCCCACATGGCCCGGCATTTTGTTGAGGAACCAGCTACCACCCACATCCGGAAACAAGGCAATCGTGACCTCGGGCATACCGATGCGAGTCCGCTCACTCACCACCCGATGACTGCAGCCGGCCAAAATGCCAAGACCCCCTCCCATCACGACACCGTGACCCCAGCAGACAATAGGTTTGGGGTAGGTATGAAGAATGTAATTCATCCGGTATTCGCGGGCGAAGAAGTTCTCCGCGTATTCACAGGGCCCGCCTGGATTTTCTAGGCATGAATTCCGCAACGCCTGCACGTCGCCACCCGCGCAAAATGCCTTGTCACCACTGCCGTCAATAAAAACCGCCGCGATGGCTGGGTCGTCACGCCACGTTTCGAGCGCCGACGTAAGCGACTCGACCATCTCGCGAGTGAGCGAGTTAAGGGTCTTGGGGGCATCGAGGGTCAGATGCCCAACCTTGATGGGACCATGCCCAATGAGCTGTTGATGAACCCCCGTCATTACCTGTTCTTCCATACCGGCGCCCGTTTTTCGAGAAAAGCATTGACGCCCTCTCGCTGATCTTCGGTACTAAACAATTCAACAAACTCGTCACGCTCTGCAGCAAGTCCGCTGCTTATGGAGATATCGCGCGCGCTGTGAATCAGGCGTTTACATGCAGCAATTGAGGTTGGGCTCTGCTGCGCCACCTGTGTGGCAAGTCTGGTCGCTGTCGCCAACGATTCACCTGTGGGCACTACCTCCTCGACCAAACCCAGTTCGAGCGCCTTATCAGCAGACACACGCTCGCCACATAAAATCATTCGTTTGGCCCACCCCTCCCCGACCAGCTGAGTCAATCGCTGAGTTCCTCCCGCGCAAGGTAGTAGGCCCACCCTTGATTCAGGCAATGCCATCTGGGCCTGAGCCTCGGCAATCCGTATATCACAGGCGAGAGCAACCTCTAGCCCGCCGCCCATGGCAAAGCCGTTAATGGCAGCAATAGACACACCGCGAAAATCAGCGAGCGTCTCAAATGCCGCTCCAAAAGCGTCGGCCATTGTTTTTGCGGTTGCAGGGTCGCCATCGGCAAACAATTTCAAATCAGCGCCTGCAGAGAAAAACTTTTCTCCCGCCCCGGTTAGCACCAAGGCATAAATATCGGGGTTGTCATTAAGCGCCTCAACAATCGCTTTGAGTGCGGGGAGACTTTCCGTATCCCAAGTATTCGCAGCAGGATTATCGATGGTGAGTTGAGCAATATGCCCATCAAGAGAGACTTTAACCTTGTCCGATTGACTGACACTCATTTAATGACCTCCAGCGCGTCATTCATTAACAGCCGCCTGCCGATAATGACCCGCATAATTTCGTTGGTGCCTTCCAGAATTTGATGTACGCGGGTGTCCCTGACATACCGCTCAACAGGGTACTCCTTGATGTACCCGTACCCCCCAAACAATTGAAGCGCTTGATTACAAATCGTGAAGCCGGCATCGGTCGCGAATCGTTTAGCCATGGC
>CAJXMD010000090.1 GCA_913056165.1 uncultured Halieaceae bacterium
ACAGACTGCACGAGAGACTCCTATCAATCGATGCTACCCAGCAATAGCGACGGCACCTACCAAGTAGCGTTTGCCGCGACACCACCTGTAAATTGTCAAGCCGTCGAGGTTTTTCCCAATCTGTTGGGCACCTTCGATATGGTGATGTTCAACTATGGTGTAACCGCTGTGTCGCGTTGGACCGGCACGGAGTTTGTTGACGTTACAGATGAATGGCACTCGTACACTAACTACGACTACGCCATAGAGCGCGGCAATGTATACGTCCATGCGTTTACAGATGAGCTGACCCAAGAGACTTATTTAATCGTGCCCAATGTCCATGAGGCACTGGTGGGTAGAGAGCGACTTTACAAGGACATCGCTAGAGAACCTGATTTGCACTTGGGGTTTTCCCTGTGGCGATTTGAAGCCGGTGAAGGCTTTACCCTGAGTGATTACTACATCCCAGATGATGACGACTTGTTTGTCGCCAAAGTCGGCGACGACCCCGAAAGCGCTAACTACACCCTTCAAGAGGGCGTTTACATTCATGATATTCCTACCCTTCTGCCGAACTACTTTCATATGAAGGTGACAAGGATGAGCAGTAACGGAGAGCTTGTCCTGTTCATGCAGCAGGAAAACGATGGCGGTGCTCCCTTCGGGGATTTCCTTAAGCAGCCCATTGACGAGGACAGAGTCTATTATCTCACCAACGGCGGCATCGAAACCTCGCAAGGCTACCTAGCGGGTCCACTCAGCCCGATTCAAACCTTTTATATTCGCGATGGAAAACTCGAGGAGACGCCACAACCACTGATTGAGGCCGGCTTTGTGTGGAATACGCCAGGAATGTTCTTTCAGGACCTCAACGGGGATGGGTATATAGATATGTTGGGTAAGTCCGGGCATCAAAACAGAGGATCCATTTATATAAACGACGGCACAGGGAAACTCAGTCAGAGGCGAATCAGCTCTGCATCACCACAAACCTGGTTTCATGACAGAAAGGACGCCTTTAACTATGGTGCCTACCCGCTGCACCTCGACCAGGACAACAAATTAGATCTGATGTTCTGGCACAAAGGTGATACGCGGGCCTACGAGCCAGAGGGGCCCGGTGAAATCGTCATAATGAAAGGGTCGTGGGACATTGAGGAGTTCGAGCACTATCAGCCGGCACAACTCAATAACGATATCGCTCTCTGCTACAAAGAACAGGGATGGTTTGGCTCCTGCTCAATTTTCTAGTCCGCAACCCTTACCGTAAGTAACGGAAAGGCCGTCTGTTGGAGGTCGCGTTACCACTCCTCAAGAAAGCATCTCCGGCAGAAGGGTGGGCCAACACAGACTCGCCCTGCTGGATCATTCAAGATTCAGCAGTGCTTTGTCAGCGGCCCTCAGCTCTCTCACAGTAGCAATGCTACTTACCTCGCCATCTTCAGGGTCATCAAATACACCATCCCAACGGTATGTCGCATGAAGAAAGCCCATGCCAAACTCACTGCCGAAATCGATGGGGCAAGTCTTATAAGGCGCATATAAGTTCTGAAGGTTATAACTCGCTTGATTGGAATCGGGCCAGCTAATTTCCTTCAATCCTGAAGCGTTGTGCAAGTCTTCGCCTAGAAACGTGAACCCTCCCGACCCGTTGTTAATAAAAACCGCGCCGCCATTGGCAAAATAGGGGAACGCGCGCTCCTGTTCCGTAAACTCCATTGCCCATCGAGACAATCCGTCCCGGACGTTGGCCTGAAAATCAAAAATGTCTAAATCGCCATCCCGATCGAAATCGACTAAAAATATCAGGCCCTCGGCATGACCATTTGCATCGGTCCTGATATTTTCTATCCGGGCATTAGTCTCGTCGATCAAGCCCCTACCTCCTTGATTGACAAGCACCTGTATTTTTCGATTCACATAGTACGGTTCACCCTTCCCGCTTGATGTAACGATATCTGGGTAACCATCTCCGTTAATATCGCCCACATCAATGGCGTCATTTTTTGTGTTACTTCCAAAAAGACCCGCTGGAAAGTTAATGGCGTTACTCGGCTCAAGCACACCATTTTCGTTGAGCAAAACAAGTCCATTACCCTGGTTGCCCTCTGCGAGTGGTGACGTTTCATAAAAACAGTCGCGATAGCAAAGAAGAACGATGTCATCATCACCATCGAGGTCAAAATCCACAACCTCCCCCTCTCGAAAGGCTGACCAGTCACGCAAGGTCCAGATATCACCCTCTCCGGGAACAAAATTACTTAATGGCTCAAAACTCTGGTTTCCTGAATTAAGAAACACCGTCGGGACCGCGTTTAACGACGAATTGCTACTGCTTCCTGTAATAAAAATATCTTTTAGTCCATCTCCATTGATATCGGGTGCCAGCACGACACCTGCAGTAATCTGCAGCACGTCCTCCTGAAAATCTCCTCGATCAACCGAGGTGAGCGGGAAAACAAGTGTTTGTGTTGCATCGAAATAAGTTCCGTCCTCTCGGCTCATTAGGATTGTTATTCCATCGTCACGGATAAGCTCCGAGCCTCCTCCGTCGGACGCCACGAGAATATCATCCAAACCGTCATTGTTGAGATCGGCGGCTTCTATGTCCTTATATGAATTGATCCTATGATGGGCCTGACCGTTCAGTAGCTCTGGGGCTGACTCAAAGAATCCCTCCCCCGAATTGAGAAGCATATGAACCCTCGGACGCTTTTCTGGGTTTTTTATGTCCTCTTCCTTGCTGTACTCATTGGCGTACCAAGTGGAGGTAGAAACGGCAACCACATCTGGATGTTCATCACCATTCAAATTAGCAATTACACAATTAACGACTTGATCACCGAAAAATCCGGCCTCAAGCTCGATAATTTCTCCAGTGCTGGAGTTCGGGTAAAAGGTTCCTCCGTTCTCTCTTAATGAGTAGTGATTGTGCACTGGAATGTGAAACAAACTGCCGCTTTCCGTGTCAGCGAAAAAACTTGCGCCGTTTGCCACACGGGTTTCACCAGTCTCGATAGGCGAGTCCAGCACGGTGAACTGAATGGTGCGTTTGACAGAGCCACCTGATCCAGCGCACTCGAATACAACTTCCTTTTCACCTGTAGTGCGAAAAGTAGTCGTGACTGGCCCCTGCAAAGACCGACTACCCTGCCAGTCCCCACTGCTGACGCAGGTGTCTGCATAGTCACTCTGCCAGTCAAAGGTAATCGGCTCGAACTGCTCAATCACGGTCTTACTGATTTCTACACTGAGCTTAGGCGGCTGGGGGCAGGCTGCAGGCAGCTCTCGTTCAATGTTTGCAATCACTTGACACATCAAGGACAGAAAAACCGCCTGCATACTTATTCTCTTTCGGAACTACACTGACTTTGATTGAATTTGCTTTGACCGAAATTGAGAGTACCTTTTATCGCTATCCCTCGCCAACATAGGCTGGCACAGACTAGTCACCATCATCCTCTCCCGCCTTGTTTAACGCATAGAGATAACCAGATAGTGAAGATCTATGTGCGTCTTGGTACGGTCACTTCCACCGCATCAGCTTAACTTGGCTTTCGCGGCGAGCGCTGGCACCTCAGACATAGACGGAACGTTCAAAAAACCAGCTTGCTGATAAGCGGGATTAGGATACTCGTAATAACCGCGACCCGCCTGCAATCCGGTGCGTCCCTCCTCTATAAGGTGCTCCTGAATGTAAGCTGCGTTGGCGAGCATCTCCTGGTCATCCAACTGCGCGCCCCAATAAGAAAAGATATTGCTGAGTGTGCCCATGCCCACCACATCCATGATCCCACAGGGTCCCATGGTGCAGCCACGGTTCATAATCATATAGGTTCTGTCAATGGTTTCAGGGTCTGCAACACCCTTAGTGACAAGGGATTGAGCCGCTTGGAGGAGTGGAACCAGCAAGCTATTACAGACGTACCCATTCTGCTCTTTGGAGATTGGAATGGGCACCATCCCAATCTCCACAGCGTATGCTGTGAGCTGCCTTAACGTCTCATCAGATGTTTCAGGCCCGGCCATGATCTCTGCGATGTTTAAGGCCCAGATCATGTTGGCAAAATGTAAAGCACCGAAACGATCGGGGCGACCGGTTTCAGTAGAAAACGCAGAGGGCAGCAGCGTCGATGAGTTGGTTGCTAGAATTGCCTCCTCCGGCATGATGGCGGCGAGTTTCTTGTAAACATCAATTTTCACGTCGGGCATTTCCGGTACTGCTTCGATAACGAGGTCAGCATCTTTGGCCGCTTCATTAAGATCCGTCGTGAAACTAAGTCGAGACCGTGTAGCCTCGATATCGCTCTCACTGGCCTCCAGATCACTCTGATAAATGGCAGCGTAGGTAGCCTGCGCGGCTTGACATTTTTCCAAGCCCTCCTCCGATATGTCGTACACCATGACTTGCTTGCCCATGTAAGCGCTATGCCAAGCGATCTGTCCGCCAAGCGTGCCGGCTCCGATCATCGCCACATTATCCAGTTTAGAATTTGACATGGTGGTTCCCCCTTTCGCTGTTGAATGAGTCAGCTTGCTGTCAGTGCTGTCTAGTTTTAGGCGCTTCATTCACCGAGGAGCTGACGCACTACCAAAGTATTAAAGCGAGTGCGCTCATGTAAACCGACCATGCCCTTATTGTCGCGTTTTGCTATGTGTATGCTGTATTGGATTGTTCGATCGCGTTACTACCACCGCATTCAAGACCCGAAGAGCGTTGGATGGCTCCGAGCCATGCGTGTCGACGCCACGTCTGCTCCAGCTCCCCCAAACGTGCCGACCTAATAGTTGATTCCTTTGAATTTTTCATGGATCACAGAGTCCGACCTGTCCTTGGGAAACTGTCGCTAAATGCTATTGCCGCAAACTCTCACTCGTGTAGTCTCATCGTAGCGATCCACAATGCGACTGCCGGTGGCGTAAGTATAAACTCTGGCAGGAGAATATTAGGCCCACCACGAGGGCTGTTTAGGGAGAATTCGATATGAACAGGTCACTTTGTACTCTTGCACTAGGTCTGGGTATTGCACTGAATGTCGCGTGCTCATCCAAAACGGAAGAAGAATCCGAGCCACCAACAACCGCAGCGGATAACGGATCCAGTTTCGCCGCCATCCACGCGGATGACACCGGTGAGAAGATTCCGGTGACCTTGGAGAACTACGAAGTTGCCGAGAGTGACCTCGCTTTTTACAACGTCACCAAACTGGTTGGGATGAACACGTTCTTTCACTTTCCCACTGGCGCCTTTGATCTCAACAACCAGACGGTTGTGCGCATGAACCGCGA
>CAJXMD010000091.1 GCA_913056165.1 uncultured Halieaceae bacterium
CCTCCACATCTGTCATCAAATACTGTTCTCGGGTTTTTCGGCTATAGCGAATTTGAGCACGATTACCTGCATCATCCACCACAGGCCCGTCGAACAGATAATGATACTTCGGATCAATTTCCGCCTGATGGGGAAGCAATTCATCGAGGTATGGCGGTCTGGTCTCCCGATTCTTCGGGAACTGGCTGGCGGCCAAGAACAAGCCAGACGCACCATCCCGAAGCACGTAGTGGTCTTCAACCTTGAGGCAGGCCAATTCAGGCATCTGCACTGGATCCATTTTTGGCGGCGCCACCTCCCCGTTACGTAACAACTTCCGCGTGTTTTTACACTCAGTGTTGGTGCAACCAAAGTACTTGCCAAAACGACCAGTCCGCAACTGCATGTCAGCGGTGCACTTATCACATTCAATCACGGGGCCGTCATAGCCCTTAATTCTGAATTTTCCAGTTTCGACCTCGTAACCGGCGCAATCAGGATTGTTTCCGCAAACGTGCAGCTTGCGGGTTTCATCAATCAAGTAGCTATCCATCGCCGCATTGCAAATGCCACAGCGATGCTTGCTTAGCAGCAGGCGGGATTCGGCCTCGTCATCAGCATTCTCACTGACGACTTCATCGCCCGGTATCAGGTTGACTGTGTTTTTGCACCGCTCTTTCGGGGGCAAGCTGTAGCCAGAGCACCCGAGGAAAACCCCTGTGCTTGCGGTGCGGATTTGCATAGGCCTGTCACAGAGCGAACATGGAATACCAGTCGGCGTGGGATCGTTGGCCTGCATACCACCGGGCTCGGGCTGCTCAGCTTGCTCAAGACGGTCACGAAAATCACCATAGAACCGATCTAACAGGTTTTTCCAATCAAGCCTGCCCTCTGCCACCTCATCGAGCTGTTCCTCCATCGACGCGGTGAATCCATAGTCGAGCAAATCACTGAACGTTGCCTGCAGGCGCTGGGTAACGATATCGCCCATTTTTTCAGCATAAAATCGCCGATTCTCGAGCCGGACGTACCCACGATCCTGAATAGTCGAGATGATGGCAGCATAAGTAGACGGCCGGCCAATACCACGCTTTTCCAATTCCTTAACTAAGCTCGCTTCACCAAAACGGGCCGGTGGTTTCGTGAAATGCTGCTTGGGGTCCACGGCGTTTAACTTAAGCGCATCGCCCTCTTTCAAGGCTGGCAACTCGGCATCCTCGGTTTTTCGCGTCATTGGTGGCTGAACCCGGGTGAAGCCATCGAACTCTACTACCCGCCCCCGTGCCGTTAACTCATAGGCCCCCGCGGCAACTGTAAGGGTCGTGGATAAATAGCGCGCCGGCGTCATCTGGCAAGCGACAAACTGCCGCCATATCAGCTCATATAGCCGCTCCGCGTCACGCTCCATACCCTGCAGTTGATGTTGCTGAATACCAACATCGGACGGGCGAATCGCCTCATGAGCCTCCTGCGCTCCCTCTTTAGAGGAGTACATCACTGGCTTTTCGGGTAGATACGATTGAGGAAATTCCCGCTCTATGTGTTGGCGACAGGCAGCTACAGCGTCAGCACTAAGGTTGGTGGAGTCTGTCCGCATGTAAGTGATGTACCCCGCCTCATACAAGCGCTGGGCCAAGGTCATTGTTTTCTTGACGCTGAAACCCATCCGGGTACTTGCTGCCTGCTGTAACGTTGACGTTATGAACGGCGCAGAAGGCTTCGAGCTGGTCTTTCGAGCATCGAGGCTCGCAACAGAGAATGCCGCGGACTCAAGAGCCGAAACCGCCACCTGAGCCTCAACCTCAGTCTTAGGGTCAAACTTCTGCCCATCGACTCGCTTCACCTCAAACCAGACGGGGGCATGCCCATCGACTTCTAGTGCCGCGTGGACCTCCCAATACTCCTCGGGCAAAAAGGCGCGAATTTCGCGCTCTCGCTCGACGATAAGACGCACCGCAACCGACTGCACACGACCCGCAGACAAACCACGGGCGACTTTGGCCCAAAGTAATGGAGAAACCTCAAAGCCGACGACTCGATCCAGGAAGCGGCGGGCCTGCTGGGCATTGACTCGATTGGTATCGAGCTCTGCGGGGTGCTCAAAGGCTTCCTGAATCGCCTTTTTCGTTATCTCGTTGAAAACCACCCGCTGATAGCGTGCGTCATCGCCACCGATGATCTCGCGCAGGTGCCAGGCAATGGCTTCCCCCTCGCGATCAAGGTCAGTCGCCAGATAAATAGCATCTGACTTTGCAGCCAACTTCTTTAACTCACCAACAACCTTTTCTTTGCCCGGCAGAATTTCGTAACGGGCACTCCAGTCGGCATCAGGATTGACCCCCATGCGGCGCACTAACTGCTCCCGCTTTTTCTTTTTCTGGTAGCGCTTTTTTTCTTCGGGCGCCATTTTTCGGGTGATCGCTGCCTGAGCAGCCCTCTCCTTTGGATCAGAGGTCGTGCCACTGCCAGCAGTCGGTAAATCGCGGATGTGTCCCACGCTGGACTTCACGATGAAATCGCTACCAAGGTATTTGTTAATCGTTTTCGCCTTGGCGGGTGACTCAACAATGACTAATGCTTTTCCCATAATGGAGTGTCCAACCGAACCGCGTTTAGGAGCGGCACAGCCGAGGATATCTCGGCAAAAGCCGGCATATATACGTGCCCAAGCTACCGTGGGTCAAGTTCTGTTGAGCAATAGATGAGAGAAAAATCTGCGCCCGCCTCATCAAATCACCATGATTGCCGCCGACGAAAACCCTAGCTTTTTAAACGATTCAGCGTCTCAAAGACCTGCTCAAGAGTCGAATCCTGACCACGTTCAGTCCAATACACCTGCACTTCCTCAGGCTGCCTGATAATGACTTCAATAGCGGGATCGAGAGTGGTCAGCCACGCCGGTAGCGCCTCGCTATCCCGCCCTTCCCAACCAGCAGTCGTCCTAACCCACAGGCTGTTGCCGCCGCTCGATGCCGACACTGATGAACTTTTTGAGCCCTGCTTGCCACATCGCATCGCGTAGCACACCAACATGTCACTAGTTGCACGCTGCAACCGAGGAGGAATCTCACTGGGTGCTCGGCATCTGACCTGAATACCCGCGCCACGGGCCGTATCGCGAAAACGGGTGACACGGCGCTGTTGCTTGCTCGGTAGCGCAGAAAGCAGAGGGCCAGCAACGGCTGCCACCGCAATCAGGATAATAATATAGGTCATTGGGTCCCTTAGAGAGCTATTGGTGGCAGAGGGTACGGGTGGTATGGTGGCTTTGTATAGTCGCGCGGGGAAATTGCTTGTGGCCTATAACAAGATTCTGGTCGCCATTGATCTCGGTAAAACCTCATCTTCCGTCATTAGCCGTGCCGCCGGACTGGCTGTCGCTGGACGCTCCGAGCTTCACGTTTTGCACGCGGTAGAGCCGCTTAGCATCACCTATGGAGGCGATATTCCAATGGACTTCTCTTCCATTCAGGATGAGATTTATCAGCAGGCAACAGAGCAGTTGGCCGCTTTTTGCAGGGATCTTGATATCCCCGCCGAGCAGCAGCATTTAGTTATGGGACGCCCTGAAGTCGAGATCGCCAGCATGGCAGAGACACTGGGGGCCGATCTGATCGTGATGGGGAGTCATGAGCGCCATGGCCTCGCTGTACTATTGGGGTCCACAACTGATGGCGTACTCCACAGCGCGGGTTGCGATATGTTGGCGGTCAAGGTGAATACGGAAAATTAAGCGCTCGAGATCCATCGAGACAGCTGCTCACCATCAAAAGGCCAACCCAACTCCCTACCCCGATGATCTTTGAGCACCGGTATACGGGTGCCGTATTGCTTGATGAGCATCAACTCTTGTTCGATATCGACGCTGATGAATTCCACCCGTTGAGCATATAAAATATTTTCGGCCATTTCACATAGATGGCAGCCAGCGGTGGTGTAGAACACAAGCGGCCCCGTGATGTTTGTCGAATCGACTTGATCCTGCACTCGGATAGACCTTTTGGATAACAGGCCATGAGTTTAGAACAGAATAAGGCCCCGGTCATACGCGACCAGTTGATGACGGTGTATGGGCGCAAGCCCGTTATGGAGGCGCTTGTCAGCCAACAGTTGGCTTGCCAGACCTTACACTGGTCAACAAGCAATCGGATGCATGGCACCGCAGCCGCCATTTATAAGGAGGCGAAGGCGCAAGGTCTGTCGATACGTGAACACTCCAGGGAATCACTCGCTCGAATCTCCAAAAACCGCAAGCAGGATCAGGGAGTCGCACTAGACATCCTGTGCTCGAATTTTATGAGCGTTGATGCTTTGATCGCTCGCGCCGGGGATCCGAGCTGTCGTGTACTTGCGCTGGATGGCATTACCAATCCTCAAAATATCGGCATGATCATTAGGAGTGCAACGGCCGCCGGGATAGACGGCATTCTCTACCCCGCTAAAGGGGTATCATCTTTGGGGCCGCTAGTGGTGAAAGCCTCAGCGGGGACAGTATTTCATGCTCCAGTTGTCCGCTGTATCGAGCTACACGAGGGTCTTCAAGCCTTACAAAACGCTGGGTTTTGTATCGTCACTCTCGAGGGGAATGCGCAGAGGTCCGCCTTTGACTTTGAGGCCAGCTCAGGAACGGTGTTTGTGCTCGGCGGGGAAACTGACGGCGTATCCACTCACACTGCGTCGCTAAAAGATGTTGCACTGTCGATACCGATGGCAGCTAAGATTGAGTCGCTAAATGTGGCCGTAGCGGCCTCGCTCATCGCGTTTGCTCCTCTTATGCGCAGTCAGAGTGCCAAAGATGCTATTTAGCGAGGGCTCCCATCGCCTGCTCCAGTCCATTTAACGTCAATGGAAACATCGATCCCTCCATTAACTGATTGGTAATACCGATGGATTGGGTGTACTGCCACTCCTCTTCGGGAACAGGGTTAAGCCAAACGCACTTGTCATAGGTTTGCCGGAGTCGGCGAAGCCACAGCTCTCCCGGCTCCTCATTCCAGTGCTCCACGGAACCACCGGGCTGCACGATTTCATAGGGCGACATCGCTGCGTCTCCCACAATGACGACCTTATAGTCATGGCC
>CAJXMD010000092.1 GCA_913056165.1 uncultured Halieaceae bacterium
AAAGTCCTCGATGGCGGTGTGGGTGTTTTCTGTGGATCGGGGGGTGTTGAGCCTCAGTCAGAAACCAACTGGCGCTATGCCAACGATTCCGAGGTATCCCGCCTCATTTTTGTAAACAAGCTTGATCGCGTGGGCGCAGACTTCTATCGCGTGGTGGAGCAGGTCAAGAAGGTCCTCGGCGCGAACCCGCTGGTGATGACGCTACCGATCGGTCGTGAAGACGAGTTCACGGGCGTTGTTGACGTACTTACTCAGAAAGCTTACATCTGGGATGACTCTGGCCTGCCTGAGAATTATGAGGTCACCGACATTCCGGCTGATCTGGTTGATGATGCCGCTGCCTACCGCGAGCAGCTGATCGAAGCCGCTGTCGAGATGGATGACGATGTGATGATGGCTTACATGGAAGGGGAAGAGCCTTCTATCGAGGACATCAAGCGCTGCATTCGGGAAGGTACCCGCACACTACAGTTCTTCCCCACCTTTTGCGGTTCGGCGTTCAAGAACAAAGGCATCCAGCTGGTGTTGGATGCGGTTGTAGACTACCTGCCTAGCCCAACGGAAGTGGATCCGCAGGATCTGACCGATGAAGAGGGCACCCCCACCGGTGATAAAGCGCTGGTTTCGGTCGACGAACCTTTCCGTGCTCTGGCGTTCAAGATCATGGACGACCGCTTTGGTGCACTTACCTTTATCCGAGTTTATTCGGGCAAGATTAAAAAGGGCGACACCATCCTGAACTCTGCGACCGGCAAGACCGAGCGGGTGGGGCGTATGGTGGAGATGCACGCAGATGAGCGGAATGAAATCGATACGGCGCAGGCAGGCGATATCTTTGCCTGTGTCGGTATGAAGAACGTGCAGACCGGTCACACGCTGTGCAGCACGGACAAGCCCTGCACGCTCGAGGCCATGGTCTTCCCCGAGCCCGTGATCTCGATTGCGGTCGCACCCAAGGACAAGGCAGGGACTGAGAAGATGGGTGTCGCTATCGGCAAGATGATTGCTGAGGACCCGTCCTTCCGTGTTGAGACCGACGAGGATTCTGGTGAGACCATCCTAAAAGGCATGGGCGAACTGCACCTGGATATCAAGGTCGACATCCTTCGCCGTACCTATGGGGTTGAGCTTGAAGTAGGCCAGCCTCAAGTGGCTTACCGCGAAACCATCACCCAGATGGTGGAAGACAGCTATACCCACAAGAAGCAGTCGGGTGGTTCGGGTCAGTTCGGCAAGATCGACTATCGCATCACGCCTCTCGAGCCCGGTTCCGGCTATCAGTTCAACTCCACGGTTGTCGGCGGTAACGTGCCTAAGGAATTTTTCCCCGCGATCGAGAAGGGTTTCAAGGTCATGATGGAAGAGGGCCCTCTGGCGGGCTTCCCGGTTCTGGATGTGGGTGTTGAACTCTATGACGGTGGTTTCCACGCGGTGGATTCATCAGCTATTGCTTTCGAGTTGGCTGCAAAGGGCGCCTTCCGTCAGTCCATGCCCAAAGCGGCGCCGCAACTGATCGAGCCGATCATGAAAGTTGACGTGTTTACGCCCGAGGATAATGTGGGTGACGTTATTGGAGACCTCAACCGCCGTCGAGGCATGATCAAGGATCAGGAGCCGACTCCAACCGGTATCCGAATCAAGGCAGATGTTCCTCTGGCCGAGATGTTCGGGTACATCGGCCATCTGCGAACCATTACCTCGGGTCGTGGCCAGTTCTCGATGGAGTTTTCTCATTATCTGCCCTGCCCGAATCAGGTGGCGGAAAAAGTCATTGCCGAGGAGAAAGCGCGACGCGCAGCCAAGGCGAGCTGATCTCTGTGTTTTGTATAAAAACCCCGGCCATGCCGGGGTTTTTTATGGGCAGATTGTTTGATGTTCCCCTCGTTAGACAGCCGTTTTGGGTACTGTATCTCAGTGCTGTATTAAATGTCGGGGCGATCTGGTTATGATGGTTGAGCACGCAAACCGGTAGGTAATCTGTGGCAACCCGACATCGCTTTGCCTTGACTTCGGCCCATATCAAGAAAGCGCTCACCGAGCTTGCCGATCGGCACAAGCGTGTTGCCATGTCGCTGGAGCACGTAGGTTATCCAAGTGAGCGACGCCAACCCCATGGGTTTGAGCCGCTGGCGCGAATCGTGGTGGGGCAGCAGGTGTCTACCAAGGCGGCAGAGAGCATCGCTGAGAAACTGCGGTTGACTCTTGGCGGGACGATCAGCGCTGAGGCAGTCTTGTCGACCGAGACAGACACGCTGCGATCCGCCGGGCTCTCGGGCCAGAAAGCGTCTTATATTCAGACTCTCGCCGAGGCAGTGGTGACGAACACCCTCGATCTGGAGGCGTTACCTCGGCTAAATGACGACGATGCCCTCGCACAGCTAACAGCCCTTCGAGGGTTTGGCGTGTGGTCAGCTCAGATGTATCTGATGTTCTCACTTGGGCGAACTGATATCTGGCCCAGTGGCGATCTTGCGGTGCGGGTGGGCTTTGGAGATCTGATGGGATTTGATGAACGACTCTCGATCAAGGACACCGACAACCTAGCCGCTCCCTTTACACCCTACAGAAGTGCGCTGGCGTTGCTGTGTTGGCGTTACTATGGTCAGGCAAAGCAGAGCCAGATAAAAAAGCACTCGCCGAAAACAGGTCTGCCAGCAACAGGTCCGGCAAAGAAAGGTCCGGCAAAGAAAGCCCCGCTCAATAAAGCCCCGGTAAAAAAAGTCCCAGCGAAATCAGACAAGGCGACAAAGAAATGAGCGAGCGTAGCGCCTTGTCCCCTGAGGAGCGGGAGACACACGAGGTTTATATGGCCATGGCGTTGGAGCAGGCCGAACTTGCGGCGACGTTGGGGGAGGTGCCTGTTGGTGCGGTGGCGGTGTCTGCCGAGGGTGAAGTGCTCGGGGCACAACATAATCGGCAGATTCATGCCAATGATCCCACGGCTCATGCGGAAATCTTGGCGCTACGGGAGGCCGCAGCAAAAATTGGTAACTATCGTCTGGTTGACTGCACCCTGTACGTCACCCTTGAGCCATGCACCATGTGTTGTGGCGCGCTGGTGCACGCGCGCATCAGCTCTCTATATTTCGGCGCTTATGAGCCCAAGGCGGGCGCGGTAACCAGCACCGCGTCGGTGCTCGACGGACCGTCGTTGAATCATGATGTCCGTTGGTGCGGTGGACTCTTGGCGGCATCGAGTGCCTCGTTACTCAAAACTTTTTTTGCCGAGCGCCGGCGCTAGTGGCAGCGGAAAGCGCAGAAATGAGTCACAGCCTAGAGTGCCTTGGGCAGCTGCAAGCGGGTTTGGTCCCTCGAGAGCGCGTTGGTGTCAACAGGGGGTTGAAGCCTGGAGTCCGGCACCGATTGCAGTTGCAGAATGCTGTGGTACTGGCGAATGTTATCCACATAGGTCACAGCTTCTTGCCCCCGAGCAAATCCAAAGCGGGTGGTCGGGTATACGTCGGGGTTTTGCAAAAACGGTAGTTGGGCCCGAACGTCCGGCCACAGGTGGGGGTCCATGCCTTTGCGCTCTGCAAGAATTCGAGCATCCTCCAGATGGCCCATACCGATGTTGTACGCCGCGAGCGCCATCCATAGACGATGAGGGTCTTCGATATCCGGTGGCAGTCGGCGCTGTAGGTCTTTCAGAAAACGCGCACCGCCACGGAGACTTTGATGTGGATCGAGCACATCGTCTACGCCAAGTTCCTCGGCGGTGACCTGAGTGATCATCATGAAGCCTCTCACCCCGGTCGGTGATCGGGCCTCGGGGTCCCAGTGGGACTCCTGATAGGCGATAGCGGCGAGTAACCGCCAGTCGAGCTGATACTCATCGGCCACTTCCTCGATAAGCGATTGCCAGCGGGGGAGATCGGTTTGAAGTTTCCGTCGGAAGGTAAAGGTGCTCAGACGTGAGGCAAAATCCAGTGTCCCAAAGTGTCTATCCTTGAGTTTTTGCAAATCGCCGGAAGCCTCGATCTCAGAGAGATAGGCGTTCAGATCCGCCTGCATTGCGTCAGCCCCTTCCGCTGGGTGCAAGTACCAGGCCATAACCTCCTGCTTGTCCAATTCAAGTGCCGCAACAAGTCGCGGGTAGAGCTGTTGCTGCATCCGAAATTCCACCGAGTCGATAATGGCGAGCTCCGCCTTACCTGTCGTCACCAGCTGCATCAGTTCCAGAGTGTCCGCGGCCCGAATTTCTCGCCAGGCAAGCTGGGGGTGTTGTTTCTGCAGGTTAAGGAGAGTTTCAGTGTGGCTGCTTCCTGCCAGCACAACCAAATCCCGGTTGGCCAGTTCGCTGACGTCTCTCGGTCGTCGCTGTCCGCTTTTATAAACCACTAAGGGTTTTTGAGTGAGATAGGGATCGCTAGCCAGAAACCGCGCAGAGCGCTCTGGGGTTACCGTGAGCCCTGCGGCCGCAAGGTGAGCCTCTCCTTTAGCCAGTCGGGTGATTAATTCCTCGAGAGTGAAGGCTGCTTTCACCCGTAGTGTGTAATTTCGGGAATCCGCATAGCCTTTAATGAGGTCATAGTCGAAGCCGGTGGCCTCGTCGCCATCAAAATAATAGGTAGTCGGACTGTTTCGGGTGAGCAGGATCAGCTCACCGTCCCGTTCAAGGCGTTGGTAAAGCGACTGGTCGCTGCAACCGGTTAACACCAAGGCCAGACAGAGATAAATGGGTAGACTAAGAGCCGCGATAGCTTGCATGGCCCAAGTGTACGTTTGTGAAGAAAGTTAGGCTACGGATGTCAGTCGAGCGTCACGACTGTATACTGTGCCCCTTCCTGTAAGGACCCTCTTCATGCTGCTGATTTCAGGCTCGACTGCTCTCTCCACGCCGCGTTTTGAAGCCCTGCGACAGCGCCTGACAGAGATCGATTCTCGGCTTGTTCTGCAGGTTGCCAGCCACTTTTATGCGGTCGATGCCGATGGTGACGTAGACAGTGGCCGGCTT
>CAJXMD010000093.1 GCA_913056165.1 uncultured Halieaceae bacterium
CCTGTTACGACAGGGGCTCAACAATCAAATACTGTACCGTTGTCTCGCCCACATTGATGACGGTATGCCAATCAATACCATTGCTGTAAAAATCGCTGCCTGTTTGTAACTCGACAGTTCGTGTGCCGCTACTGTCGGTGATTTTCATGGTTCCTCCTGACAGGGCATAACCATAATGCGCGGTGTGAAAATGCCGTTCGTGCCCAACTCCCGGCTCGAAGGTGCATCTCAGTACCCGCATGTCGACTGACTCATGAAGTTGCTCGCACACCTTCTTCCCTTGCCAGCCAGCCGCTAACGGATCTGGTAGCGACTCTGCATTCACGCTAATCCAATGGAAAGCCGTGATAACAGCTATAAAAAATGGACATAAGCGACCTTGTACGGCAGGCGAACAAAAATAGGGATGCTTCACCTTTCTGTTTTGAGCTTCTTGATTTCTTGTTGCAGCATGCCGATTGCGATAGTGGCACAGACCACAATGAGTGGAACGCTGACGCTTGCGTCGTTTGAAATGGCGGTGGCCAAAACGGCCGCTGCCCACAGAATGGATTGAGACAAGATAAGATTTTTCATAAACACCCCATAAAGTATCAAATCCATCATACGCTACCTATCAACTTGCCGTCTTTTGCACGGCGATGGTGTAGAGGATTCTGTGGGCGTTCAGTAGGGTAACGGTATCAATCAGGAAATGGGAGGCAGCATGCGTTTTATAATAGCTCTGGTTGTGCTTGGGATGTGGACGCCGTGGCTTGTCAGTGCGGAGGAAGCGACAGAAGCAGAAAGCATTACTGAAAAAGTTAGCTTTAAGGTATCGATACAAGGGGGCGCCTTCAACGCAAAATTTAAATTTTTCGACGCCAGTGCGGGTTGTCCGAGCTACGTTGACTTGCCAGGCGCTAAGCATTATCTGGGAGCCGTCTTTGCTTCCGATGCTGGGAGCACGAAATCGTTTACAGCTGGCAACCCGATTCATGTATTTATGTTCAGACCCAAGGATACATTTGGTTTGAGTGCAGGTGGCGGCGATGCGGAAATTAGGCGGCGGTCCCTGCAAGTTGTTCTGAATGGGGATGCCGCGCTGCGTATTACGGGCTTTGAAGATTCGGTCCCACTCTGGGAGACTTCAGGCGATATCGATGTTGAGCCAGCGAGCGCCTGTCTCGAAGAGTAAGTGACCGCTAGCAGCACTTGGCCTATCGATCTGGCAGCGCCCCGTTTAGTAACGCTGAGTAATAATAGACGACCCTTCATTCCATAGAAGTCTTTGCGCCCTCTTCGCTATGGGCGTAGCGTGACTAAGGCGAAGTGAGGGAAAAAATGACTCAATTGGGGACGGCAGCAGTGTCTACCACCTAAGCCTGCTCCCCGCTTCGCGATCTAAAATGCCTGCATGAACCCGAACTGTAATTGACCCTTTTGATAAGCCTTGGTGTCCTGATGCATGTAGCCTATTTGTAGCTTCATGGTGTTGCTGATGCTGTACCCAAGTGCGGCATAAAAACGATTGCGGTCATAGGTGTCCACCCGCTTATCCAGCCCAATATCGTGTTCCCCGTTGAGAAAGATCTCGTTGTATAGGGATAGATACCACGCGCCCTTGTCGAGAGTGGTTTTGTTAAACGGAACATCGACAAACAAGCCGTAGCGGAATCGCGTTCGAAAATCCTGATAATCAACCCACCGCTGCTCGTACCGCAATCGATGTCGTACATAGACACGCTCACCAAGCCGATGAGGGAAAAGCGCTTCCTGATAGACACGATCCTCTCGTAGGGTTCTGGACGAGCTGCCAAACGCTCCGGATGTGATGTTGGCATATCCCAAGGTGTATTTTCCGGGCAAAGAATCGGGCCTGTAGGTCATCCCGCCTCGAATAAGCAATTGCTCTAAGTCGCCGAGGGTATCCCAATTCCGATATTGGATGTCGCCCAGCGCGCCCCAGCGACTGTCTTTTGCATCGTAGCTGAAGGCATAAATATACCAGGCGCCAAGTTCATCTTCGTCGATCGACTGAGCAACAGCAAAGTTTGTCAAACAGATAGAGAGGAGAGCCAGCGCAAGTGCCCATTTTTTTAAAACCGTAGGATGCATGAAAGAGTAGGTGACGTGGATGATGTGAGTAAGGCGGGAGTGTACCAAGTTTGTGGCGGTCTCCAACAACGCGTCGATGGCTATTTGTTGACGAGTGGAAGTTTTCCATGTTCAGCGGTCTCGCGTCAGTCCAAAGAGAATTTAGACCGAAAAAAAGCCCTCTTACGATCGATTTGACGTGGTTTGCTTAGTGATAACCCGACCGAGTCCTTGAGAAAATGGTTATCTGGTTTAGGATGACGGGATACAGACGCGCATGATTTTCGGAGGACGCATGTCAGGCCAGATTCACCCACTTGCACCCCACGAGTTGCCCGGATTTATCGGCGCAGCGGACGGAAGCGATCCGCTGTTCACGGCCGTTGTGTTTATCGTCATAGCCATGGTGCTTGGCATCGGCGTTTTTTACCTCAAGCTCCACGCCATTCCCGAACAGCTCGCCCACAAGCACGGCAATACACAGTCGCAGCTCATCATGGTACTGGCACTGCTGGCGCTGTTTACCCATAACAATATTTTTTGGGTTGCGGCATTAATTCTTGCGCTAATCAAATTCCCTGATTTGGTCACTCCGCTAAACGATATTTCGTCGTCTCTTTCCAAAATGACGCAGTCAGATGATAGCGGCTCCAGCGAGGAAGTGACCGCCGCCGAAACCACACCACAAAGTCGAGCGGAGGATTAATTCATGCTAGAGCTTCTCCTCTGTTCACTCATCACGGTCCTCCCTGATTATCTTTACCGACGGCACGCCCAAGGAATGAGATGGGGGGTGGAAATCACCTTTTTCACCATGTGGTACGAATTGCGGTGGGGTATTACCGCTTGCCTAATCTTGACGATTTCACTGATTACACTGGTTTTCTATTACCACCCTTCTACGACTAATGCGGCGCCGTTTTTCCGCACTATTCCGCTGCTCCCTGAGGGCGGTGGCCGGGTAGAGGAGGTCTTTGTCAAAAATGGGGATCAGGTAACCGCCGGAGACGCTATTTTTAGTCTTCTTGATAACTCACAGTTGGCGGCAGTTAATGTGGCCCGAAGCAAGCTGCGACAGGCCGACACGGCCTTTGTTCAGGCTGAAGCCCAGTTGGCAGCGGCTAATGCTACGTTAGTGCAAGCAGAAAGTGCGCTCAAGCAGGCAGAGAACGAGTTGGAGAAAAAGCGAGCAGTCTCGAGTCGTGGTCAGCAACTGGTTAGTCAGATTGAAATCGAGCGCTTGGAGAACACGGTAGCTCAACGCCAAGGGGGTGTGCAGGCAGCCGAAGCCAACATCAAATCAGTCAAGACCCAAATCGATACGGTTTTACCCGCTCAACGCGAGAGCGCTAAAAGTGCCCTGGAGCAGGCGGAGGTCGAACTTGGCAAGACTGTCATTTATGCGGGAGTTGATGGCATGGTCTCACAATTCTTTCTGGAGCGTGGAGACTACGTCAATCCGATCTTACGCCCTGCCGGTGTGTTAATTCCCTCGGACGGCCCCGAGTCGGGGCGCTACCAGATTGCTGCTGGGTTTACTCAGTTGGCAACGCCAGTGATCAAGGTTGGAACGCTCGCCGAGGTGGTGTGTCTCTCTAATCCTTTTACCGTTATCCCCATGATTGTTACCCGCGTTCAGCCGGTCGTGGCGGCGGGTCAGATTAAGCCCTCTGATGTGCTGATCGACACAATGCAGCGGGCAAGGCCTGGAACTCTGACAGTCGCTATGGAACCGCTCTACACCGGTGGTATGGACAATGTTATGCCTGGCAGCAAATGTGTTGCTAATGCCTACACCAACAATCATGAGCTGCTCTCTCAAGGGGATCTTGGGCTCGGTGAGACCCTTTTTCTGCACATGGTGGACGCGGTAGGTGCACTGCATGCGGTTATTTTGCGTATTCAGGCACTGGTGATGCCTGTACAAATGCTGGTGTTTGCCGGCCACTAAAGAAGGCACGGAGGCCTGTTCGCCCTATCTGATCTTCAGCGGCCTTGGGTCGCTGATGCCTTCCAGCTTTTGGGTGTTTCTCGGTCGGTTCCTGACGTCCCTACCCATTTGTATTCCGCGGTATAGTGCACTGCGCGGTGCAACCGTTGTGCCCAAGTCGTTTAAGGAAAATGAGTAATGGTGTCTACCGAAGGTAACAGCAGTAAGGGTCATTTGACCGGATTTGGTTCCCCCTTATACCGCAACTACGTGTTGCTGTTACTCATGGCGGTGTACACGCTTAACTTTATTGATCGCACCTTAATTGCGGTCGTTGCACAGCCAATTATCGAGTCTTTTCAGCTGACAGATGCCCAGTGGGGTCTGCTTTACGGCCCTCCATTTGCAATTTTTTATGCTGTTATGGGGCTGCCGATAGCCCTGTGGGCAGATCGGTCGAACCGGGTCCAGATAATAGCTCTGTGTATTGTACTTTGGTCGGTAATGACGGCGCTGTGCGGTGTTGCCGCTGGCTTTGTCACACTTCTACTGTTTCGTATTGGTGTTGCGATTGGTGAAGCGGGTTGCACCCCACCGGCCAATTCGCTGATTGGAGATTATTTTATAGCCCGTAAACGCGCCACGGCTCTGGGTGTCTATTCCATGGGGGTGACATTGGGCAGCGTTCTGGCGAACCTTTTTGGTGGGCCGATAGCCCAAATGAAGGG
>CAJXMD010000094.1 GCA_913056165.1 uncultured Halieaceae bacterium
TCGCGGAGCCTTAGTCAGGCCTTAGACAGTACCTTGCCAGAGTAGTGCTCTGGACTGAGGTAGGTCGCTAGGAGCCAGGATCAAACCCATACACATACCCCTCATGGCCGTACCAGCTAACACGCTGGGCCTACCCCCTACCCCAGGGGGCGAAGCACAACGCCACGCAGAATTCAGTTTCAGCGTTGCATACAAAATTTTTCTGATGCCAATCGTGCCCGGAAATAAGCATCCCTCCTGCGGAAGAAGCCCCGTTAGCGCACCGTGAGGCTAGGCGGCAGTATGCGGTGGAGGTGATTGATCACGCAGGCACAGTCTCGCACCACACCCACACCTTTAGAACAGCACAACCGGCCAAAATCCATCTGACGCACTACGCCAAACGGTTGGCGTCCCCTGCCAATCGCCACAGCCCTAATCTCTCGATACTGAGCACATCAAGGACAGCAGGCGCAGACATGACCTGACGCAGCCACGGATGGCAAACCAATAAACATTAAGGAGATGGACATGAGCATCGAAGAAAAAATTAAGGCTGCCCAACTCACGCTTTCTGAAGTATCGGAAAAGGCTATGAGCCAAGCCAAGGAAGCATTGGTATCCGACACAGCGAAAGAGCTGGGAAATGCGGCAAAAGAAACCGCAGTTAGCGCCCTGAAATCAGATGAGCTAAAGCAAGTTGCTGCTGGCGCGATCGCTGGTGGTGCTGCGGCCTCAGTCATTCCAGTCATTGGAACAGGTGTTGGTGCGGCAGCAGGTGCCATCATGGGGGCCTATAAGGTCGCCACGAAGTAACAATTGAGTATGTCCTTTGCCCGCCCAGTGCGGGCTTTTTTGTGGATGCGGGTTTGGCAGAGGCAAACTGCTCGTTCGACAAACTCTGCTCAAAGCAGAGTTTGGACGCCAAAGCGCAGCGACGGCGCGCCAAAGGGGGCTCAACGCGGGAGGCAACCGCGTTGAGATCTATCGTGCAAGCAGCTTCATCCGAAGAAAGGCATCTACTTCGCAACAACGCCCGGAAAAGCCATCAAGCTGGATTTAATCTACCTTCTTCATCTTTGGCGCTAACCGGTATCCTTCAGATATCACGCGCTCCGACGGAATATAGTGGCGCACAACGAAGTTGAAAATTCCAGAGTTATTGACAATAGGGATGTTGTTCAAGGCATCAGCACCGCATCCCATGTTGACGGTGAACGTTCCGTCTTCATTCGGCGTGGCAATATCGGAACTCATGTGGGCCACATCGTCGAACATAAAGCCGTTTTCATCGTAGACCGTGAACGACCAGAAAGCGCCGTTACCGGGATCTTCAAAGGTGCCAGAGTAGCAACCTTCAGCCGGAAAATTTGCGGAAGTCTCGTAGAGATTATCTGCAAGTTGGGCGCCACCCCACCCCAATGCGGCGCCTACCGTATATTTATCAAAGCTATAAAGACCTCGCGAAGCGTCAGTTGGCGCAGTGAACATGCCATAAACCGCTTGCGCGCCGTACTCCTGCACCAAAGCGGGAAGCTCCTGACGTAGGGCCAGCTCGACGGCATCAAAACTTTCCTTGTTCACGGGCTCAGCCGAAAATGGCGTGGCGCTTGCTGCATTAATTGTCATCCCATCCTGAATATCGTTGGCCTCAGCCTGACTCAGGGTGCTGTCGAGTCGTATAAGAAGGTACATGTGGGAGCCAAAGTGGGTGGCAAGCTCGAAGGTGCCGCTGCCGTAGGACATCGGCTGGATGCGGTGATCCATGGTCACCGGTTGAACCGACACATATTTACCTTCAGGTATCTCTGGAATCGTAATGGAGGCGCCCTCCGAAACATCAACGACCGCAAAGCTGTAATAGGTGTCGCGATTCATTCGTACCACGGGCTGGTCATCGGTGGGCGTAAGCTCGCGGTTGTGATGCATCGTGTTTACCGCAGCGCGATCCTGCGCTATCAGCAATTGCCGTGCCGTTTCCAGGGTCGGGTAGCTCTCGGCCGTGGCGACAGCGCCATCGGGGTGGAAAAAGTCTGCTGCGGTCGTAACGGGTTCAGCTGAAGCACTCAGCGGCAGCGCTAGCAGCAAAGCCGCCATTAAAGGGGTTGAAGTGAAGACTTTATTTTTCATCATGTTATTACTCCAGAAGGATTCAGGCAGCTGCAGCTAACCGTCACTACCGCAATTTTATGTTGCCCGAGTCTATAGCCGTGACGCAGGATTTACCAAGGTCCAGCTATTCATATCGCGGCATTTAGATTTAATCGACGTTTTGATTCATCCATTATTTCTCCGCTTCAAAGTCTCAATCGCGCTGGGCGCGTCTCTGATATCACTATTATCGAACAAATGTGATTGGCGCGATTGGCAAACCGCGTCGATTTTTGTGCCCGTCGCACCCTTGGAGGGAGGACGGTTTGGAAAATAGTGGGTATGGTGGTCGTTCTGCTATTTCGCAGGCTTAACCACACGGAGAACTCACCATGAAATATCTGATTTCTGCGCTTTGCGCGCTATGCCTGGCTGGATCGGCAATCGCCGATGAGGCCGATAACAATCTGTCCTTTGCCCCCAGGCAGGACAGTGCACCCATGACGGTGACGTCAATCAACCTGACCAAAGGCGGCGGCATCATCACCGCTACGGGTGAGATGGGTAAGTACGGTCGTGTCTACACAACCTACACCCTAACTGCTGACCCAGATGGTATGCAGGGTACGGTACTCGGTGAAGGCCGAGGTGCACTACAGGATGGCACCCTCGCATCTGGATCGGGATCGGGTGCCTATTATAGAGAGGGTACCAAGTTCACCATGCACATCTTTTTCAAGATCAACGATGGCACTCAAAACCTTGACAGAGTGACCTTCGATGCGGCCACGGGTGAATTGACCCACGACGCGTACATCGTAAAGTAGCGCTTCACTACCCACGCGAACTACTGAAAAAAAGTTCCGAAAAAAAGCCCCGACAAAAGCCGGGGCTCCTCCAAACTCTTCAATCACATCTGGCCCAGCAGAGGCTCGGACGCGCTTAGTCGCCCATGTTTTCGCGTACCTGCGTTGAGGAGAAGAGTACATGCTGCTCGCAGCTACTGATCTCGAGCCACTTTTCGAAGGCCGCGGCACCCTCCTCACCGTTGAAGAAGTCTTCAAAGCCCGCTCCCATCTCTCTATAGCTCGGCCAAGCGCCCACCCACAAGAAGTCAACGGCCGACATGGTGCTTGAGAACATGGGTGTCATCACCCAGGCGTTGTAACCATCATCGGGTAGTCCATCGACAACCTCATTCCAATCCTCGACCCAAGACATCAAGTCCTCCATGTCTTTGCCGTCGTTAAATTTACAGCCCCAGAACTCGACGGGGTTTGCCGCGGCTGCATGCTGCGCCGCGAGCACCATGAAAAGCATGGCGATACATCTCATCAAGGTTTTCATCATGACTCCTTTTCCTTTCCTGTTGCGGTTAAAAATGCGTGATACTTGTCATTGCCCAAGCTACGACACAGTCTCTTTTAGCAAAACACCTTAATCGCCGGCTTGATCAAGCACCTTCCTCGAAGATAAAACATAGCCTCCATAGCCCCTACTCCTCCACAATCACTCGAGCTTCAATCTTCTGCATTAGCTTCTCCGGGAAGTCGGTCATGATGCCGGCGAGATTGTCTACATCAAGCATCCGGTCCATTGCGTCATCATCATTGATCGTCCACACATGAACACCAATACCAAAAACAGATGCTAAAACATTAACGGTATCGTTGTTCACCAGATTCAAACTAGCGCCATTAAGCGAGTAATTTTCTGGTATCTGCAAAAACTCGCCCGCCGGCTCTGGAATCTCGTAGGATTCATCCCCGCCGAATACCGCCAGCATCAACGGCAGCGCCTCGGCCTCTGAAAACGCCGTGAGGATCGCGTCATCCTGCTGACGAAAATCCTTGATGATTTCGTCGATGAAGGACGCTACCGTTACCCGATCTGTCATCCGATACTCGTTGATCAGACGAGCCACCTCGGCGCCGGTATCAAGATCTTCCTGCGTAAACGAGCCCACACCATCGTTCTCCTCGGGCTTTAGTTCAATGACGTAGTGCGCGTCGGGGAACCGCTGAAACAGCTCCTCCAGGGATACGGCGGTCAGCCCCTGCTCGCGATAGGGAAAAGTCTCACCGCCATCCTGTGACCAGTGATAGCCAGCGTCATACGCCAGAATCTCTTCAAAGGTCAGCGCCGATATGCGACCGCAGTCGTTATGGGTGAAATGCTTGTCTTCCGGCGGCGGTTCTTTTTCGGGGCAGTTGATCTCGTTGTAGTCAGTTTTGCGATCCAGCGTCGAGTCATGCATCACAACCGGGATGTTATCGGCGCTGCCATTTATATCCGCTTCGAAGATAACCTGGGGACCAAGTGCCTGAAGGTGTTCATAGGCAACCATGGTAAAGTCCGGCCGCTCTCCCTGCCCTGCTCCGTGAGCTACATTCAGGATCTTGGGCTGTAAGAACAGATTACGATCCTCCGCGGAGTCATACAAAGCCAGGTTGAGTAACGACTCGCCATCTTCAACGATACCTATTCCCTCGGGATTACACCCCGCACTCACCGCGCCAAGATCGCAGTGGTACACCCGAGACAGGCTGTAGGTGCTCGCGTCGTCCCAGTCAACGGATTCCTGGTC
>CAJXMD010000095.1 GCA_913056165.1 uncultured Halieaceae bacterium
CCGTACCCCCCAAACAATTGAAGCGCTTGATTACAAATCGTGAAGCCGGCATCGGTCGCGAATCGTTTAGCCATGGCGCAATAGGTAGTCGCCTGTGGGTCACCCAGATCCAATTTGCTGGCAGCCAGGCGAATCATTTGGCGCGACGCCACCAATTCGGTTGCCATATCAGCAAGCTTGAACTGGGTGTTTTGAAAATCGGCAATCGTTGAATCGAACTGCTTGCGCTCAGTCACGTAGGCGACTGCATCTTCTAGGGCTTGTTGCGCCGTGCCCACGGAACAGGTTGCGATATTGATACGCCCACCATCAAGCCCCTCCATGGCAATGGCAAAGCCCTGCCCTTCTTCACCAAGTCGGTTGCTGACAGGGACCCGAACATTTTCAAAGGAGACCATACGTGTGGGCTGGGCGTTCCAGCCCATCTTGTGTTCCTTTTTACCGTAACTCACGCCCTCGGCATCTGCGGGAATAAGCAAGGCGGTGATGCCTCCGGAACCTTCGTCACCGGTTCGAGTCATCACGACCAATACATCGGTATCTCCTGCACCGGAGATAAATACCTTGCTCCCCGATACCAAGTAGTCCTGTCCCTCTTGCACCGCACGTGTCTTTAAAGACGCCGCGTCAGACCCTGATCCTGGTTCTGTCAGGCAGTAAGAAGCGAGCTTTTCCCCTGCCACTAGCGCTGGGCACCACGTATCAATCACGGATTGTTGGCAGTATTTGCCGATCATGGCCGTCGCCATATTGTGAATCGTGAGAAACGCGGCGGTCGTGGTGCAACCCCGAGCCAGCTCCTCAACAATAAGACTGGCATCCAGACGGGACATACCCAACCCGCCGGCAGCTTCAGGCGTGTACATCCCCATAAAGCCAAGATCTCCCGCTGCTTTAAGGGTCGCTTTTGGGAAGATGGACTCGGCATCCCATTGAGCGGCATGGGGCGCCAGCTCACCGAGTGAAAACGCCCTTGCACTATCCACAAAAAATTGCTGCTCATCATTAAGTTCAAAATTCACGGGAAGCTCGACAAATCGTCTTGTTGAAGGAAGTCATGATTGCCCTATTGTAGCGTCGCGGGGCTGTGCCGTCGCTCAGTCTTTCAGCCGCTAAATTGAGTCTACAAACCGATTTAGCTCGACGGCATCAAGCAGGCCTGCTGGGCATTACATGACGCAGTACCGCCGATTGACGGGTTGATGCGCAGGAGACTACCTCACCCCGTTGCAACACTACCTCACCCAAGTGAGGTAACGGCACCCGTAGTCAAGATCATCGACGGGCGTTACCATTCGGCCACCTATGACAACCTGACACGTCACGTTTACGTCGTCCTTTTAGGCATTCGAGGCCCAGCATGACAACCGCACACGCCGATTCTGCAAACGACCCAGAGGGCTTTATTCGCGCCTTGGTTGACCGCTCGCGCATCGCGCAGGAAAAGATTGCTGAGTACACTCAGGAGCAAGTGGACGATTTGATCAGGGCCATGGTGTGGTCGGTCGCACAGCCGGGTGTCGCAGAAGAAATCGCTCAGTTCACCGTTGATGAAACCCAACTAGGTAATTACGAAGGCAAGTTCCTTAAAATACAGCGCAAAACACGAGCGACTCTCGCCGATATCATCAATGACAAATCGGTCGGCGTGATTGAGGAACTGCCCGAGCGAAATATTAAAATCATTGCGAAGCCCCTGGGGGTGATTGGCGCACTGGCACCCTCTACCAACCCTGAAGCTACCCCGGTGATTAAGGCTATCCACGCCGTTAAAGGAAGAAACTCGATCATCATTGCTCCCCACCCCCGTGCCAAACTAACCAACAAAAAGATCTGCGATTTGATGCGGGCTGCGCTCAAAAAAATGGGGGCGCCTGAAGATCTGGTTATTGGGATCGAAACCCCCTCTCTCGACACAACTAACGAGCTTATGCGGCAATGTGATCGAGTATTGGCTACAGGCGGTGGCGCCATGGTTACCGCTGCCTACTCTAGTGGTACCCCGGCGCTTGGCGTAGGGGTTGGCAATGCCGTCATTACCGTGGATGACACCGCCGACCTGGATGCGGCTGCAGAGAAAATCCGACTTTCGAAAACCCTCGACCTGGCTGCGTCATGTTCTTCTGACAATTCGGTCATCCTCGTCGATAGCATTTATGAGGACATGTTGGGAAAACTGCAGAAAAAGGGCGGTTACGTCTGCTCGGAAGAAGAGAAGGCTAAGCTGCGCGCGGCACTCTGGGACGATGAGCTTCACATCAATACCGCAATGGTGGCGCAGCCCGTAGACAAAATCGCTGCGATGGCGGGGATAACGCCACCCGAGGGGACTCAGTTCTTCATTGTGCTGGAAGATGGCTGGGGCCCCGAGCACCCTTTCTCCGGGGAAAAGCTCTCGGTGATTATGGCTCTCTATCGTGCCCGGGACATTGATCACGCCATTGACCTCACCCGAAACATTCAGGCCTACCAGGGGCAGGGGCACTCCTGCGGCATTTATTCCACCAGCGATGACAACATCATGAAGCTGGCACATCACACCCGAACATCACGGGTCATGGTGAATCAGCCTCAAGCCGCTTCAAACAGCGGCAACCTCTGGAATGGCATGCGCCAGACCTTCTCTCTCGGCTGCGGATCCTGGGGAGGCAACGGCACCAACAACAATATCTCCTGGCGGGATCTGATTAATGAAACCTGGGTATCGATGCCCTTGGTGGAAGAAAAAACCCTGCCGCCGGATAACGAGCTGTTTGGATCTATCCCCGACGCGCTTGGATAACCGAACCGCTCACTTAGGTGATGAGCCAGTCCGCACAGGGACACTGGCTTTGGCTCTCTTCTCGCACTGTCCGTGGTAATCTCCCGCCATGTCTCCGCTTCATTCTTTCGCCCAGCGACTTGCAAGAGCGCTTAACTGCTTGGGAACCCCTGGGTTTCCCGATGCAATGTGTAGCGCGGTTGGGGAACTGGTGGCAGCAGAGGACATCAGTCTCATTCTGTTCAGAGTAGGGCAGTTACCGACCGTTGAATTCAACACTCCTCGAGAGAGCGGGGATACCTCCTCGCTAGAGAGTTACCTGCGGCGGGCATTTTTGTTGGACCCCTACTACAGGGCGGCCACGGTTGAACATCAGTACGGCGTGTTTCGCCTTAAAGCACTGGCGCCCCACGGGTTCAAAAGCAGCGAGTACTACCGCACCTGGTATCGCAACAACGGCTTGAGCGACGAATGCGGTCTGCTGATCCCGGTAGAGGGTGGGTCCATGAACTTATCCCTCGGCATGACCTCAGCGGGCCAAACATTTAGTGAGCGCTCACTTAAGTTACTGAGAGAGTTGTATCCCATTATCGAAGCCGCGATCCAGCGCCATTGGGCAGAGGCCGCTAGCCCACGTGGTGAAGACTCGAGCTTGCAACGCAGGATGGAAGCGTCACTCCATGCTTTTGGAAGCTCGGTGCTGACGCGTCGGGAGCAGCAAATCACCGGCATGGTGCTTCTTGGGAACAGCACGCGGCTGATTGCGGAAAAGCTGGCGATCTCCACCGAGACCGTGAAACTGCACCGAAAGCACGCCTACGCCAAACTGGATATATCCAGTCAGGCTGAACTGTTCAGCCTGTTCATGCAGGCACTCACCCACAGCGAAGGCGAAGAGGGAGTGGACCCCCTGATCGCCCTTCATAGTCCAACCGCCGCATCCTGAATCGCGACCGATGAACAAGAGCATCAGTTCACTACTATCCGAGGGCTTTACGGCCTTGAATCGTGGCGACCTGCAAACCGCTGGTACCTGCTGTCAGCAGGCACTTGATCAGGACCCGGAGAATCCTCAAGCGCACTTCCTGGTGGGGCTGGTCGCTCTGGAAGCATCGGACAGACCCAACGCTCACCGCGCCTTCAAGTCGGTGGTGAAACTCGACCCAGACCACGCGGCAGCCTGGTCCCAGCTCGCGCGTCTCAACGCGAGCGAGGGGCGGGTAAAATTGGCAGAGCAGGCCCTGCTAGAGACTCGGAGACTAAAGCCAACCGATCCAGCAGTTCTTGACACGATCGGCACCGTTCTAACCCAGTTAGGCGAATATGATGCCGCAAAAGCCTTTTTTGCCCGAGCCACAACGAGCGCGCCCAACACCCCCCAGTACATGATGAATCTGGCCAATAATCTCGTCTTTTTGGGGGAGATAGAGACAGCAAAAGCCATTTTCAGCGACGTTATTGATATACAGGCCAATACCCCCCAGGCTCATTGGGGCTTCGCCAGCGCGGTCAAGGCCGAATCCAACGACCATATTGATCAAATGCGGACGCTGCTCGGGCGCAACAAGGAAAACCCCAGAGGGCTGGGATTTCTTTATTATGCGATAGGAAAGGAACTTGAGGACCTCAAAGCCTGGCCGGAGGCCTTTGAGGCATTCGCTGCCGGGGCTGCCGCCAGACGCCAAACCGTGGCTTTTGACGAGCCAACCGAGCAAACCATGTTCGATGCATTGAAATCCACCT
>CAJXMD010000096.1 GCA_913056165.1 uncultured Halieaceae bacterium
GCCTCCAGACTGAGCACGGACGAGATGCCATTGGCTCCTACTGGGGCCGGAGTACCGCGCACAACTGGGGCTGTACCCTCTCTGTGCCTCTGGTTCAAAAAATAATGGCATCACGGAATGTTTACACGGGTTCCACAGTGGATCAGATGCCGCACAATTTTGCCTGGCATCATATGCTTGGCCATCAATTTTTGTGCACGGTTCCCGATATAAACCGCACCGATTATTTCTTGATGTTGGGAACCAATCCAAAAATCTCCAACGGTGCGCAGATGTCGACTGGCGCCAACGCGTGGAAAAAACTCAATGCTATTCGAGAGCGAGGCGGAAAATGCGTGCTCATCGATCCGCGGCGCACCGAATCCGCAAAATATGTCGACGAACACCATTTTATCCAACCGCATTCAGATTCGCTTTTTTTGATGGGGCTAATTCACGTGATTTTTGACCGTGGATTAGCGACACCAGGTCGGATGGCTGGACACATCACAGGGTGGCAAAAGATGGAAGAGATAGCCGCCTCCTTCAATCTCGATGCGATAGAGCAGGTGACGGGTATCGGTCGGGCCAACATCGAGCGAATCGCTGAAGAATTTACCAGTGCTCACAGCGCAATTTGTTACGGGCGAACAGGTGTCTCCATGGTGCAGTTTGCCGGCCTGAGCCAATGGCTGATGTATGTGTTGAACATCATCACAGGAAATATGGATGAAAAGGGTGGCATGATGTTTCCCGTGCCAGCGCTGGATTCTCTTGACTTAACCAAATCGAGTTGGGCCACCTATCATTCGCGAGTCAGCGGTAAGCCGGAATTTTCTGGGGAATTTCCCCTTGCGATTCTCGGGGAGGAAATTCTGACCCCCGGTGAAGGCCGATTGCGGGGGTTGCTGGGGATTGCTGGCAATATGGCTCTATCCATGGCCGATGGCCACAATACCGAGCGGGCGTTGGGAGCACTCGATTTTTATGTGGCAGTAGATCCTTACTTGAACGAAACGACCAGGTTTGCAGACGTGATCATTCCACCCTGCGGACCGCTGGAGAAAAGTCATTACGACATGTTCTATCACCTCTACGACACCATAAACTGGAGTAAGTACTCCCCAGCCTTATTTACTACTGAGCATTCAAAGTGGACGGATTTTGAAATCCTGACGGGTATTGCTGCCCGACTGCTTGAGTTTCGTCAGACGGGATGGTTCAGACGCGGTCTCGTACGCTGGCTTAGCAGTCTTTTCAAGAAAATCATAACGCCGGAACTTTTTTTAAGCTTAGGTTTGCGGTTTGGCCCTTACGGGCCGGGACTCAACCCCTTGAAGAAGTCGGGTCTAACACTTGGGCAGCTGAAGAAAAATCCACACGGACTCTTTCTATCTAACCTCCATTACACCTTACCCGAGGGGTTACGCACGCCTGATAAAAAAATCCAGCTTGCACCCGCCGCTTTCGTTGATGATTTACCGCGCTTGAAAGCGTGGTTTTTTGAAGGTCAGAAGGAGCGGGCTGAATCGACGAGCGAATTTGACTTAAAAATTATCAGCCGGTTGACCAACAGAACATTGGGATGGATGCACCATAGTCATCGTTTGGTAAAGGGAAAAAATCCCTGCGAGTTGATGATACACCCCTGTGATGCTGCAGCACGGAAGATTAGTGCCGACAGTGTGGTGAGGGTTACATCTCGCACGGGTGCGATTGTACTTCCTGTCGAGATATCAGAGGACATTATGCCCGGCGTGGTGTGTATGCCCCATTTGTGGGGTCATGGTCGCAAAAATACGCAACAGCGGGTGGCAAACGAGCATCCTGGTGTCAGCATGAATGACCTGACCGATGTGACACTCATTGATGAGCTTACAAACAATGCGATCGTTAATGGGGTTCCGGTAAAGGTAGAGCCGATTTCGGCGTGTCAGCCTGTCGAAGAGATCCATCCGGATGAATTGGTTGAGGAATTCATTACTTGAGAAAGATTTCGCTCAGCCGCCGTTTGGCCTTTTTCGCCGCCATATTGCTCACGAGTTTGTTGGTCGTGGTCACGACCGCACTTGCGGACCCAGCCGAGGCCGAAAGTGATACAGCGCCTTTTGTGCGTGCATTCGGTGCGTTAGCTGACGGATCCTGGACCGGCCTGTTTTCTGGAAGTAATGAAATCGACCCGATCAAGTATGCGACAGATTCCCCGGAGAAAACGATATTTAAATCAGCACAGTACGCACTAAGTTCGACGGTCTCGGGTGACGAAATCTGGTATGGAACGGCGGCATCTGTTTGGTGTTACTGGCCTTATATTTCGATGAAAATGCCCCTTGGTCTGATGAATTTTGAGACGCCTCATCAGGGTTGCCAATTAACACCACCTGCTGGACAACGACCTCAGGCACAAATCTACATCGCCAATGTTGATTCAGGCGAAACTATCCATGTGGGTCCAGACACCATCGCTGATGGAGAAACTTTTTGGCTGGACGCGCAATCTGGCATTGTCGACCGGTCTTATTTGGAGAGTATGTTTTCGATGCCGGGCTATACCTATCGAGGTGCCGGAACGTTGGGTGACCTCACTTTTTTTGCAGGTTCTAATGAATTTTCCATCAGGTCTATAAAGACCGACTGGCTAGATCGGCTTGATGCTCTGGATAGGGCGCTTGAAATCAGAAAGTTTCCTCGAGATTTTGATTTCGATCAGGATGGCAACATCGGCTACAACCGTATTTTTGTGTTTGACAACAAAAAGAAAGCCTACCTGGGCTATGCAGAATTCTTTTTCGATACGGTGAGACGTTTCCAAGTGATAGAACACTCCGATGGCAGTCGGGGGATCTATTTTTTCGGCGGACCTGACCAGTCGGGAAGTCAGAACGGCACCAGTTTAAGCGCGATGCTGAGATGGGTTGGTACAGCGGAGGCGCCTCTACGAGGGGGTATGTTTGATAACGGTTTCGACATTGTGTCAGACGCCTCCTTTGAGGAGTTCGGTGTGGTGGGTGATTTCAGGACTTTTGCGCGTGAGGCGGGCACCCACGTTGTCGCAAGCTCTTGGTATCACCCGCTTGGCCAACCCGCCTCCATGTTGGTAAGCAATGCGATACCGGAGAGCGGCTTTTCTCGACAATCCCCGGCCGTTTTCGAGTCTTTTTTTCAGTACACCGATTATGACCCCGACCCTGTAGCTGCCAGAGGAGCAAAGTTTGCAGCCAATGAATTCTTTGGCGGTTACTTTTATTTTGGCTCCTATCATCAGGGAACCTCGTCCGCCTACGACCACCTAATGGAGGAGTACTGCGAGATCCAGAAGATTGAAAAGCTTTGTGATCTTTTAAGTTATGACCGGGCTGATACACAGCGGCACCGAGAATTTATGACCAAGACCTGGCGTGCAGCATCCCTGTTTAGAATAAAAGAAGAGCATATTCTTGCATCTGATATCGCCGTGATTGATAAAGTGCAGCTGCTTTATGGCAACGAACGAGATTGGGTGTTCGACCCACTAGCTTCTACCAAGGATGGTCCATACGACGACTATCAATTCTTGCTCGAGAAAAATCGACTTTCGCATGCGCCTCTTTTTGGTCGCGATGGCTTTGGTCATGAAGGGATGGTTTATACGTTTACCCTCGTAGCTCATGATGAAAAATTGTTTCTCGGAACGTGGAATGCCGCGGCGGGCCTTTTTGATATGTTTTCGCAATCTGACTACACCGCATGGAACCACAGAGCACTGCATTTGTTTGGTTTGCCCATACCTTTGAATCCATTTGGTCAAACGCAGGTTGTTGAAAACAATCCTGCGTATTTCCTGTATCAGTCAGTCGTGGAGGGTGCGGAGCACGGCAGATATGATGTGAGCGAGGCCAGTAAAGGCTGGCTCTTGGTTTTTGAGGACACAATATCACCTCCCGCGATTTTCAAGAATGGATTTGGCAATTCCTGCAATAACGGAGTGCGCAACTTTGCGAAGCTAGGTGACGATATGTATTTAGGTACAACGAGTTGGTGCAATCTTGGCGAAGATGCAGGGCTTGAGTACTACAAATATGTTGATAGCCGACCTTGAGTTGCTTTAGCACCAAAAGGCACTTTGGCCTTGCGGGGTGGTATAGGGAGCGGAGCGCACACTGAAAATGGTCGTTACGCTGGCAGCCTTTTCCTGCCATTAATATGAAAATGAGACGGAGACACCATGAGCGAACGGCCTGATATCCACGAAAAAGTTCTCAACGCCTCCTCCACAAGTGAGCTTATGGAGATTTACGATGAATGGGCGCTTGCCTACGAGGAGGATGTGGCAGAGACCTGGGGTTATCGCGGCCCATCAGTGACCGTTGGCACGTTGATCGAATTCGTTGACCCTGAGACCAGCGCGGTGTTGGACGCGGGGTGTGGTACGGGATTG
>CAJXMD010000097.1 GCA_913056165.1 uncultured Halieaceae bacterium
AGAGAATCGTCAACCATGAGACCATATGTTCGTGCTGTCGGATTTACATTAATGCTAGTTGCAATGTCCCTTTCTGGATGCTTTGGAAATGATGACCAAGTTGCAGAAAATGATCAATGCGCGATTTGAAACCATCAGGATCGGCCAGCCACACTAGGTCGTGCAGGAACACGCGGATGCCGTTCATTCCGAGTGCTGAGGCCCATGCCAGCTCACGACTGATCGTCTCTGGATCAAAGGTATCTTGCTGCCACATCTCAAATTGGTTCGACGCTGTGCTTGGGATGAAATTGCATCCCACCAACCAGCCTTGCTCAGCAGCCCATGCGTTGACTCTGTCTTTGGACCATCTGGATCCCGTCATGAAATCAGTCCCGGAGTCTCTAGGAACCTTCCAATCACAGGAGCTTCTCGAGGGTGGTTCCTCTGACGAACTGCACGAAAGGAGTGGGCATGGACGGTGCGGATTTTGTGCTCGCCATCAGGCGTTTCTCGACTTCTTCCAGTACCCATCGGGTCACGCCGGGTAAGTCGAGTTCACGGATCTCCGAAAGCGGTATCCATCTGACCTGTTCCAGCTCACCGCTTTGCTTATCGAGAGAGTTTTGGTTGATAAAAGTTGATTCCTCACTGACCATAAAAAAGCGAGTGTCGAAGCGTCGGACCCGGTACGTTGGTGTTATCGCGCGAGCAATAAACTCTATCGCATCCAGCGCGGGCTCTACCTCATGATCGAAGTAGGCCTGCCAGCTGCTGTTTTTACTTCGCATCTTGCCATGGACTCTTCGACCCACGACGAGTCCTGTTTCTTCAAATGTCTCACGAATAGCCGCGAGAGCGAGCCCGGTGATTTTTTTATCAGAGGTGTTGGCTTGTGTGAATTTGCGAAGGCGATTTAAGGTCTCTGGTGAAAGTGATGAGTTGAGATTCAGTCGCTGGTCCGCGATATCAAGTTTGCCTCCCGGGAAGACGAACTTGTTCGGCATGAATTTATGGGAGGCTGCACGCCTGCCCATTAGGATTTCAGCCCCCCTTTGTTGCCTCACCACAATCAGTGTTGCGGCATCCTTTGGCTTTGACGCGCGCGCAGCGGTTTCTCTGTACTCGCTGGGCAAAGGCGGCGTGGGATCGTAATTTCGATTCACAGGGGATCTCTTATAGTGGATAAAACCATACGGGGTAATCGGCTATGTGTTGAAGCTGTATCACAGCGGCAAGCATGGTTCTGTTCCCGCGGATGATCAAGTAAAAGAGACATGATACTGTCGTCAGGTGTTGGCTCGGCTGAGGCATATGCTATGGAAACGTCACCAGTGACAGTAGAAACAATTGATCGGGTGTATTGGCTCACCCTTAATCGCCCCGAGCAGAGAAATCCGCTTTCACTTGAGATGATTCGGGCTTTAACAGGAGCGTTGAAGGAAGCGTACGCAGATAGCGCCATTAGAGTGGTTGTAATCACCGCAGAGGGCCCCGTATTCAGTGCGGGTCATGATCTGAAGGAGATGATGCAAGGAGAAACCGAGTCTGCTAACGACTATCGGGATCGGATCGATCTGATACTTGATCAATGCGCAGCCTTAATGACAGGGATTGTGACAGCGCCCAAACCGGTTATTGCCTCGGTTCAAGGGACAGCGACAGCGGCGGGCTGCCAATTGGTATCCACTTGCGATCTTGCCATTGCCGCATCCGACGCGCGTTTTTGTACTCCAGGGGTAAATATAGGAACTTTCTGCACAACGCCCTTGGTGGGCATAGGGCGTAATCTGTCCCGCAAGCACGCGATGGAAATGGCACTTACGGGCGACATGTTTTCAGCTAAGGACGCCCGAAAGTTCGGTTTAATCAATAGACACGTTGCGCCGGAAGATCTGCGATCTGAAACCCAAGCTCTTGCCGAGAAGATTGCCTCGCGATCACCCCAGAGCATACGCGACGGAAAAGCAGCTTTTTATGCTCAGATTGAGATGCCTTTGGAGCAAGCCTTCGCTCAGGCAAACCGAGTCATGCGGGAGGCCTTGATTGCCACCGAAGACGGCGTTGAGGGCCGCCGCGCTTTCGTTGAAAAACGTTCTCCCCGGTGGTCGGATACCTAAAGTGCGGGTTGAGACAGATGGGGAGATTGCGGCGTTACTGGCGTCGGTAACGACAGTCGCGGTTGTCGGTGTCAGTGCCAAGGTGCACAGGCCAAGCCATCGAGTTTTTGAGTTTTGGTGTAAGCGTGGCATAAAAGTTATTCCCGTCAATCCTCAACTGGCGGGTCAGGTGCTATGTAACAGGGTCGTGGTGTCCTCTTTGTCTGACATTGCCGAACCGGTGGATCTAGTCGACGTGTTCAGAGCAGGTCATCATCTACCAGCTGTCGTCGACGAAGTGTTAGAAGCGGGGGTTGGAGCAATCTGGACGCAGCTCGATGTGCGACATGCAGAGGCCGAAGAGAAAGCTCTGGCATTTGACATCAGATTGGTCGTCGATCGATGCCCCGCTATCGAAGTGCCTCGACTTGAGGAGTTGGGCTATCTCAAAAACTGGTGGAAGGCAGAGTGTCAACAATAGACCTTGTGCTTTCAGACTGACGGGCATGCACAAATGAAAGATTCACAGGGTTACTGGGGTTCATGATGAGACGTCAGCGAATTTTCAGGCGGTGGCACCGATGGTTAGCGATCATCACGGCGCTGCAGCTTCTCGCATGGACGGTAAGCGGCGTTTTTTTTGCATTTGTCGATATCGATTATGTGCGGGGCGAGAGTCGTCTGAGGCCCTCGGTAGCTCGGACCTTTGATCCTAGTGGGCTGACGTTTGAAGCCAAAGAAATACGCAGTCTGCGTGTGGTCCCACGCCTCCCGGATGAGTGGGTGGTGGAGCTGCAATCTGAACTTAATGATGCCCAGTGGCTGAGCCTCGCTGGGGATCCACTCCCGCCGCTCACGCGTGATCAAGCACTTATGCTGGGGTCCATGCAAACAAACTTATTACCGGATACTGCCGTGTGGATTGACTCAGCTGACCTTGCAGCCGAATACAGAGGCAGACCGTTGCCCCTATGGAAGGTCTACTCGTCTTCAGAGTCGGCAACCGTGGCGTATCTCCATGCGACAAGCGGCGAGGTTCTGGCGATCAGAAATGAGGCCTGGCGCTGGTGGGATTTTCTCTGGTCTTTACACATCATGGATTACGATGACCGAGATACGATTGGCACCCTTTTGCTTAAGATGTTTTCGGTGCTGGCTCTTGTGACGGCACTTGCAGGCATAGGCCTCTTCTTCCTACTACCTAAAAAGTTTTATTGAGTGCTTTTGGCTATGTCGAATTTTGAAGCGGAAAATGGAATACAGAGGTGTCCAGTGAGAACAATGGCCTGTGGGAGTGTCTCTAACCCGGCAAATGGATCGTACGTGGCGCAGTTTTATCCGTCGGAAATGTTCAACAAGAGGTAGTGAGCTTTGACTAATCGTGCCGAGGTATTTTCACAAATTGCCAATGAGCGTCGATCAATTCGAGGCTTCCGGTCTGATGCCGTGCCCGAAGACATGATCCGACGGATATTTTCTGACGCCCTGCGTGCACCGAGTAACTGCAACACGCAACCGTGGTTTGTGCACATCGCCACGGGGAAAGTTCTGGAGCAATTGCGAACTGAACTGCCGAGACGATTTTCCGAGGGGGACATGTCTTTGGACTATCCCTATGACGGAAAATACGATGGCGTCTACAAGGATCGCCAATACGCGTCTGCTGCGGCGCTCTATGATGCGCTGGGGATCCCACGAGAGGAAAAGGCCAAGAGGCAAACCTGGTTCTTGCGGAATTTCAGCTTCTTCGATGCACCCGCCGTAGCCTTTTTCACCTTGCCCAGCGCCTTCGGTTTACGTGAAGCTTGTGACTTGGGCATGTTTGCCCAAACAGTCATGCTGGGCATCACCGCCAACGGTCTTGGATCGTGTCCCCAAACGGCGCTGGGCTTTATGGCTCATGCGATCAAGCCGGCGCTGAACATACCGGAGGACCAGAAGCTCCTCTTTGGCTTGTCATTTGGCTATCCGAATGATGATGACCCTGCCAATAAGGCTGTGACTGGCAGGGCTTCTCTCGAGGATATTGTGCGGTTCAATGCCTAGGAATTTTCCGGATTCGAGAGGAACTCACAGACCTCGAGATTGAACCCTGACAGCGCGTTGAATCGGATGGGCGCCGATAGCAGCTGCATCTTGCTGACTCCCAAATGTCGAAGAATCTGGGCCCCGGTGCCAATCAGTCGATAATTCTGGGGTTGGGCCGGCCGTGATTTGGCGC
>CAJXMD010000098.1 GCA_913056165.1 uncultured Halieaceae bacterium
GAGCCTACGCTGATACAGGATTCCTGGACCAAGGTTGCGGGCCGCATTGGTGTTGCATCCATGGATGACCGCTGGAGTCTTGTGTTGTTGGGCAGAAACCTGACCGATGAAAAAGTCTGGGCAGGCGGCCAGCCGCTATTCGGTTACGACATGGTGTATCCCACTATGCCACGAACGGTTTCTGTTCAAGGGACATTCCGGTTCTAAACACGTCGACAACAGCGCAAGGGGCCGCTACGTGCGGCCTTTTCTTTGATTGTCTGCCAGCTAACTTCGCCAAGGATTGACGATGGATTTTCAACTTTCCGAAGAGCAGTCCCTGCTCATCGATGGCTTCCGAAAGTTTCTTCAGCGGGATGCTAAGCCGTTGGCGGAACGATATCGGGATCAGTTGATACCGGTTGAGGAAATGCAACGCGTCCAGCGGGCGATGGCCGATTTTGGCGTGGGTGCGGGCGTGATTGAAGAGCAGTTTGGCGGTATGGGGGTCGATGCTGTTACCGCTGGGTTACTCCAATTTGAACTCTCTCGAATATCACCCGACATTGCAGTGACCTCTCTGATTCAAAATATTGTCGGTAAGCTTATGCGCTACATGCCAGAGCCGCTGCGAGAGCGCTACCTAGAGGATGTCTTGGCGGTGAATCGATTCGGCTGCGTCGGTATGTCTGAGCCCGACGCCGGATCGCAGGTTACCGCTGTGCGTTGCCGCGCCGTTGAGGATGGCAATGACTATGTGATCAACGGCGAGAAGCTGTGGATATCTAACGGCGGGTATTCGGATTTCATGTTTTTATTGGCGCGATTTAATGATGATCCGGTAGGCGGGTTGGGCCTTATTTTGGTTGAGCGTAAAGACGGCTATGAGACCAGTGACATCGAAAAAATGGGTCTTAACAGCCAGTCCACTGCTCAGGTTAGCTTGCAGGATGTCCGCGTGCCTATGACAAACTTGATGGTGCCTCCTGGTGACGCGATGAAGACGCTCTTTGTTTCACTGGCCGGATCCCGACCTCTGGTTAGTTTAATGGCGCTGGGTGTCGCTCAAGCGGCACTGGATGAGTCCGTAAGTTACGCTCAGGACCGGACGCAGTTTGGCAAGCCGATCGCCGGGCATCAGCTGATTTCGGCGAAGATTGGAGAGATGGCCACCAAAATTGAGGCGGGCAAGTTACTGGCGTTAAAAGCGTTATCGCAGGTCGATCGAGGCGAGCGATCGGATCTAAGCGCCGCCATGTCAAAGTGGTTTGGCACACAAGTGGCTTGCGAGGTTGTAGGTGAGGCACTACAGATCCACGGTGGCAACGGAATTACCAAGGAGTATCCCGTAGAGTACATGTATCGGGCGGTGCGCCCATTTATGGTGACTGAGGGAACTAATGAAATTCAGAAGCTCTCAATCGGTCGCGCGCTGACCGGCATTGACGCTTTTGGATAAAGCATGCCGACATTAAACGAGACCCAGTCGATGATGGTGGCCACTGCTGAGGCGGTGGCGCAGCGGTTTGGGCCTGAGTACTGGCGCGAGCACGATGAAAGTGAGGCGTATCCCGAGGCGTTTATCGCGGCGCTGGGTGAGCATGGCTTTTTTGGAGTGACTGTTCCCGAAGCTTTGGGTGGGAGCGGGCAGGGATTATCTGAACTGGTGCTGGTGATGGAGGCACTATGCCGCTGCGGCGGTGGCGGCGGTCCGGCGCTGGGTTATTTGTTCGGTTTGCTGGGCACGATGACGCTGGCACATGCGGCAAAGTCTGAGCGGCAGCTGGGCGATTTGAGGGCGCTGGCTGCGGGTGAGAAACTCTGCGCTTTTGCCTTGTCCGAGCCTGACGCCGGAACTAACTCCTTCAATATCAGTACCGCTGCAATTGAGCGGGAAGACGATTTTGTTATCAACGGCGCCAAATGGTTCATTACCAATTTGCAGCATTCCCAGCGCCTTTTGCTGGTGAGTCAAACACGGCGTTTAGGCAGTGATGAATCCTGTGGGTTAAGCTTGTTCTTGGTGGACCTGCCGAACGCGGCTCTCACTTTCACGCCAACTCCCAAGCACGGCTTCAATTACTACAAATCGAATCAGTTGTTTATCGACAATTTGGTGGTGCCCAAGTCGGCACTGGTTGGAGAGCTTGGCAAAGGATTTGCCAGCTTGGCGCCGACACTCAACGCTGAACGTTTACTGGTTGCGGCGGGGGCGGTGGGCACGGCGAGATTGGCGCTGCAAGCGGCGGTGGGTTATGCCAAAGAGCGCAAGGTTTTCAAGGCGCCGATTGGCAGTCATCAAGCCATACAGCATCCGCTGGCGGCGGCCCACGCCAATCTTGAGGCGGCCTGGTTGATGATTGCAGAAGCTGCGGCTCTGGATGATGCAGGCACCAGCCCGGAGCGCGCCGCGGGTATGGCTAATATGGCGAAATATGTGGCGGTAGAGGCTGCGATTGAAGCCTGTTACCAGTCTCTGCAGACCTACGGGGGCGCGGGCTACGCCCGGGAGTATCACCAGGAACGCTGGTGGCGTGAGGTGCAACTCTTCCGTCTGGCGCCGCTCACGCAGCAGATGACCTTGAATTTTATCGGGCAGCACGTATTAGGCATGCCCAAGTCCTATTAGAGAAATAAGAACTCAGCGAGTCGACTATGGTTCAGGAAGCAAGACGCATGCAGGGCTACGGCTCTGACTTCATCAAGGAAATGTTTGCTGCCGCAAAAAACCCTGACATGATCTCTTTCGCGGGCGGCGCGCCGGCGCCAGAGCTTTATGCATTGGAGGCCTTTCGGGCGGCATCCGACAAAGCTTTTGAAGTCCATCAGCGAACCATCATGGCCTACGATGGCGCCTACGGGGTTGCAGCGCTGCGCGAATTTATTGCCTCGCAGTGGATGCCGCGCACGGGCGTGAATATCACCCCGGATGACCTGCTCATTCTCAGTGGTTCCCAGCAGGGCATCGACTATGCGGCCAGACTGTACCTCGATGAAGGTGATACGGTCATTGTTGAACACCCCTCTTACTTGGGTGCGCTCAATACCTTTAGTGCGCTGCGCGCTAATTATGTGTCGGTTGATACCGATGCTGACGGCATGCGCATGGACGCACTCGAGGAAGCGCTTATCGCCAACCCTCAAGCAAAGTTAATTTACACCGTGCCCGATTTTCAGAACCCGACGGGTATCACTCTGGCCGAGGATCGTCGCCGCAAAATGGTCGAGCTGGCGGAGCAATATGATGTAATGATTGTGGAGGATAGCCCGTATTACGAAATCCGGTTTGAGGGGGAGTTTATCCCGGCAATTAAGAGCTTCGACAAGGCGGATCGCGTCATTTATCTGGGCTCTTTTTCGAAAACCTTGTGCCCAGGAATCCGATTAGGTTGGGTGGTGGCGAGTAAAGCGGTGATAGAGCGGTACCGCGTGCTCAAGGAGGCCACTGATTTTCAGGCAGGCACGGTTGCCCAATATCAGGCGGCCACGTTTTTAGCGGATTACAACCTTGATGAGCATTTGAAAACGTCCCGTGACGTATACCGTGGCAGACGAGATGCTGCATTGGCGGCAATCGAGCAAACCTTTCCCGGCGAGGTTAGTTTCACCCGCCCGGCAGGTGGCTACTTTATTTGGGTAGAAGCACCGGGTATCAACGCCACCGAGATGGTGGTGTACGCGATGAACGAAATCGGTGTGGCCTATGTGCCGGGGGAGTCTTTCTATGCGACTAAACCCAGGTTAGACACACTCAGGTTGAGCTATTCGCAAATGACTGAAGAGAAAATTGGAGAGGGCATCCGGAGATTGGGCAGGTTGCTCACGGAAGCCTTGCCTTAAATTGATCCGCAGATATCGAAGGCAAAGTGTTGCTGAACTAATAAGGCGCCCACTAGGGCGCCTTATTAGCATTAGTACAGATTTGCAGGGTTGTCGCCGTCAGTTTCCGAAGCGGTAGCGAGCCTGCACGGACACCGTCATAGGTGGTTCAAGGTATCCAAGGGCAGTCGGTTGGAGTAGAGGGTTAAAAAACGTTTGCGTCGAACCCAGCACTTCTTCGTCGCCAAGGTTGCGACCAACTACACCCACTGACCATCAATCGAGCAGAACAATGGG
>CAJXMD010000099.1 GCA_913056165.1 uncultured Halieaceae bacterium
CCTCTCGCCCAGGCAAATGAATCGTCTGGCGTGAGTCGGTTCAGAAAAAAGCCGGCATCCGCGGAATACGCGGTGTGCAGGTGGGTGTCGCCAAAGAATACCTGATTCGGAAAGGTATCTTGTAAGTAGGGCGAGTAAGTCGTCCGAGGGTCAGGCATCGATGGCGGCGCCTCTCCGAGTTCTCCAGCGGCGTGGATGAAACCGGAGAAAACTAGGCTACTGACAACGAATATCGATCGTATTTTGCGCCCTGCTGCTCTAAGGCGAGCGCCGCTATTTACACTTTCCGTCATATTGATCATGGCGATACCTCTTAAGTTGCGAGTTAAGGTACTGACTAATGGGGGCTAGCGTGGCCGATTCGTATGAAAATGTTACTTAAGACCATCATAGAGGTCCAGCGTTCACAGGTTGCGTGTCACCTTTTGCACAACCTGCTCCGCTATCGCCGATTAGCGAGGCGCTGGGGGCATAATTGGGGGCATAACGCCAAAAGTGAACTCGGTAAGACCAGTTAAAACAGTGGCTTGGAAGCCCAGTTAAACTCCCGCCGCCTCCACCAAAATAAGTGAACCATCTGCGCTGACAAGTCGCTTTTCTATTACCGGATAGACCTGAGTGAAGCCTGCTCGTCGAAGTCGAATGTAGTCGCTACTGGCAACTTCAGTGCTCACACGATCGGTGACAAGCCATTACGCCGACGCGCCAAAAATTTGATGGGCTTCCGCGTAGCTCGCTTTTGCGTGGCACAAAGTGGGCCGCATGGTTAGCGCTCCTGTGCATGATTGGAGGTATAGGTGGTACGTGCATTGAGTTCATGGGCCCGCTAATGGCTCCAACCCCCGTGTCACTCGGTATTATCGCGTCGGACGCTACAGCAGCCGGATTACTGACCCGAGAATTGTGGCTAGATAACAAGGTACCCGCACCTCAGTAAGTCGCAAGGAATGAAAAACCCTGCGCTAAAAGACCCCTTGACGTAGTAGCGGCCGGCAAGTGCTGAGCGCGCGGAACCGTCGGCTTCTTGCGCGACACTGCGAGCTTTGTCTATCTCAGTTCGCGTGGCACCGGTTAGGTCGGGAAAACAAAGATGATATTCATTCTGACACCCCAACCCTCTGGGCCCATCTCGCTCGATTCAGCCCAATAACGAAGCCCACCACCAACCTGCATAATTTGATTGCCCACTTTCATCAGCTGATTGGCCCCAAAGTTGATTGGCACAGACCAGTCCTTGGTCTCCCAGTTATACGTTGACTCTGTATTGATGTAATAGGTGAGTTTCTTCGGCGTGATGTAGGAGACGAAAGGCTGAATAAAGGAGGCGTTTATTTCGGTTTTGTCTTCCTTTGCGAAAGACCAAAGATGGTTAGCAAGCGCGCCGTAAGTCCAAGGCCCACTCTGCTTCAACACAAGCCCGGTTGGACCGGCAGCCCATGCTTCGGGACCCAGCGTTTCCTTTGTTGATGTGGGAATATTGATGACTGGACCAACACCCCAGATCAAACCGCCATCGGTAGGCTTTTTTGGAGAAAAAAAGACGCTCTGCACAACATCACCAATGCCACTCTCGCTCACACCGGGTATCGGGACATCAGACTGCTTAACAATCGGAATAATTGTTCTGGAAATCATGTTCCAGTCATCGTTCAGGGATATCGGTATCACCGGCTGAACATTGGTCCGCCACACCGAGCCCTTATCGTTCAGTCCGTAGTTATCGTCGTAGTTGATCTGTATAGGCACGCTGATCAACGATGCAACCGGGTTGGCCAGCTTCTGCGCAAGCGCCGCGGCCTGAGCCGCCTGAGCGTCTGCGCTCACTGGCTCGTCTGAGGCGTCATCTGTTTGCTCAGCGGTAACAGTCTGCTCGGCTACGGCGTCATCGTCGCTCTGCGCCGTTGCGTACTGCCCAACAACCAGTAACAGAAGGCAAGAAATAAAAAAACTGCGAGTTCGGTGGCTCATGGTGTGGATTTCCTTTTTCGTCATGAAGTCTCGTTGGCGGGGGAGTCAGTCGGTACAAGGCCTGTTAGCCTCTCGTGTGCAACTCACCGAAGTCGCATTGAGTTAGGAATTGAAGCTTGCATTCTAGTTTAAACACAAAACTCGGGTGGAACGGGTCGAAAGCACTGAAATCGCCACCTTTTGCTAACAGTAAAAACACTTTTGAGCGCCGTCTACCGAACACTCTCCGAAAAAAAACGCCACCCCGATGGGTGGCATTTTTATATGGAACAGCAATTTATTTGGCGCAGTGCTTACTCGATCGCGATCACCACCTGGTGAATGGTGCCGGTAAAACGGGTCTCCTCCGGGCCCACGCCAATGTCGTCAGCCACTGGGGTCTGGTTATCAAGACCCACATCGGCGGTTTCATCCGCTGAGAAGATGAGCGGCTGGGTTCGGCCGATGCGACCAGACGCTACCTTCTTGCCGTTCACCGTGATGGTGGCGTCGCCACCCTTGCCCAAGCCGTCACCGTCGTAATCAAAGTCCATCACGATCGTCGCCGGACCAGCTGGAATTGGCTTGTCAGCGGCCACTGTGAAACGCTCTAGACCAAGGAAGTTGTAGGTATAGATGGGCCGACCGTCTTTCATGTACAGCGACCACCCGCCGAAGCGACCACCCTGAGTCAAGATGACACCCGTCGCGCCCTCATCAACCTCTACATCGGCAGTGATGCTCTTGGAGGTGTTCTTGGAGTTCAAGAAAGTATTTTCCAGGATGCCGTTCATGCCATCGTACAAAGTCAGCGACTTGCGATCGCCCAGCAAATCAGGACGCCCTGCGATAGCCGGATTGACACGCTCAACTGAGCGATCATCAATCGGCAGCACGTTGTACTTCTCGGCTTCCTCCATAAAGGTCGCTTCCATAGCCGCAACGCGCTCGGGGTACTCATCCGCGAGGTTATTCACGAGGCTGAAGTCCTCTTTGACGTTGTAGAGCTCCCATACATCATCCTCAAGCGGTTTCTGCTTACCGGTCTGCCAGGGTGCGCGGTGCAACACGCGTGCAAACCAGCCGTCTTGATACAGCGCGCGATTACCGAACATCTCAAAGTATTGAACGGTGTGACGCTCCGGCGCATCAGCATCATTCAGGCTGTACATCAGGCTAGTACCCGCCATTGGCTCCTGTACCGTCCCGTTCACGCTGGTAGGCTCAGGCAGGCTGGCCGCCTCAAGAATCGTGGGCGCAATATCGACCACGTGAGAGAACTGACTGCGGATCTCGCCCTCGCTCTCGATGCCCTCGGGCCAGTGAATCACCATACCGTTGCGGGTACCGCCAAAATCCGATGCCACTTGCTTGGTCCACTTGAAGGGCGCATCAAAGGCTACCGCCCAACCAGCCGACATATGCGGGAAGGTGTACTCACCGCCCCACTCGTCCAAGCGCGGCAACAAGTCTTCGACCTTCTCAACCACCTGATTGAAATAAGTCATCTCGTTGTACATGCCGATAAAACCACCCTCTGCACTGGTCCCATTGTCACCAGCGATATAGATAATTAGCGTGTTATCCAGCTCACCGATATCCTCGACGGCGTCCACGAGCCGGCCAACGTTCACGTCGGTGTGCTCCATAAAGCCGGCGAATACTTCGGCCTGTCGCGCAAACAGCTTGCGGTGGTCTGCGGGAAGGTCAGCCCAGGCGCTGAGGTCCTCAGGGCGGTCCGCCAGCTGGGTACTCTCGGGGATAATGCCCATCTCTTTTTGATTGGCGACCGTCTCTGTGCGGATCTGATCCCACCCCTTGTCGAACTTGCCCTTGTACTTGTCAGCCCACTCTTTCGGGACGTGATGGGGTGCGTGCACTGCGCCCGTTGCAAAGTACATAAAGAAGGGCTTGTCAGGCGTCATCGACTGCTGCGCCTTCATCCAGCCAATCGCCTTGTCCGTCATGTCATCGGTAAAGTGATAACCCTTCACATGTGGCGGGTTGACGCGGGTAACACCATCGTAAATCAGCGGATACCACTGGTCGGTCTCACCTCTGATAAAGCCATAAAACTTGTCAAAGCCGGAGTGTGTCGGCCAGCGATCGAAAGGCCCTGAAACACTGGTCTCCCAGGCG
>CAJXMD010000100.1 GCA_913056165.1 uncultured Halieaceae bacterium
ACTTGGCAGAGGTTAATCCGGCCATGAAGCCTGCTGAGATATCCTTACTGGAAGGCAGGCTGGCGCAAAGTGAGTCAGCGGTCGCCGACTCTCGAATTCACTTGGAGGCAATCAGAGTCATCGTCGCAGTGTGACCCGGTCTAGGGCGTATACCAAACCGAAGATGTGTACGCCCTTTCCTGAATTGTGTCAGGCCTCCTGGTATCGACCTCTCCGCCCAGCGCTAACTTGTCCAATAATGAATGCCTCGCTGTCGGAATCTGCAGCACCCTCCCGTAATAGAAGGCCGGCTCCTCCGGGTCGAAATCCGGGTCAGTCCACACAGCTCTCAGCTGAGCAGCGCCAATGCTGTTGTCCACTCTCCCAGTTGTAAGATCGACGGTGTTACCAATCGGGACGAGGGAGCCATCGGGAAGCTGTCGATCCTTGCCAGCCCAGGCGACATCATAAATTTGCTCCCGAGTAGTGCCATCACTGAGCATGGTTCCCTTAATGATTTGAATCCGATCAAGGTGCCCTGAGTTTGGGTCGGCCATCGCCTCAATGAGCACCACGGGGGAACTTTTCTCTTTGCCATCATGCGCAAGCAACTCCCCGCCCATAGGAACTGCTTTTTCGCTTATATTTTCGGGAAAGTCAGTGGCATCGAACATCGACTCAGAGAGCCCCCAGCCAGCGAATAGACGAACGCCTATTCTGGGCCCTGAGGTAGCGTAGACCTCTCGCCGTTTCATTGCGGCCACGATACTTTCGCGAGTGTTGGTCTCGGCCCACACCGCTGCCATGCCCGACGCGGACATCGCCCAGCCAAAAGTTCGATTTGCGTTATCACCCCACCGTTGATCCTTGTTTGCCGGTATTGAGTCAGTGGCCATTTTTCCTTGGAAATTATCCTCTTCCGCACTCGACAATCCCGTGTGAGCATCCGTTGAACCGATCACCCCGAATTGATAAGGGTTAATTCCCAAGGTCCGCTGGAGTGACAAGCCGCGGCGAAGTGCCGAACGGATGTAATCTCCCTCTTCTGGTTTGTATTCTCCCGGCGTTCGCTGAATAAGGTAGGGGTAAGTTTCGAAATCGGCGAAGGGGTCATCTGGTGATAGAGCGGGATGGGTCTCTGAGTCTCCCTTGATTTGCGTTATTTCGACAATTGGTTCCCAACGACGACGCTTTTCCGCGTAGTCTGGCGTCATGGCCCCCCCACGCAGTGGCTGTGTGTCAAACATGAAGCCCTTTGAAATATTTGAGTTATGCGGGATAGCGATAAAGTTACCCTTGGTGTCCCGAGATGTCTGCTCGAGCCACGCCCACAAGTCCTCGGGAAATGGACTTTGATCCAGACCATAGGGATCAAAAGTTTGCGCTCTCTCCGCATCAATATCGCTAACAACGATGCGGTGTAAATTGGCGCCCCCTGGAATCGAGCTATATTCCCAGCCAATCAGTGCGGTGAACTCGCCCGGCTCGTTGTGTGCCTCGGCCGCTTCCGTAATTACTCGCCACGCATCGATCTCCATCTGCGGCTGCGGCGGTATCCAACCAAAAGTTGGACGCCAGGCCTTTGCCGCTGCCCGCACATCGGCATCAGGCTCTGGTAGCGCATCGATGAAGAGCAGGCGAGCGGTCTTTTTGTCTACGGCATCTCTCAGTACAGCGGTCGCATACCAGGCTCTCATGCTGTCATACCAGCCCAATTCACCAGTATCTACACCATGTAAATAGACACCACGGGTGACTCCAAGAAGTTCTGCGTGATCTGATAACACGAGAAAATCGAGCGGATTTCCTAGCTGAACTCGCCGCTTGTCCCACGGGTGCTCCACCGGTGCGCCTTTGGCGAATCGATACGCCACATCTGGCGTAGCTGAGAGATTGTTGTTGACGAAAGCGTCGAAGGAGTAGCTGGAATGCAAATGAGTATCACCCCACAGAAGCTGCTTTTGGCCTGCTTCAGCGACCCCTTGCAGTCCGATTAGTAGCGATAAAAAAATCCATAATCGGGTCACGGCCATCATCCTCATTTATTTTTTATTTCGGGCATTATCGCTCATCACTGGAGAACGCAGAACACCCTATTTCCGGGTGCCTGCCTGTCCAATTTAACGACCTTTCCACTCGTAGGCGCGCTTTTCAAAGAAAGCAGCCACCGCGCTGGGACTATCTTCACTGTTGATACATTTTTCCTGTAGGTGCGCTTCTTTTTTGATGCTCTCCTCCAGCGTTGCAGTAGCGGCGAACCGCAGAGCCTCTTTTGTGTAACGAGCAGCGAGAGGAGACCTTGAGGCGAGATCAGCAACAAACTCGGCAGTCTGCTCCCTGAAGGTCTTATCGGCAAATACTCGATTTACCATGCCCAATTGCTGCGCTTTCGAGGGCGAAATTTTTTCGCCTAAAAGCATCATCTCCAGAGCAAGCCTGCTGCCAATAAGCCGCTCTGTGAGCCAGGTTGACCCCCCATCTGGTACGAGCCCAATGCCGGCGAAAGGCTGATAGAGGAACGCCGACTCGGCCATAACGACGAGGTCACAGGCCATTGCATAGGAGTAGCTTATTCCCGCGCAGGGACCATTGATTGCTGCCACCCATAATTTGGGGGCATCGGCAATGGCTGTGACTGCCGGACCAAATTCGTTGATAAGGGCATCTCGTGTGCGCTCACCCATCATCAAGCCGCCCTGACCGTCATCTTCGGCAAGATCAGCGCCAGCACCAAATGCCCTGCCCTCTCCCGTGAGCTCTACAACACGGATGTTGTCATCAAGGTTAAGCTGGCGTGCAGCGGCAAGGAGCTCTTGGCGCATTACAGTATTCATGGCGTTCAATGTCTCTGACCGATTGAACGCTACCCGCGCCACTGGGCCATCTGTACTCACAACAAGTGTTTCGAAGGTTGTCATGAAAATTCCTCAAGCAGGTAAAAACAAAAATGGCAGGCGGTAGTCAGGAGAGCGCCCAAGGGATGCGAAGACTACTGCTAGACGCGATTATCGCCCACAGGCCTAGTGTACCGTAAGGTTTGGTGACAGTAACTGCAGCAATATGTCGCGCGTCCTGCGGCGACCCGGTTATGTCTCGTTGTCGATAGCTCATGCTCTCTGCAACCACAGCAATACCGATGGCGCTTCTGCCTCCGCACGGGCAGTTGAGCATCAAGCTCAGCGCTCGCACGGTAGGTAGCGGAGGGCTCCCCACCCATCAATTTCATCAATCTGCGCCATTCAGGACCGTGAGGTTTCGCTCGCCAATAGGCCATGTCAATGGCGTAATGGCAGACCTCGTGAATCACCGTATCCCCAATATGCCCGCTGAAATCAAGGCTGAACACTGCGGGATTAAAACGGAACCAGCGGGAGGAACCCCGGCGGCAGTACATGCCCGCAGCGGCGCCGGTTAAATCAAATTTAATCGGAATCGTAGACAGGTTAAGGTCCAGACACCTACCCGCTTTAGTTATCTCTTGAGCAACCGTCTCTGTGATCAGCTGTCGCTGCTGCGAGCTCAGATCAGTGATGTCAGCCCGCTTCAAACTGCTCAATCGGCGCTACCAATGTCCAGCACGTCGCGAAGCTCACGCTTCAAAAACTTTCCATTTGCATTTCTTGGCAGCGGTTCAGACAAAAACCAGAGGTAACGAGGGATTTTAAACGCGGCCAGTCGCGTGGATAAGTGCTCCCGCAGCGTCGCCGCATCGCACATGGCGAACTCCCGGAGGTGAACCGCAGCACCAACTTCCTCCCCAAGGCGATCATCGGGCACAGCAAATGCGACACACTCCAAGACTGCAGGATGGTCAAAAATGGCGTTCTCCACCTCGGCCCCATAAATATTCTCCCCTCCCCGCAGGATCATATCTTTCGCCCGATCTACCAAATAAATAAAGCCATCCTCGTCGAAATACCCAATATCGCCTGTATGCAACCAGCCGTCGACAATAGTTTCGGC
>CAJXMD010000101.1 GCA_913056165.1 uncultured Halieaceae bacterium
AGAAGCTACCATTGAGCTTGCCTGGACTGTTTAAAAGCACCAGGTTGAGCTCTGGACGGAAAGAAGAAACCCTGTAAGCGCATCTATCTTATTTATATGATCTTTGTTGAGTGTCCTTGCAGAGTGTACTTTTGAGTATTACTCCTGCATGCTGAGCCAACGGTTCTATAATTTCGTGTCGGCTTTTGGGAGGCGTCCTGATGTTTATCAAACTATTAACAGCCTTAACCTTATTTCTACTAGTAAATTACATGGCTGTGGCAGATAGCTTTTCGCAGTTTCTCGATACAGCATCACTGGCGATTGTACTTGGTGGGGCATTTGCATTTGCCATATGTGGCCAAGGCGGCTGGCTAGCTCGTTCACGATTATCTAATGCTGCTGAGGGTGCGATAATTGCTGGGTGGCTTGGTGCGCTTTATGGCAGTGTTTTTATCTTGGGAAATATTGGCGAGACGCCTATAAACGAGTGGATAGGTCCTGCTTGTGCGGTGATGATGTTAACAATTTTGTATGGTTATTTGGTGAGTGCGCTATTAAGGATGATCATCATGGCGAGAGAAGTCTGAATAGCTCGCGGAGGTGCCGGTCGTGACAGCGGATTCAAGAAAAATGGAGGCAGCCTCTTCTGCGGTAAGATCGAGCTCTACTTGATGTGGATCTGGGGTTGCACCGGCAGGATACAAATCACTCTCTAGAGTCGCTTTGGATGGGGCCGTGCGTGCGACGGTCAACAGCGAGCATGTTCTGAAGGATATGGACAAGGCATCTGTTCACGGCCAGAAACTGTTTGCTATAGCGTAAGCGACTGTTTCTGTGCCTCCCTCCTGGCGACCACGAGTTTTGAGGGGCTTAAGAAGATTGCTACCGGTTACGACGTGAAATTGCAGATTATCAATACCCAACATCTTCTGGTGTGATGAGCGATAGCTTTGTTTGCTGTAGCGGAGATCACCCAAAGGTGGGTACTGTGGATCAGACAAGAGGTGTTTCATAACGATGTCGGAAGAATCAGACAAGACCGCTAATTCCGGCAGTGAAGCGTCAGTGCCTGAGCAATCGGATGCAAGAATCCCAGTGCAAACCGCTGTATTTATTATCATGGCAGTGGCTTTTGTGGCTGGGACTGGATTGATGTTAGTCGCACTGCTCACCTAAAGAAGCGACAAGCGTTTTGTCGATTTTTTAGCTTTTGTTGACCCGTCACGTCCGTACTCGTCCTTGTCGCCTCTGAGGTCAAGTAAAACTGTCGTAATTTGCAAGCTCTCGCTGCTTTCCAACCCATATATCATGAGCAATTAAGCGTCAGATTATGTTTGTGGTTACAACATATTTTGTCGAACTCCCCGCGCCGTTCGGAAGGCAATCGCTGGACCCCAGGCTTTTACATGCGTGGGCTGACTCAACGACATTGATTGAATTACGGTAAGAAAATGACTGATGGTGAATCAATTATCCTTGACTCAGAAGCTCTGCTGGAGGAAGTGGGTGCACTCGACTTGGCAGAGCACAGAAATGTCACTGATCCGCAGCAGCTGAGTGATAGCGATGATGTGTTTTTCATCACACGCGGAAAAGCGCTGATTCGAGAGGACTCGGTGCTATCTTCCAAACTCGATGCAACGCAAACGTTCGCGGAGGGTGACTCGATTTATCTTGCAGCGGCACTAAGCAAACGGCCACGTCACTGGAAATTCATGCTACCTGAGCCGCTTGAGGTGGTCGCGATCGGGGGCGACGTACTGCGAAAAGCGGTGATGACATCGAGTTTTCTGATCAACGAGGTTATCCGTAATAGCGTCACTCGAATCTTTGACGTAAAACAGCGGGAAAATGCAACGTTTGAAAGCCGTTTTCTATCTCAATTTAGAAAAATAGCGCTGCGCTCCAGTTACGGCGCGGGCGATTGTATTTATAGAATTGGCGATCCTGCAAAAGGTCTTTATTTTATCGAACGGGGACAGGTTTACCTGACAACGGCGAAAGGAGCGCGTTTCGCCGAGCTGGGCGAGACAGACTTTTTTGGTGAAACCTCTCTTCTCACGTCGGATCGACGTGGGAAAAACATTTATGCCAAGACCGATTGTTCAGTATTGTTACTTGATCGAGCAGCCTTTCAATCAATCATCGAGAAAGAGTCTGCCCTAGTTAAATTGGTATTGATCAATATTATTCAGGTTCTGGAGCATATGAACCGATTGCGTTTCGATCACTTGAATTCGAGTAGATTTCATCAATCATCGTAGTGGTAATTCTGCGCTGTTGGGGTATGAGGTGCAGAGGCCTTCGTGATGGAGGCCGCGCCGATGAATTCTGTCTGCTCGGGTTTCGTTGAATTTCGTGTGAGAATTCGATGTCGCAGCGATGGGCACGGTTAATCAGTCCCTTTCGGTGCCAATTGCAATTTCAGTCGGGTCAACCGACGAACGAAAATACTCGGTGCGTATTCAGGTGTTGCATTAGCAAACGTGATTGACCGGGTTGAAGCGAGCAGCTCTTGCAGCACAACCTTTGCTTCAAGTCGCGCCAGCACCGCACCGATGCAAAAGTGGGGCCCGCGACCGAATCCCATATGAGATTTGGGATGCTTACGATGTAGTAACAACTGATCGGGATGTTCGAACTGATTGGAGTCCCGATTCGCAGACGCCCAGAGTAGTAGCAGACGATTTTCTTTCCTTAACTGATAGCCGCCAAGCTCACAATCGCGCCTCACTACGCGGTAGTGAAATTTAAAGGGCGGATCCAATCGCACAATTTCTTCAACAAAGCATGGAATTAAATCAGGGGATTGCCGCAGCTGGTCGGCCATCTCGGGATCGCGGGCTAACCATAATAAACAGGAGCTGATTAACGCGGCTGTAGATTCACCGCCTGCACCAAAAAGCACGGTGGCGATACCCAGAGCTTGCGCTCGATTGATTTTACCCTTGCGGATACCGTCGGCGAGAATCACCATTATGCTGTCGCTGGTGTTATCTATCGTCGTGATCGAGGCAATTTGTGCATTTGCGGCGTCTAGATGCTTGCCCAAATAGTTGGACATGCGCTCAGATTCCTCGGCTAAAAACTGAAGACCCTGTAGTGTTACCTCGCCGGCCAGCATATCGCCGCCCATCATCGCCCAGGTTTGAAAGTAATCAACATCGCTTTCGGGCAGGCCTAATAAACGAGCCACCACCAATGCTGGAATTTTTTCTGCCAGTGTAATTACATCACCGCCACCATCAGCCAACAGTGGTTGCAACGCCTCATTCACCCAGACGTGCAAAGGGCGTTCTAATTCAGCAATCAAGCTTGGTTTAAACCGAGGCTGTAGCAATTCTCTATGGACAGAGTGATCGGGCTCGTCGGCGGTGGCGATTACATTGGCATTGGCACCCAGTGATGACAGATCAAAAATATCCGGCGCGCCCTCGTCATTGCGGTAAAGAACGCCAGTGAGGTTGGCAGAAAAGTCAGGTTCACGCGCCAACACCTCCTGGATTAACTCCCAGCTCGCAACCAAATGGGCGCCGCTATCGCCAACCGCGGCCAGCGGCGTTAAGTGACGTAGCCGCTCACAAAGCGGGTAGGGATTATCAATCCACTGTTGTGACAGGAGCGCATCGGCATGTGGCGAGGACGGGGGTGCAAACATAAGGCAGCCGTATTTATTGATTTAGTGAACAGCAACGATGACCTCAGCATACTAAAGTATCGTGCCAATGAATTAACTAGTGGGTTGATAGGTCGTAGTGTTCGATTCCAAAAATATTCTCCGTTGACTGCACCTAACCCGGCGATAGACTGCAACAAGGCCTTATCCGCTCTGGCACTGCGCGAGATCTGTGCCTAAAACACCAGCAGACGCTGACACCAAAAAAGCTGCGAGGTAGCAATTTGCCCTCATTCAAAAAAATAGTCGCAGGCTCCCTATGTTTATGGCTC
>CAJXMD010000102.1 GCA_913056165.1 uncultured Halieaceae bacterium
GCCTTTGGGCTGGATGAACCGGTGGCCAACCTCGATCGCATCGAGGTCTATACCACCCGGCCCGACACGCTCTACGGCGTGACCTACGTTAGTTTGGCCGCGGAACATCCTATTACGCTGGCGCTGGCGGAGAACAACACTGAACTTGCTGAATTCATTGCCGCCTGCAAGCAGGCATCGGTCGCTGAGGCCGACATGGCCCAGGCCGAAAAGCTCGGCATGGATACGGGCTTGCGTGCCACGCACCCGCTGACCGGTGAGGCCATTCCCGTGTGGGTCGCCAACTACGTGTTGATGGACTATGGCTCAGGCGCAGTCATGGCAGTACCGGCACACGATGAGCGGGACTGGGAGTTTGCCCGCAAGTACTCGCTACCGATGAAAACGGTGGTTTGTGATGCCGAGGGTCAGCCGGCTAAGACTGACGACAGCGCCTACACGGAACACGGCATACTGACCGGCTCATCAGAATTCGATGGCTGCGACTTTGACGAGGCCTTTGAGGGTATCGCGGCGCGGCTCGAAGCCGCGGGGATGGGCCAGACCACCACCCAATTCCGCTTGAGAGACTGGGGCGTCTCACGCCAGCGCTACTGGGGAACACCGATCCCCATGCTTAATCTGGGAGACGGACAAGACATACCCATTCCGGCGGATCGCCTGCCCTCATTGCTACCAGAGGACGTCACAATGGACGGCGTGACCTCGCCCATAAAGGCTGATCCACAATGGCGCCGCTTTGATCTAGATGGACAGCCCTGCGAGCGCGAAACCGATACCTTCGACACCTTTGTTCAGTCCTCGTGGTACTACGCGCGTTTCACCTGCCCTGACTTTACCGAAGGCATGATCGACAGCGACCAAGCCAATTATTGGTTACCGGTCGATCAGTATGTGGGCGGCATTGAACACGCCATTTTGCACCTGCTGTATTCCCGCTTCTTCCACAAGCTGATGCGGGATGCCGGATTGGTGACTAGTAACGAGCCTTTCGAGCGACTGCTCACCCAGGGCATGGTGCTCAAAGATGGCGCCAAGATGTCGAAGTCCAAAGGCAATACGGTCGACCCACAGGAATTGATCGATCGTTACGGCGCCGACACGGTGCGTTTATTCAGCATGTTTGCCGCACCGCCCGAGCAGTCACTCGAGTGGTCGGACTCGGGAGTCGAAGGTGCCAATCGTTTTCTCAGGAGACTCTGGCGGCTGGTTTCAGACGCTGAATCCGCACCCACCTCGCATGACCTGACAAATTTAGGCAAGGCCCAGAAAGGCCTACGCCGCAAAACCCACGAGACCATTTCGAAAGTAAACGACGACTACGGCCGCAGACAAACCTTCAATACGGCTATCGCCGCTGTCATGGAGCTGTGCAACGAGGTAAGCAAGTTCAAAGTAGAGAATGACACCGATCGGTACGTCGTAAGGGAAGCGTTAGATGCTGCTCTCCTAATGCTATGCCCTATCGTTCCCCACATTGCAGACCATTTGTGGCAACAGATCCATGGTACGAATATTCTCGATAAGCCTTGGCCCCTCGTCGATGAGGCTGCACTGGGTCGCGATGAACTTGAGATTGTTGTTCAGGTGAACGGCAAAGTGAGGGCCAAGCTAATCGTAGCCGCGGATACAACCAAGGAAGAGCTGGAGCGCACTGCACTAGAGCACGAGAACGTGCAACGCTTCATCGAGGGGCAGAGTGTCAGAAAAGTTATTGTTGTGCCCAATAAGCTCGTGAATATTGTCGCCAACTAAGGTCGCTATCGCATGCTCAATTTCCACGGCTCCAGACTATCCATCGCCCTCCTGCTGGCAATGTGTTGCTTTGTAAATGGCTGTGGCTTTCAACTGAAGGGAACAGATAAAACCTCGAGCAATACCTCATTAAACGGGAAGAGCTTCCGACTGATTAGCGCCCAACCGAGAAACGAACTGACGGCTGCTCTCATACAGCAATTGACCCTCTCGGGAGCTACGATAATTGATGACATGGATGCCCCGTACCTTGTCAGCATCGGTTCGGAGGCATTCCAACAGCGCAACCTATCCCTCACTGCTCAGGCGCGTTCAGCGGAAGTCGAGCTGACAATGACGACCGATATTCAGCTGCAGCAGGACGGGAAATTTCTGATTGAACCCACCACTGCCATGGTGATCCGACAGTTCCTAAATGACCCTCGCAACGTTGTCGGTAAAACCGAGGAACTGAGGCTTCTGCGAGAAGAGATGCGTACCGATCTCGCGGCACAGATCATCCGACGTATCAGCTACACCATCAGCGCCAATGCAGATTAAGTTCGAACAACTGCCTGCACAGCTCAAAAAAAACCTTGCTGCCTGTTATCTTATTTCCGGTGATGAGACTCTGCTGGTGCAAGAAGCGGCAGATGCAATTCGTCAGCACGCTCGAGCCTCCGGCTGTACCGAACGTGAGCTTATTGACATAGGAGGAGCTGGTGACTGGCAGCAGCTGCTTCAGAGCGCCGGGGCTCTATCCCTGTTTGCAGAGCGAAAACTTATCGAGTTACGTCTGCCCTCTGGCAAACCGGGCACCGAGGGTAGCAAGGCGCTGATCGAATACCTGTCGATGAACAGTGACGACATGTTGCTCATCATCTCAGGGAAAATCGATCGGCAATCCCAACGCGCAAAATGGTATACCGCCATCGACAAGGCAGGGGTCATCTTGCCAGTGTGGCCGATAGGCAGCCGTGAGCTGCCGAGATTTCTGGCGCAGCGGTTGCAGACTGCGGGTTTAAAACCGGAGAGAGAAGCGATTGAGCTTCTCTGCGAACGGGTTGAAGGCAATCTCCTTGCGGCAGTGCAGGAAATAGAGAAGTTAAAGCTGTTGGCAACCGACGATCGAGTGACAGTCGAGACAGTTCTGGACTCTGTTCTGGATAATGCCCGTTACAGCAGCTTCGGCCTTGTGGATACTGCCCTCGCCGGTGATACAGGCGACCGTTTCCTTCGGGTAAGCGAGTTGCACACCCATGGCGGCGGGAAAGCCGAAGCCCATGGTGCCCAGGCCCGCCGAGCTGATCCAACGGCGCGGAAGGGTGTGCAGGAACTGCGCGGCCCACATCTGGTGCTGACCGACGTCGGTGGTGACGATGGCCTGAGGAGCGAGATCACGGACAGCCAGAAGCACTTCCTGGGGATAAATCGCACCCTCCGCTGGGGGAACCGTGAGCGGATAGCGCTGCTTCCACTCCGCGATGGTCTGAAGCCAGGCGGCCGTGCGCGGTTCGGCTGAACGCTGAAGGCTGAGGGCCACCAATCGCGTCAGGCTGAGGCCGAGGTCGCCGAGCACAGCCACATCGGGACGTCGCGTTTTACCTATTTCGGCGGGATCGATCTCGAAATGGACCACCTTTGCCTTGGGAGCAAAGGTGTCGAGCTTTCCGGTGACCCGATCATCAAAACGGGCTCCGACGGCGATCAACAGATCGCAATCGGTCACCGCGAAGTTGGCAAACGCCGTGCCGTGCATGCCCAACATGCCGACCGAGAGCCGATCGTTCTCATCGAACGCTCCCTTGCCCATCAAGGTGGTGGTGACCGGAATCTGATATCGCTCAGCCAGCAGCTTGAGGTTGTCGTGCGCGGCAGCGGAAATGGCACCACCACCGACGTACAGCAGCGGGCGTTCCGCCTGCTCGATCAGATCCAGTGCCGCGGCGACGGCCCGATCCTCGGGGGGCTGGGGCTGGCGGAAGCCGCGGGGCACGACGGAACCGGGAGCCACCGGTGTGTAGTCGAACATCTCCTGACCCACATCCTTGGGGATATCGATCAGGACGGGGCCGGGGCGGCCGCTGGCGGCGATCAC
>CAJXMD010000103.1 GCA_913056165.1 uncultured Halieaceae bacterium
CAATACTGTCCCATTTGTTTCAGCTATGCGAAAAACTGAAACTTCAGAATCGAAGAACCAAACCGAAACGGTTGACAACCATTCGGTCACCGGGAAAACACTGCTATCTAGTTCGAAGCTAGGCCGCCCTCGAGGCCGGCCACGAGGCTCCACCACGTCCTTACGCACTCGAATGTGCCAAATCCTGTTTGGAAAACTGAAGACCACCTCAACTATCGTGTTAGACGGTGCTCGTTTCTAAAAGGTACTACTGGTGCAACTGGGTTAATAGGTGCCACTGGAATTCAACCAACTGCATATACTTATACATTTACAGTTTCAAATCCTGGTGGTATCCAAGCTACTTCTGCTGATTTATACTTCCAAGAAGCTGGTAATCGTCCAGTCACAGTAGAACTTCGTGTTACTAATAATGGTATTAGCGCCGTTTACAACCCTATCGCTCAATCACAATTAGCTATGCCACAATTTAAAGCTGATGTACTTGAGGCCAATATCAAGGCCATGGTGGGGGCGCATCGACGGGATTCGTCAAACTAATGCTGCGGTGACGAGGAGGAGTGCTGTTTTCTCGTGTATTAGGTCTTGCAGATCAAGAGCGAGGCGATGCAGTTAGGTGGCTCGCTCTTAAAGCTATGCCCTAGCCCTGATGTATGGTTGCGGAAAGCGAGACAGGAGCTGATAGTGAGTTTGTGATTAGACACGCTTCTTCCGCTTTGTGAAGCAATCGTTCCAGTAGCTTGTTATTGACATCAGCCCCTGCAGTTACAGAGACCGTGAGTGCAATCTCGGTAAACAGATTGTTTCGCTCAACCCGATCAAGTGTCCCGGTCGCGCTACATTCAATGGCAGTCCAACTTACGTTTGAGGCTGTCGAAACAGCGCGAAAGGTCAAGACAAAGCAATCTGCCACAGCCGCCATGAGTAATTCTTCGGGGCTCCACTGGTTACCCGGCCCACCAAATTGGGAGGGAGCATCGCTTTCCAGATCGGGTACGCCCTCTGCGGCAACAACAACACCGGAGCGGGCAGCGCTACAGCTAGCTACTGCTGTGTAGTGATGTGGGAGGGCGTCCATGGGGATTGTTCCAGTAAACCAGGGGCGTCCAGTATAACGCAGGCGTCACCGGGCCGCTGTCTGGAGAGCGTGTAATCAAGAGTTCAAGCGACAGGAGTGAGACACTGCCCAGTGTTGGTGGTAAAGGTGTCGCTTGGGAGTTCCCAGAACTGTGGTTGATTCGGGAGATCATCCTCAGCATCAAGAACGAGATTGGTGGCCGGTTTTCCACCTCGTTGTTTGAGAATATCGATTTGGCGATAGCCTCGAGATACCAGACGTAAGCAAGCCGGCGTGTGTTGATCCTGTGCTTCCCTGTGGCGAAAAATAATACTCAAGGTGTCGTTTTCTGTTGCTGCCAACTGGAGTCGGCGTAATTCGGCGTAGCGATAATCCCCAGCACCAAGCCAACTGAAGACGGCACTGCATGTAGTGCTGCGAATGGCTTGCTCGGTTGCCCAGAGCAGTTCTTCTCTGGTTTTTGGGTGAACAATCAAAATTTGTTCGGTGGGGATGCCCCGTGCTGCCAAGAGTGGTGCATAAGGTGTATTTGGTGGCGCGATAAAAGTAAGCCACCGAGGCTGTGACCCAAGCTTTTCCATAGTGGGTAGCAGTAGCCCCATGGCCCCCATGCCGTTGCCATCGGTGAGGATTTCGATACAACCCATCATCGGCCATCCTCTGAGAGCAAGCTGATCATCAAGCGCTTCAAAGCCGGTGGGTAGCGCGTCGAGTGCATGCCAGTCGCTATTGGCGGACAATGGTAGTGTCTGGGGAGGGTTGCCAGGGTCCAACCCCCGCCAAGTGTCGGGCCGACTTATAATGGGTTCCAGTGAATCGTGCATGAGCTACTCCGCGATTATCAGGTCGGTGTCGCCTTGAGGGCCGGTAAAGAGGCCACAAAAGTACTGTATAAAAAAACAGTATTCTTAATAACGCCTAAAAGCAAGAGGTGGGCGATTGGTGAGTAGTAAAAAGCGACAGGTACGCCGCTCAGCCCTGAAAGAGCCCGTCTTTTTGCGTTATTTCCCTGCCAGCTGGTTCTCCAGTCTTGGCTCGTGGATGGTTCGTTTTCTGCTTGGCTGGAGTGCCTGGGAAATCACCCATTCTGCGAGTTGGGTTGGCCTGACGGCAGCATTGATGCTTGGGCCGGTGTTTGTCTTGTCGCCGCTGTTTGGCATCGTGTCGGATCGCATTAATCCGCGCCACGGCCTGGTGATCTCAATGCTGGTTCACGCATGCATTGCACTGGCTGGTGGTGCCTCCATGCTGGCGGGTATCTTTGATCTGCCCCTACTTATGATGTTGGCTCTTGCCTTGGGCGCGGCTACTTCCTGGCACACTCCTATGCGCCTCGCCCTGATCCCGGTGCTGGTTTGTCGCGAGGCACTTCCGAGTGCGGTGGGCCTTTCCGCAATGACGTTTAACACCGCGCGAATATTAGGTCCTGCGGCAGGAGCCTGGTTGCTGGAGATTCGCAATGTGGCGGATGCGTTTTTTATTGGCATGTTGATGTTCGTCATTTCCGCCGCGATTCTTGTCGGTTTGCGGGGAGTCGGCAGCCGCACACCCCGTGAGCGAGAGCCGCTGGCCGCGCAATTTCGTGCCGGCTTACGCTACGTTCGCCATAGCGAGGGTCTTCGCCTGATCTTCGCATTAACAATGGTGAACGGCTTGTTAGGCCGCACCGTCATAGAGCTATTACCGGCGCTAAATGGATTTTTACTGGGGGCGGGCTCGAGCGAGCTTGCCACACTGACAGCGAGTGCTGGGGTAGGATCCATCGTCGGGGGACTCGTACTGACGCGCCAGCACGCAGACAACAGTCGACTTTTCCATCTGGTGAGTCTGTCAGTATTGCTTGCTGCACTGCTACTCCTCACACTGGAAATTGCTACTGATCTGTGGCGGCTCGCTTTTCTGATTCTACTGCTTAGCCTGTTCACAACAGTCGCAGGCACGGCGTGTCAGACGATTACACAGCTTTCAGTCCATGAGGACTATCGCGGGCGAGTGGTCAGCCTGTGGACTCTCGCTGCGATGGGGTCGCCAGCGTTTGGCGCAGCACTCATTGGAGCGCTAGCAGAGGTGTGGGGATTTATCTCAGTCCTTGTATTCACCGGGATTGCCGGCGTTATCGTCATGGCTTGGCTTTATACCCGGCGGGGACGATTGGCAAGCTTGTCGGTGTGAGCGCCGCGCGCTAGAAGGACAATCAGCTGATCCAGCGTATGCCAGGGGTTACCTTTGCGGAATCCTTTGGCTGCGCAGTCGGCTTCAAAGGCGAGGTGTTGTAGCTGCTTGATGCTCGCAGGCGTGTGACGAGAATAGGCGCCTTGAATCAGGTTTAGCCGATTCCGCCAAACGCCTCGTTGAGTCATCGATTGACTGATCGAGGCGCCCTTTTGCAAATCCTCATCAATCTGGACGAGGAGCGTAACACACTTTCTCATGAAATTATTGCAAATCTGATGATTTCTAACAACCGTTGTGCAGTTCGTGAACTGGAATTAAAAGGTAAAACAGTCGTGTCACGGGCGCATGGTGAACCAAGTGAACGACAGTATAATAAATTTGTAA
>CAJXMD010000104.1 GCA_913056165.1 uncultured Halieaceae bacterium
CGTGTCAGACCAGAAATCCAGGCAGTACCAATTCAGGCTGCCGGTCTGGCTCTCAAAAATAGGGGCGAGCGACCGTTTAGCCTCCTCGCCAGAGACTTGATTAAGCGCTGCGTAGTGCTCGGGGACCGTGTGTAACCAGAAGGTGTTGTCAAAGTGCAGGTCGAGTAGCGTTCCGTCCATGTCGAGCAACACGGTGTCTATCTGTGCCCAGTCTATGGACTGAATTTTTTGATTCTCGCCAATCGCTAAGGCCATTCCCGGTGTTACCCTCACGGTATGTCTGTTGTTGATTTTCTCGCTGATCCAGAGGCCGCCGTCTACGCGGCTGATCTCGATCTGAAGCCCGGCACGCTAAAGTCCTTACTGGCTCTGATGGCGGATACCAGCGACACCATCATTGGCCACTATAACAAGAGTGAAGAGATTCAGGTCGATCGCAAGGCCGACAAAAGCCCTGTGACCATTGCGGATCGGGCCGCCCATGAACAGCTCTGTGAGGGCCTGAGCCAGTTGAGTCCACACATTCCGGTGCTTTCTGAGGAGTCGATGGAAACTGAAATTGCGGACAGACGCCAATGGCCTGCCTGCTGGGTGGTGGATCCCCTTGATGGCACCAAGGAATTTATAGGTCGGACCGGTGAATTCACCATTAATGTTGCCCTCGTCCGGGATAGCCGTCCGGTGCTCGGGTTGATTGCTGTACCGCTGGAGGGTCTTTGTTACCTGGGACTGCCCAGCGTTGGCTTGTGGCGTTGCAGCGGTCCTGGCTATGAGCGCCTCGAGCAGTTGGAGGACCAGCCTTTGTCTGATGAAGGCATTCGTTTCCTTGCCAGTGAACGCCATCACCCGGATCGAGTCGCTGCCGTAAGAGCGCATCTGGAAACCACCGGTGCGGTAGTCAGTCGACATAACGCGGGTTCAGCCCTGAAATTTTGTGCCTTGCTGGATGGGAAGGCGGATGTCTATCCGCGAACCTCTCCCTGCTATGAATGGGATGTCGCTGCCGGTGATGCCCTGGTGTGGGCCGCCGGTGGATTTGTGGTGGACCTCTGGGGAAATCCGATTCAATACAACAGTCGGGAGTCTCTGCTCGTGCGACGCTTCATCGCCACCAGTCGTGGTGGAGAAAAATACCTGCCCTTACTCTTGGCGATGGAACACGATTTGTAAGTTGAAAAGCTTGTGGAACAGAGCGGTAACGAGTAGCGTTCCGCAAGATCAACCAGAGACATGACTATGCGAGACGGCAATCAGGGGGATGCGGCAAATCACGAAATGACTCCCGCGATGCGTCTGATGACACTGCAATCCCGCCATCGCGGTCTCGATGAAAAAATACTTGATCTGCAGAGTCAGCCCTATCAAAACCAGCTGTTGATACAGCGGCTCAAAAAAGAAAAATTACGCCTCAAAGACATGATAGAGCGCTTGCGTAACGACATGATCCCGGATCTTAACGCCTAGCTTTATTGATTAGCCCCAGCGAGTAGGCTCAGCACCGCTGTGCTACTGGTAAGCCAGCACTGCATCCTCTCGATTAAGCAGCCAGCGCTTCCGATCCAGTCCCCCCGAGAAACCGGTGAGTTTTCCCCCGGCACCGATGACCCGGTGGCAGGGGATGATCAGCGGGATTGGGTTACTGCCGATTGCCCGGCCGACGGCTCGCACCGCCCTGGGGCGATCAATGGCGTTTGCAATGGTCCCGTAACTCGTTGTTGTGCCGTAGGGGATCCCTGTGAGGGCATTCCACACGAGCTGCTGAAAGGGAGTTCCTGTTAACGATAACGGCAGCTCGAAATTGTTTCGGGCTCCCTGAAAATACTCATCGAGCTGTGTCTTCGCTGTCTCAAGTAAGGGGCGTTCAGGTCTTCCCGATGAGCTGGTGGAGATGGGAGTGTTCGGCTGGTTGTCGTCGGGGGTAGAGGGCCACCGAATGGCAGAGATCCCCTCGTCTGATGCCTCTATTTCCAGTATTCCAAAGGGACTTTGGTATGTGGTGGTGACTCTCACTAGCTTATCTCCCCGTGCCAGCTGAGGCGTCTTCTTGAGATTCGTCCAGCAGATCGGATACGTGAGCAGCAAAGCCGGTGCCGGCTTGGCCGTACAGGTTGAACGCGGAAATCCCCAACTCGGTAAGTTGGTCGGCATGCTCCTCGTGACGCACCACCGCCGCTATCTTTCCTTGATATCCCATACTTCGCAGCAAATCCGCGACCATGCAATTTTCGGAGTGGTTGGTGAGCGCAAGCATGACGAGGGTAATATCGGCAAACCTGATTCGGACCCAAAAGTCCGGATCGGAGGCGTCGGCGCAGATCACTCGTCGTTGGGCTTCTTTATGGGCGGCTGTTCGCTCACGAGATGACTCGACTCCCATGACGCCGCGCCCGTACTCGGGAGCCAGCGCTTCATAAGCTCCTGTGCCGACTCGCCCCATCCCAAGAATAATCACCTTGGCCTGATCGGTGGGTTCATAACTTTCTACCAGCTTCCCCGAACGCCATTTTAATAATCGCTGACGGTGGCGACGGTAGAACTCGTGAGTGGAACGGCTGATGGGGGATGCGACCACGAAGCTGACGGCTATGGCAATGGATAGGGCGCTAGCCCAGTCGGCATGCACCCAACCCAGCCCCGCCGCGACCGAAATGACGATAAGACCAAATTCGCTGTGGTTTGCTAGCGCCCCCGACGCGAGCACCGCGGTCCGCGGTGTGGTGTGAAAACGGGTCATCAGCGGAAAGTAGAGAAGGGGTTTAGCGGCGGCGAGTAACCCTAGCAACACCGCGACGCCAATCAACTCTGTTGAGGGCCATCCACCGAGGCCAATCGACAGGAAAAACCCCACGAGAAAAAGATCCTTAAGCTGGATGAGGTTATGGGCAAGGGCTTTTGTTTTTGGGTGGCCCGCCAGCATGGCCCCAACGATGAGTGCTCCTAGATCCCCTTTCAGGCCAACCGCATCCGCCAGCTGAGCCGAGCCAATGGCGATTGCCAGACCCGAGATCGTCAGCAGTTCCCCGTAGCCCGCAATGGTGAGTAGGCGCAGGATGAGGGGTCGCAGTGGAATAATCAGCAGTATGCCAAGTACATACCAGTGGGGTGTTTTACCCGCCGAAAGCGCGAGAAAGCCAACCGCTACCAGGTCTTGAATAATTAAGATGCCGATGGCCAAAATCGAGTAGTCAGACTGTAGCTCACCTCGTTCCTGGGTCGTCTGAATGACAAAAACCGTACTCGAAAACGTGAGAGCGAATGCGATCAGTGCGATGCTCGATACCGTCAGTTCCAGTCCGGGGAGGGCTTTCGCCACACCCAAAAGGATCAGGAACATAGCCAGCTGAGTCAGCAGCATGTGGATAAGGGTAGAACCCCAGACTTGCGTTGCCAGCAGCTTGCGCGGCTCGAGCTTCAGACCAATCGTAAAGAGAAGCAGGGTGATGCCAA
>CAJXMD010000105.1 GCA_913056165.1 uncultured Halieaceae bacterium
CTGAGGCGGATGAAGAAATTGCCATCTTTGGCGCTGCCCGCCTTGGAACGACGCGCTTGATCGACAATATTGTGATCAGTACTGGCTAGTTGCCGGGACTTAGAAAGGTCAACGAGGCCTCTCCAAACCAGGTGGTCTGATCGACGACCGTCACCAATCGGAGCCTGTCTGTTGACTCCGGGACAACCTCAAAGTTGAACACCCATCGGTCTCTGGTCTCGACATCAACGGGCTGTGCGACATCGGGCTTTTGATCGCCAGCTGATGCCAAGCCCACCAACACATAATCGAGGGATTGGGATGACGATATGCGGAGCTGACCGTCCGGCGTGATAGCGAAAGCAACCTTGAATTCCCCGTTGTAGAGGCCACATAGTCCGCCCGCTTGACGACAGCTTGGGAGCTCCATGAGAGGAAATGAACTAAGGGCTTGGGGTTCCTGAGCCTTCTGCTCCATCACCTCGCTTGGAGAGTCGAGTAGCAACCAAAGCACGACGACCAGCAATGGCGCTGTTGCGATTATCCAGACTGTTTTTGGACTTGCCATACAACCTTTCCTTTTCCGCAATTCACGGCCACCTGAAAGTGACCGCATCAATTCAACGCTTTACCGCTTAACCCTGCCTATCATTCCCTGTCGATCAATTTTTTTCACTCATCGCGACGCAGAGTCATGATGCGGCGTCTATGGCAATCGTATTTCCTCTACCAACCGACGGATGGGCGCAGGCGGCTCTCGGGTAACTTTGCTGACAGCGATCGCCACAAGGAAGTTGAGAGCAGCACCAACACAGCCAAAGGCATTAGGCTCAATACCAAAAAACCACCGCTCACCCCAGTGGGTCAGAAACCGCCAATCTGCCACAAACATCACGCCCTTGTGCTGGAACACGTAGAACAGGGTTAGTGAAAGCCCGCAAAGCATCCCGGCAATAGCACCCTCTCGGGTAATTCGCGTCGAAAAGATACCCATCACCAAGGCCGGGAAAATAGATGAAGCAGCAAGACCAAAAGCCAGGGCCACCGTACCCGCGGCAAAGCCCGGGGGGTTTAGTCCCAGGTAACCGGCACCAAACACCGCCAACGCCATTGCACCTCGGGATGCATTGAGTTCACCGCGCTCCGAGATTGATGGCATGAAAGTCCCTTTTAAAAGGTCATGGGAAACCGCGGAGGAAATCGCCAACAATAATCCTGCAGCCGTGGACAGCGCGGCCGCCAACCCGCCTGCTGCAACCAGAGCGATAACCCAATTGGGCAGTCGCGCGATTTCAGGATTTGCCAATACCAAAATATCGTTATCGAGCACCACCAGCTCGTTGCGCTCGGCGTCAGCAAGATACTGCAGCTTGCCATCCCCGTTTTTATCTTCAATGCCGAGTAGCCCTGTGCGCTCCCAGTTTTCAAACCAAGCCGGTCGATCAGCAATGGTCATGTGTGCTCCCGGTGATGGCTCAATGGTTTGCATGATGTTCAAGCGCGCCATGGCCGCGACCGCTGGCGCTGTCGTATACAGAATCGCGATAAAAATAAGCGCCCAACCTGCTGAACGCCGGGCATCACTGGCTTTTGGGACTGTAAAAAACCGGATAATGACATGAGGTAACCCGGCTGTTCCGATCATCAGAGAGGCCGTAAACGCCACCATATTTAGGGTGCTGTAACGAACGGTTGTGGTGTAATCCTTAAAACCTGTATCCACCAAAATCTGGTCGAGCTTGTCGAGAAGATAGACCTCGCTTCCCTGCAGGGTCGCCCCTAGTCCGAGCTGGGGTATGGGGTGCCCAGTCAACTGAAAGCTTATGAAGATAGCGGGAACGGTATACGCCGTAATCAACACAACGTACTGGGCAATCTGCGTGTAAGTAATACCCTTCATTCCACCCAGAACCGCGTAGAAAAAGACGATCACCATGCCGGTGTACAGTCCGGTTTCGTAGTCAGTCTCCAAAAACCGAGAGAAAGCCACGCCAATTCCTTTCATTTGCCCAATGACATAGGTAACCGAGCAAAGTACCAAACACAGCACGGCGACCACGCGAGCGGCATCCGAGTAATACCGGTCGCCGATAAACTCGGGAACCGTAAATTTCCCGTACTTTCTGAGATAGGGCGCAACCAGCATCGCAAGGATGACGTAGCCCCCGGTCCAGCCCATCAGAAATACCGATCCACCATACCCGTTGTAAGACATCCCGATGAGTCCAGCCATGGAGATGAATGACGCAGCAGACATCCAGTCCGCCGCGGTTGCCATGCCATTCGCGACGGGATTGACCCCACCCCCTGCAACATAAAATTCCTTGGTTGATTCCGCCCGAGCCCAAATAGCGATGCCAATATAGAGCGCGAAACTACACCCGACGACGAGATAGGTGATTTGAGTGAGATCCATCACTCGGTATCCAGCCCAAATTCTTTATCGAGCCGACGCATGGCGCTGACGTAGTAGAAAATCAGGCCAATAAAAACAAAAATTGAACCCTGCTGGGCGAACCAGAATCCCAGCTTGTAGCCACCTATTCGCAGCATGTTTAGCTGGTCTACCAACAGAATTCCAAAAACAAAACTCACCAAAAACCAGATCATCATCAGCTTGATCATCAGGTTGCGGTTACGCCGCCAATATTGCGCGCGCTGTTCTGGAGTCAATGTGGTCACGGTAAATCCCCACGTGTTATCGGTTTTTTGGGTCGCCAGAAGCTCGATGGTAGCCCATGTAGACATCCACAGGCGAAAAAATTCGCCCGGCTAAAAGGCCAGACAACACGCCTACTAAATGACTGCACGCCGCGGCAGCACGTTAGATTGTGCTTGCATCAATGACACAGTGAATTAGGATTAAACACCCATTTTGACAGGTCCAATGAGTGTCAGCATGTCAACGCAAGATTGCTATCCAATTCCAGATTCCTTTGGCGAAAGCCACATATCACCTGAACGCTATCGCGAGTGGTACCGGGAGTCACTAGAGAGTCCGGATGCCTTTTGGGATGCGCGCGCCAAGGAATTCCTAAACTGGGAAGTCCCATTCAGATCTGTCAGTTCCTGTGATTTTGAAAAAGGCGATGCCCGCTGGTTTATCGACGGAAAACTGAATGTTTCGGTGAACTGCATCGATCGTCATCTGCCGGCACGCGCAGAGCAGGTTGCGCTGTTGTGGGAAGGTGATTCCCCTGAAGATCAACTAGCGATCACCTATCAGGAACTGGGAGATCACGTCTGCCGCCTTGCCAACGTGCTGAAATCCCGCGGAGTCAGCAAGGGAGACCGCGTGTGTATCTACATGCCGATGATTCCTGAGGCTGCGTACGCGATGCTGGCATGTGCCCGAATAGGCGCCATTCACTCA
>CAJXMD010000106.1 GCA_913056165.1 uncultured Halieaceae bacterium
TCGAAGGTAAGAATCTCCGGGTAGCCGGACAATCTCTATTTACTCTACAATCAGTTTTCCCTGCATCATCCGCCGATACATCATCTGGTTAAAGACGTCGGCTCGCGTTAGGTTGGTAAAAAGCAGCTTTCGTTGAGCGAGACTCAGTAACATAAGCAATCAGTCCTCCACTGGGTCCGCATCCTGCAGGAAGTTTTCGTTTTCCGGGTCCTCAAGATCAATGAGTTCGACCGGTATTCCCGGGACGGTTTCGTTGTAGAGCTTCAACATTCGAGCGCCAGAGGTTTGTATTGATGACTCCACGCGCCATCCCATGGGCTTCAGGTGAGAAAGGGCCGATTCCATGTTGGGCACAAAGAATCCTACTTCGCTAAGATGGCCTATCGGTTGTCCAACACCCGTGTCATACCCGATAGCCTGAGGGCGCTCATACTCAGACAGCTCGAGATAGAGATCATGATCATCTAGCCATGCAACTCGATATTCTTTTTCCTGCTCAAAGGTGTCTCCGCCCGGAGATAAAAATTCAGGCAAACCAAAAGAGGTCTGCAGTAGCTCAACGGCCTCATCCAGGTTTTCGACTCTAAGACAAATGTGATTAAGCACCATCTTGCCTTGAGTTTTCGCTTTAGCGCCGAGGCTTCGATACTTGAAAAGCAGGTCTTCCATCGGCGACATCCCATCTTTGTTAGCCACCCTCCAGACCTCCAAACAAGGGCAGTCCGAAGCCAGCTGTCATGCCGCCATCGACGCGCAGCTCTTGGCCAGTAATGAATTTTGATTCGTCACCTGCCAGAAAAGCATAAATGCCAGTAACCTCATCTTGGTGACCCAGGCGTCCAAAAGCATTCAGGTGGCTTAGAAATTTCGCCGTTTCATTGCCGTCATCAGGAACCATCATGCCGGTATCCGCGATGAGACCGGGTGCCACGCAATTTACGCGGATTCCCCTTGGTGCATTTTCAATCGCACTGGTTCGCACCAGATAGGCGCCTGCGGCTTTCGACGCGGAGTAGACCGCTGATCCGGCATGGGTAATGCCGGAGCCCGCCACTGACCCTGTGTAAATAATTGAGGAGCCATCCTCCATCAAGGCAGGGGCATGCTTTAAACAAAAGAAGGCGCCCTTGAAATTGACATCCATCATCTGCGTCATCAACTCCGTAGAGAACGCTTCGATGCTACCCTCATCAAAAGCGATACCCGCGTTTATGACGAGTACATTGAGGCCTGCCAGAGATGCCTTCGCTACCTTCAAACATGCTTCAACTGAATTCTCTTCAGATATATCGCATTGCGTGAAAGCGGCGCCAATGGCCTCTGCTTGCGCTTTTCCGTCATTACTTCGGCCTGCAATCATGACCTCGGCACCAGCGGCGATAAAGCGCCTTGCGACCGCCAAACCAATGCCCTTCGTACCTCCAATGATGAGCGCTCGCTTGTTCTGCAGATTTGCCATCGTGACCACCTTTATCTCACTGCTGCGTCCACAGATAAATTTTTCCGCAGGCCTTGGATGCTTGCAGTTCAAACGCCTCGCCGGCGCGAGACATGGGGAACTCATGGGTGACCATGACATCGATCCTGCGTTGAACATCGCCATCCATTAGCGCCCTGACAAGTCGTTGCCGGTCACGAACGCGGACATCGTGCTGACCAAATATGGTGCGCGCCGGGTCCATCACGTGATGGAGTGGATTTAAATGAACATGGGATCCAGGAGTGTGACCGCTGAAATTCATCTGCCCGTATTTTCTCACGGCTTGCATGAGCTTTTGCTGATAGTAGCTTACCCCGGACCCATCGACGGCAAGATCCACGCCCTGCTCCCGGTATGTCAATGCCTTAACCTGTTCGAGCCAATCGGAGTCATCGGGATTAATAATGTGCTCGACACCCATCTGGCGTAAAAGTGCAATCCGATATTCATTGCGTGCCAGGGCAATCACTGTTGCGTTTCTGTAGAAGGCGGAGATGATATGTCCCATGGCAATAAAGCCCACACCTCCCACCAGTACTGTATCCCCAGCTTTTATATCCATTGCTTCCTGATAGGAGAATCCCACTCGTAAAGAGCAGTTGGCAGCAGCTGCGTATCGGAATTCTAGTTCGTCTGGTATCCGCATTAGATTAGCTTCCGGTGCGATGCGGAAACGCTCCATCGCAAAACCGCCCGAGGCACTATTATTTTTAAGCTCAATGCCACGCATCGCTGCCTTTTTAGCACCCACCAACTCGGGGTCATTACTGTCGCAATAGGTCGGAGACATGCCGTTGGTACAAGCGTGGCAGTGGCCACAGTGGTCGCCTTGAAAAACAATCACGCGATCCCCTACGACAAAGTTTGAACCCGGATTCACCTCGACCACTGTGCCTACACCCTCGTGACCAAGATGATCGGGATCATCATGAAACTCGAAGTCGTGCTCGGTCCATATACGAGTGCCTTCGAGGCAAATAGGCGCTATCTCAGTTTGGACAATGACATAGCCCGAATTGATCTGAGGATAGGGTCGCTCCACCAGTTCGAAGGCGCCTGGCTTGGGGATGGTCAGCGCCACGTTGACCTGAGCTGTCGCTATCATGAGGATGCAAATCCATAGATTGTGGGCAGATTGTCACGAGTGTACCGATGGCCATGGCGCTAATTAATGATATTTCCGACTCTCTTTATGATACTTTAGACCATCGCCCACACTAGGTATTTTGCTATGTGCTGCAATAGGGTAAGACTGTCATGCGAGCAACAAAGACGCTCACATTAAGGAGATCAGTGCATGAAAACAGCCAGCCAGCTCGACTATCGCTTACACCATCTATGCATTTATGACGATAGGCCTCGGGAGAGCATGTTCCCTTACCTCCGCTGGCACCACGGTATTACCAACTTTTTCTCGGGCGCGGTTTTCCATGTGACCGATGATGGCCATAGTGATTTCAGATTCATGGGGTGTGGCG
>CAJXMD010000107.1 GCA_913056165.1 uncultured Halieaceae bacterium
GCCGCCACGCTTGCATCGACTTCCGTAGTGTCCCTAGCCCAAAGCGTCGCCATGGTGAAATCCTTGCTCCCTCCAGACTCCAGCGTTGCAGGACCCATGGACATCACGAACCGACGGTCGGCTGGCGGGTTGCCCGAACTGACCTCGGTCCAAGGGTCAATGCCGGGGTCGACACCCCCCGTGGACCAATGAACCTCGGCCTTATTGATTGACGAGTGTGCGCCGAGACCAAAATGTATAACAGGTTCGTCGAAGGACAGGTAGCCGCCACCTGACTTTAATTCACGGACTTGCTGCCGCTCACTGTCTTTCCCGTAGTAAATCACCAGCTTGGTGCCGATCCCATCATAGTTTCCAAGCGAGTCTTCTATAGCGAAACCAATGCTGTTGGTATCGACCGCGTTGTTTTGAAGTAGCCAAAGTGGACCGTTGATGGAGTTGGTAACGAAATCAAGATCACCGTCACGATCGAAGTCGAGAATGGTGTACGCGCTTACAATCATAAAGTTTTGAAAGCCGTAAGCATCGGTTTGGTCAGAAAATCTTTTGCCGTTTTCATTTTTAAAGAAGAAGTTTGCGGTTGTTCCTGAAGGGGTTGCTCTGAACCAGGAGCCGGCAACAACAAATAAATCCTGCCATTCGTCATTGTCTACATCAGCAAAATGGGCGTTCCAGCTCCAGCCAGTGAAGCCGACACCGAGGTCTGCCGCCTTATCAACAAACCGTTTTTTATCCGAATCCCAGGTAAGCAAGACATTCTCATTCATGCGTTGTGGAATGGACTGCTCCAGGACATCGGGGTCGTGCGGAAATGTCTCTTCGAAATAGTTGTCGCAAAGAATCCGGGTGCGAACCTCTCCCGCAGGGATCGACTCACATAAAGTGGGATCGTTCAGCCGTTGAGCACTCATGTTGACCTGCATGCCGATACAGGTCTGTCTCCGCATTGGATCTTTTAACCTGCTGCAGTACTTAACATTGGTGGGCCGATGATTGGCGCCGTAGAAGAATCCCAGCCGGATATAGATGTTGGCCATGCACTCATCTTTAATAGCTTCATCAGTGATCCCAACACAATAGTTTCTCAGGGGAAGCGCCTTTACCCCGGCGGAAGGGCCGGTCGCGCGAGCCGTAATCTGGTCGATGAAGATATCCAGATCTAGGTCATTATCATAATCCGCGGTGTCGATACTCATGGTTGTTTGTGTGGAGTGAGGGATGATGCCAGCGTCTTTGCGTATTAGCTCAAATCCACCCGTGCCATCGCCCAAATAGAATATATCGGGCGCGTCAAAATCGTTTCCCACAATAAGGTCAAGCCAGCCGTCTTGATTCCAGTCGGATAACAGCACTGAAAGTGTTTCTCCGACTAATCCGGGTAGCTTCACTGATTCAAAGCCTTTGTCCTCATTGAGCAGCATCACATTTTGTGAGTGTGGTGGCGGATGTTGTTTGCTCATTCCCGCGAACCAATTGCCCAGCACTGCATCTAAATCCCCGTCTCGATCAACATCCCCAAACGAGACGGCAGCGCTAAGGATGGATTGACCTCTGGGCATAGACTTGAGGTTGGCAACATTCAGGTCGCCCTGGTCGTTCAACAGATAAAAATTACCTTCGAGGTAAGAGGTAATAAATAGGTCAAGCCAGCCGTCGTTATTTAGGTCAACAAGCGCGACCGCGAAGAATCCGCTGTTTTCCATGCCGTCGATAGGAAGCGTTGATTGGGAAAAATTCTGGCCCTTATTGTTTTTATATACATAAATCGTACTTCCGGTCGCAGATACGATGTCAGGCCATCCATCTCGGTCGATATCTCCCGACGTGAGGCCGCCCCCATTAAAAAAGGGTGGATAAAAGTCTCTTGGAGAGAATGTGTTTTCTCTGTCCAATCCAAATGCTCCGCCCTCGTGACGACTGAAGGGCGTATCCGTATTGCCAGAGGCGGCCTCGAAGGGGATAGATGAAACCCTGACGTTGTCATCAGATGTCAGGATGCTCTCTCCCTGAACTTCCTGTGCGTTTAGCGACCAAGACGTGGCTAGCAGGCTGAGCAAGCCAAGACTTAAGATCTTGCTGCTTCTTATCATTAGTTTTGCTGCTCCAGGTATTCGAACATTTCATCTAGCTCGGCTCGATGGAATTCTTGCGCTACCAGGCCAGCCGCCATGCCGAGTATCACCAAGACGATCGTCAGGGTAATCGCGACGCGTCGTGATATTGAGGTCCAAATGATGCCGAATGGGTAGATGCTGAAAATTCCGAGCGTAAACAGCAATGTCATGGAGTAGGCCATTGGTGCGCCCGCTGTTATCAGTACGGCCACAACCACGATATCAAAAGCCACGGGCACAGGGAGAAATATTCCAATGAGGGCAACCGTCATCAGCGACAGCAGGGTGGTCTCCTTAGCAACCATTTCAGTTAATGGCATCACATTGGCGACGATTGCCCCAAGTAATCCTGCGAGCAGCATGAGGGGGATTGTTCGAGCCCCTATGTAGATCAGACTCCGCACGAGATCTACGAAGACAGACTGAAGTGCGGCGAACCAAGATTCATCCGTGGATCCTTGAGAGGCTGATGGAATAGGGCACTGGGAATCATGGTAGGTCGCCAGGCGCTCATGTGAGAACACCCAGCGACATAGCAGTGGCAATAAAAAGACGATAAAGCCGACGGTGAAAGCCAGCTTTATGACGATGATGTAGAGGGGAAAAATGGAAAACAGCATGCTGATAATGACAATGTTTAATGTGGGTGAGCTAAATATGGTGGCTAGCGTGGTTTCCAGACGCGCCCCGGCATCATGCATGCCTTTTGCAACTGGTGCAGCACAGTTAACACATACGCCAAGCGGTGTTCCAATACCCACGCCTAATAGTGTATTCAAG
>CAJXMD010000108.1 GCA_913056165.1 uncultured Halieaceae bacterium
CTCACTTCGAGCACTGGGCCTCGGTCATCGTCCTCAACGATCTCCCAATTAATGCTCGGACAGCTGGCCCCACCATCATCGATGCATTCACCGTATTCCAGAGCCTCATCGAAGGCAGCAATACCGTCTTCCCAGCGCTCGCCAACTTCCCCATCAGCGAAAACCGTCGCAGCAGGTATTTCCGGCTCCCCGGCACCCTCTGCCTCGTAGCGCACGTTAGCTACCTCAAAAGACAGTCCCTGTTGATTGCCCCAGGTCGGAAATAAAACGATTCCGGCGTTGACCGATGTCACGTCGAGTCCAGATCCCACCAACTGAGCCACCGGCACCTCAAAGGTCTGCCAAGTATTTGCCTCGTAGTCGGAGAGGTCGATTTGTTGATCACCAGTACCACATGGGTAGAAGCAATCGACTTTGTAAACCATTCCTGACGCTACCGTGGACTCCGGCAGTCGCAGGTCGAAGAGCAGTTTGCCGCCGCGAACGAAATCGCTAAGGTCTACCCCGCCTGCAGAGCCGATAAACAACACGCCGTCTGCCCCGCTGTTGGCAAAATTGACGTTTAGCGCAGCACCAATATCAGGGTCGCCAGAGTCAGTAACGGTCCAAGTAATCAGGTTGGTTGTATTTCCATCCCCGCAGTAGTCGCCATTGACCAGCGTGTCATAGCCACACATGCCACGATCCCAGAGAGGGCCGACATTCCCATCAGTGGTGAATACGGGCACCAGGGAACCATCGACGTCACCGCCCGGCGGACGGATACCGCAGCCTCTGCGGCTGGGGTGTCCACAGGCCAGTTCCACCTTATCGATCATGATGTGAGCACTGGAGCTCGGCTCGAGGACAAACAGATTCATCACGCGGCTGGTATCCAAACGCCGCTGACCAGAATTAGCCAGCAAATCATTGATTTGCACGCTCATCGTGAACCATTGGTCGAGTGGCAGCTCGCTTACCTGCAGCTCCTTATACCCTAGCGCCGGGTAGCCACTGTCCATTTTGACCTGAATAGTGCTGTCCATGTCGGTACCCGCTGAGTCGATATACATGTCGAACTTCAGCTCCCCTGCATGGATCTGGTAGTAAAGCGGGTTGTTGCCAAAGCCAAAAAGCGCCGTGGGCTCCTCGTCCACCGCTGAAATAGCGATATTGCCCGAGTTCGAAGTCACCACCTCGATGACGGTACCACGATCGGTCTCGGTCTCAATCTCGGCAAAGGTCAATGAACCGTCGTTGTCCCAAGACGAAGACACCAAAAGCTCGCGCGTCACCGTATCGGCACCCACAACCCAAGTCAGAGAGTCGGCTCCGTCTGTATACAGCGGAAATGCAATTTCGTAAGGCTGCTGAGCGCCGGGAGACTCAACGGTCCGATCCGCCTCACTATTACAGCCAGACCCGCTGGACTGATTGTAGGCGCACTCGTAGACACGAATGTAATCCACTTCCATGGCCGAAGGAATCGCCCCCGGGCCTACATTGCCCGGCAGATTGCCGCCAACCGCTAGGTTTAGCAGAAGATGAAATTCCCGGTTGAAGGGCGCCGCGCCCTCCCCTCGCTCGTAGCCAATACCAGTGCCGCCGTAGTAGTAGGAGTACCAGTGATCCGCGTCGACCGTCATAAAGTTACGATCGTCAACAAACCAGCGGATATAATCTTCGGTCCACTCAATCGCATAGATATGGAAATCGTCGCCGGGGTTCTCGACACCAATGCTCTCGGTTGTGGTCTGATTCAGGGGCCAGGCAAAGCCGTGATGGAGGGGCGCATGGTAATTCTCTTCCGCTGTACCTGCGTTCACCACCTCCATGATGTCGATCTCGCCACCCGAGGCCCAGCCACCAAAGCGGTCATCGCTGGGCAACATCCAGAAAGCAGACCAGAGGCCTTTGCCGGAGGCTGACTTGATCCGCGCCTCGACTCGCCCATATTGGAAGTCCAGCTTACCAAGAGTGCGGATGCGTCCTCAGGTGTAAGGAAAGCCAGGCACTACCTGCTCAGAACGAGCCTCGACTCGTAGAAGCCCGTCTTCAACCACTAGATTGTCTTCGGTGTACCACTGGAGCTCATCATTGCCCCAGCGGGCCAAGCCATATTCACTGCCATCACCAGTCTGAATATCCCAGTTGCCGAGATCGAGAGCGTCGCCGTCAAATTCATCGCTCCAAACCAATGTCCACTCAGCGCTGGCTTCAGGATAGAAAGGGTCTACCACCGGTGACTCTGCACCGCCACCACCACAGGCTGCCAAGCCCCATATCAGGGAACCCGTAAAGAACGCACGCAAGGGAGTGCCGTTAGCTACAAACATGTGATTGCTCGCTATTTAGAATTAGGGACGATGAACGCCGCATTTATCCCATAGTCCCGCGGCTGGATTAAGCCAAAGTCGACAATCTGGACTGTCGACAGGACAAACGGGGGAGCCTACGTTTTAAGGCATTTATCCCCCATTTAGAGAGGCTTTTAGGTGGCATTTTGCCCGGTAATTTCGCTTGTTTCAGGCGAGCAAATGCTGAATGGCTGTCCGGTAATTTCGACTCACTTTTAGCGCGGAGCCCGAGGAGGTGTGCAACATCGCCTCTCCCTTCGGTAAGCCCTCAACTCGCTCGATTCGATTGATATTGACGATAGTGGATCTATGAATTCGCGCAAAGTAGGCTGGCAGGCGTTGCTCCAATTCCTTCATGGTCGAGCGCAGGATATGGGTTTCGCCGCTCGCGTGAACGCACATGTAATCCCCTGCCGCATCCACCCAGTCAATCGTCTCGTATTCCAACAGGACAGTTTGCTGTCCGTCTTTAATTGGCAGCTTGGCAATATCATCCGAACTGAGCCCCGTCCACGGCGCGTCTTTTCCGCCTTTCGTCTTACTCGATTCAATCGC
>CAJXMD010000109.1 GCA_913056165.1 uncultured Halieaceae bacterium
AAGCTGGCGGAGGGGGGAATATCCACGCTTCCCTCACACAGTTTGTCGGCCCCAGAGGCTAGGTGGCTATATACCTGCTGGTAGTCTTCGGTCATGCGGTTTAGCAGCTCGGCGGTGCGTGCAAAGTGTTCGGCTACTTCCGCCTCGTAGTCAGCGCGGCTTTCGAGCGCTCGTTCCAAGCGGGTCTCAAGATCAATGATGACGTCACGTTTGCTTTTGCGGCGCAGGCCCATCGCCCAGCCGACGGCTAGCCCAGTACACAAGGACAGCAGCGCAGTGGCAATTAATGTGGCGGTGGTGAACATGGTATTTCCTCAGGCTCTTGACGCGCATGTTAGAGCCTTGAGTGTAACCCCATAACGAGGATTCTGGGTATGTCGGAGGTAAGTTTGTCGCCAAAACAGCGTTATTCGGCCGATCTTGATCGTGCTGGTTTTGTCGCAGACGCCGCACAAGCCAATGCAGTCGATCTGCTGGAAGATTTATTTCATCGGCTGGTAGCCCGCGCAGATAAGCAGAGCCATCCTTTTGCCGGATTTGGCTCCGCCCTCCTTGGAAAAGTACTTGGGTCCAAGCGCAGGCGCCCCGAGCAGGGGCTGTATTTTTGGGGGGGTGTCGGCCGCGGCAAGACCTATCTGGTCGACACCTTCTTTGAGGCGCTACCTTTTCAGGCAAAAATGCGGGTGCACTTTCATCGCTTCATGCAGAGGGTCCACGATGATTTGACCGGTCTCGCGGGCGAAAAAAATCCGCTCGAGAAAGTTGCCGACAACATCAGCAAGGAGGCGCTGGTTATTTGCTTCGACGAATTCTTCGTCAGTGATATAGCAGATGCCATGCTCCTCGGCGGGCTCATGGAAGCCCTGTTTCATCGAGGCGTTACCTTGGTGGCGACGTCTAATATCCAGCCTTCTGAGCTGTACAAGGATGGACTGCAGAGGGGTCGATTTTTGCCCGCGATTGCGCTGATAGAGCAGTACACACAGGTGGTAAATGTCGATTCGGGTACCGATTATCGCCTGCGGACCCTTGAGAAGGCTGAGTTGTGGCATTACCCGCTGGATCCGGAGGCAAGTGGGGTGCTGGCGTCGAATTTCAGCGCCCTTGCTAACGAGGTCGCACCGCTGGCGGGAGCCATTGAGATTAATCACAGGACCATAGAGGTGGTGAGTGCGGTGGAGGGTATTCTCTGGGTAACGTTTGAAGAACTGTGCCAAAAGCCACGTAGCGCCAGTGATTTCGTGGAATTGGGACGAATTTACCAGACAGTATTGCTCGACGGGATTCGAGTCATGGGGGCTGATGAGGAGGATGTGGCAAGAAGATTCATCAACTTGATAGACGAATTTTACGATCGCAATGTCAAGCTTGTGGCCACCGCAGAGGCCTCGCCTGAGGGTCTTTATCAGGGAGCAAGATTACAATTTGAATATCAGCGCACCCTCTCGAGGCTGCTAGAGATGCAATCCCGCGAATATTTGGCTCAGGAGCACCGTCCCTGATGGCGAAATTGTACCGGAAAGCCTGTTATTCACTGTTGAAACTGCCCCCCGGTTCCAGTAACATCCGCGCTCCTTTTAGCAGGCCCCAGAGGCTAGCCCAATGAAAACATACAGCGCGAAGGCAGCTGACGTTCATCACGACTGGTTCGTGGTTGATGCGGAAGACAAGACCCTTGGCCGGTTGGCGACAGAGATTGCTCACCGCCTTCGAGGTAAGCACAAGCCCGAGTACACCCCCCATATGGACATGGGAGACTACATCGTCGTGGTGAACTGCGAGAAGGTCCGTGTGACGGGCAAAAAGCAAACCGACAAGATGTATCACCACCACACCGGATACCCGGGCGGCATCAAGTCATACAGCTTTGACAAGCTGATCGACCGTGCTCCCGAGCGGGTCATTCAGCGAGCTGTAAAGGGAATGCTTCCGCGAAATCCGTTGGGCAGAGCGATGTTCAAGAAACTGAAGGTATATGCTGGTCCCGAGCATCCTCACGCCGCTCAGCAACCTCAACCGCTGAGTATTTAAGGAGTTATTGATGACAACGGCGCATTACTACGGAACGGGCCGCAGAAAAACCTCCACAGCGAGGGTATTCCTGCGGTCAGGCAGCGGCAACATCACAATTAACGGCAGATCGATTGACGAGTACTTTGGACGCGAGGTGGCTCGGATGATTGTGCGCCAGCCTCTTGAGCTAACCGAGCTGGCTGAAAAGTTTGACGCGCAGGTGACTGTGAAGGGCGGCGGTAGCTTTGGTCAGGCGGGAGCCATTCGCCACGGTTTGACGCGCGCTCTGATGGACTACGATGAGTCTCTCCGCCCCGCACTCCGTGCCGAAGGATTTGTGACCCGGGATGCGCGCGAAGTAGAGCGAAAGAAAGTAGGATTGCGTAAAGCGCGACGTCGACCTCAGTTCAGCAAGCGATAAAATCTGCTGAGGATACGAAAAGCCGGCGCCAGCCGGCTTTTTTGTGACCATTGGTCAGGCAACACCGCGCATTTTTTGTCCATAAAAAACAGCGTTTTGCGCAGGTTTCTCGCTCCTTGGCTTGCCGCTGGCGCGCGAGACCATTACTATTCAGCGCCTTGAATTCCATGCAATCCACAATGGGCGCAG
>CAJXMD010000110.1 GCA_913056165.1 uncultured Halieaceae bacterium
CATCTGCCAGTCCTCGCCGCCCATAACCGCAACGGTGTTATCAATCTCCTCCTGCGTCGCAGCCTCTAGGTGGTACTCCTGTATTTCCTCCTTGTCGGTGTTCACCCCTTTCTGTGTCGTGTCTGAACCGATCGGCTTCAAGGTGGAGCTGTGAACAACACCGGTCTTGGGATGGGTGCGCCGCGGGGCTGCAAGGCTGTAGACCACCAAATCAATTTGACCGAGATCTGCTTTGATGAGATCGATCACCTGAGTTTTCATGTCGTCGGAGAAAGCATCGCCGTTGAAGCTTTTAGCGTAGAGCCCGGCGGCTTCGGCCTGCTCATGGAAAGCCGCCGCGTTGTACCAGCCTGCAGTGCCAGGCTTTCTCTCGCTGCCCTCTTTCTCAAAGAAAACGCCAATGGTTGCCGCATCACAACCGAAAGCCGCCGTAATTCTGGAGGCGAGTCCGTACCCTGTCGACGCCCCCAGTACTAGCACGCGTTTCGGTCCATTACTGATAGGGCCACCTGACTGCACGTGAGCTATTTGTCGACGAACGTTCTCACGACACCCCTCAGGGTGCGTGGTCGTGCAGAGAAAACCGCGAACGCGAGGCTTAATTACCATGTGTATCCACCTTTTCCTGTGTCATGGACGACGGCGAGTCTACCACGCGAGTGGCGCTCTCTTAGGACTCATCCCATATCAGCGAGAGTCCGAACTGAGACGCAACCCGGACTCTGTCTTCTTCGGTATCAATATCAGTGATGTAAGCAGGATTCTCCGACTCCCAGTGCTCAAGACCCGGGGAATCGGTGCCCCGCCATCGCCCACTGCCGTAGGGTCCCTCTCCAGCGATAATAGAGGTAAGAATATCCCCTCGGAGGACAACGGGATTGCCAGGCTGACCGTTCACCACAGGACCCAGAACCGTGCTGGACGCCTTCCTGGAAGACCACGCATCAAGGAGCGCCCGGTATGCGCCCTCATCGAGCAAGGGCATATCAAGCGGGCTCACCAACACGCCACTGGTCGTTTCAGGCAGCGCGCCAAGGCCCAGACGAAGGGAGGAGGACTGGGAGTGTTCCTCCACTGGCTGACAGACAGAGATCACACCCTGCTCCTCGGCAAGTACCTCACTGATTGCTTCGGCGTGATGCCCTAGAACGACAACAACGGGCGCAACGCCAAGCCGAGTAAGAAGGCAAATTTGTCTGTGAATTAGCAAGTCGCCATCCACACGCAGAAGGCTCTTTGGCCGGCCGCCAATGCGCCGACCTCTACCTGCCGCCAACAACACCGCTCCACCCAAGGTCATGACGTCTTCCATATCAGGCCAAGCTTGTCAGAATGGTACCGCGCTCAACCATTACTCAAGAGGTGAGTGAGTAAAACCCGCTCCTATTCTTAACAAGCTTGCAGCACATACCGTTGCCAATCTGAGTCGCTACCAACCAGAGTCACAACAGGGCGCGACGGATATCGGATAACAATGCCACCAGCTCGGTCATGAATCTACCCGCATCGCCGCCGTTGATCACCCGGTGATCATAGGACAAGGAGAGGGGCAGTTGCTTTCGGGGCTCAAACTCGCTGCCCGTCCAAACCGGTTGGATCGAGGCACGAGATACGCCCAAAATAGCGACTTCGGGGGCATTTACGATTGGCGTAAAACCACGCCCACCGATATTGCCAAGGCTGCTGATAGTAAAGACGCCACCCTGCATTTGATCCGGCTTCAACTTCTTGTCTCGAGCCAGCGCGGCAAGGTGCGACATCTCCTCAGAGAGCTCCCACAACCCTTTTTTGTTCACATCACGGATCACCGGGACCACCAATCCTGCAGGCGTATCGACAGCCATCCCAATGTGACAATAGTGCTTGTATACCAGCGTTTCGCCCCCCTGCGACAGCGAGGTTTTTAATTTGGGATGCCGCCCTAAAGCAACCGCGCAGGCCTTTAGAATGAAGGGCATCGGCGTCAGTTTGGTACCGCGCTTTTCTGCCTCCTGCTTCATCTCCGAGCGGAAATCCTCCAGGTCGGTGATGTCAGCATCATCGAACTGGGTCACATGGGGGACATTAAGCCATGAGCGCGTCATGTTGCTCGCCGTCACCTTATCGAGTCGCGAGCGAGGGGTTTCTTCAATGGCGCCAAACTGACTGAAGTCGACCTCGGGAATGCCCGGGATGCCTGCACCCAGATCGGCCGACCCGCCACCTGTCTTCAGCGCCTGCTGTACGTAGTGATGCAGGTCTTCTTTCACGATACGGCCGCGAGGTCCAGAGCCTGTCACCTTTGACAAATCAACGCCAAATTCTCTGGCAAGTTTG
>CAJXMD010000111.1 GCA_913056165.1 uncultured Halieaceae bacterium
AGGCCGTGAATAAAATAAGGGGTTCTGAGAAAAGCGCCATGATTAGTCGGACCGGGCTAGCTGCAGCGTGAGCGCACTCGACGCAGAGATCAGAAGAAAGAGCTCCAACCAGTGGACCAGGCAAGCCTCCGAGGGATTACTTAGGAGAGCAACGAGGCCTGTCAGGGCGAGCAGTACGGACAACACAAGACTGAGGCGTGCGGTTCCCATAAGACCCAGACTCAGCAAAATAAAGACCATACCCCTACCGGCATCAAGCAACACGCTGGGGTCGATAGCCTGGTACCACAGGCCCGATACATGCAGCATGCCCACAATCAAAGCCGCCCCCATTGCCGCAAGTCGACTTGCTTGTTGGAGCGGCGAGCGTCGTTGAAGCTCAACGGGATTTACATCGGATTTTTGCTCAACCATAAGGTGAAGCTTAGACTGATGTGTGTCGCGCGTCAGCGTTTGTTTCAAAGGACTTTTTTATCGCCGAGACCAATTTTTCTGCCTGCCAGCAGAGATGGTGGGGAGCCTCGGGCGGATATCGGCCGAAGCCGGGGAGTGCTAGCATCAACCCATGTCTATGAGTAATGAGTCTCTTGACCCCACTCGCATCACGTCAGGCCTTTGGGACTCGGTGACCAACCGTGTCGTTGTAGAGGTGTTGGAGGAGGTGACGTCTACCAATGACGTTATTCGAGACCGCGCCAGGCAGCAGACTGTGGAAGGATTGGTGTTACTTGCGGAAAAGCAAACCCACGGCAAGGGCCGGCAGGGGAAGGTATGGCACACCCCCTCAGGCCGTAACCTTGCGCTTACGATCGCGTGGGCTTGTGATCCCGATATCAGTAAGCTGGCGGGAATGAGCCTGGCTGCTGGTGCGGCGATTGCGGATGCACTACAGGAGACTTTCGACCTCTCTCTGGCGCTTAAATGGCCCAACGACGTGTATCTGGACGGCCGAAAATGTGGTGGTATTTTGGTGGAGACCTTTATCGATGGTGATCTGCGGTCCCATCTCATGATCGGGGTCGGACTCAATGTTCTGCCGGGGGATGTGGAGGTTGATCAGCCGGTGACTGACCTCGCGTCTCATGTCGACTGCGACCTGTCACGGAACGATGTGGCGGCAAGCGTTATCAATGGACTGGCTAGCCTGCTGGCCGGTTGGCCTGCCAGCGGCTTTAATGGCTGGCGAGATGCGTGGTGCGCGAGAGATATGTTGAAAGATGAATCAATAACCGTGACCGGTGGTGAAGACTTTGCAGGCATTGCCAGCGGCGTTGACGAAACCGGCGCCCTCTTGGTCAGGACCGAACAGGGTATGCGGGCAGTGTTCTCAGGCGAGGCCTCCGTGCGCAGGCATGAAAACGTATGCTGACTGTCTTGATTGATATCGGCAATTCCTCGGCGAAGCTCGGTATGGCTGATTCCGGTTTCGACACTGTTGCGCGCTGTGACAGAGAGCCATCCGCTGTTGTAGACAGCGTCAATACGCTACGCCTTGAGCATGGCGGCCGGTCGACAACGTCCGACGATCTGCGCATTGTTGTGGCAAGTGTGGCAGATGAGACTTTTGACACAGAGTTGGCGGCTCTCGTTGCTGAACGTCTTGGTTGCGAACTGCACTTTTGCCAGACCCCGACCGCCGGCTTCGGTATCACGAATAGCTATGACGAACCTCAGCGGATGGGGGTGGATCGGTGGCTGGCGTTGATCGCGGCATGGTCTTCTTGTCCCGAGGCGCTCTTGGTGTTCGATGCGGGCACGGCACTTACCTGTGATGTTGTCGCGACGAACGGTCAGCATCTGGGGGGCTTCATTATCCCCGGCACTCAGTTAATGGAGCTGGCACTGCGTCGGGATACAAAACGAATTCGTTACGACGACAGTCAGCCGGCGAGTCTTGAAGCCGGCACGACTACAGCGGCCTGTGTCTCCTCTGGTATCTGGATGGCGCTGGTGGGAGCGATCAGCGCTTTACAGCAGCGTTACCCGGATCACCGATCGATCCTCACAGGGGGAGAAGGGCAGGCCTTGATTGATCTGGGAATCGCTGCTGAGTGGCGACCCCACCTGGTCCTCGAAGGTCTTCAGCTCACCGCACAGGAGATGGTGACCACAACTTGACCTCGATAGCAGATATCGGGACAATCGCGCTCCTCAAAAGCACGGCCGTGTTTTTGATCCCGGCGCTGGCGTAGCTCAGTAGGTAGAGCAGCTGATTTGTAATCAG
>CAJXMD010000112.1 GCA_913056165.1 uncultured Halieaceae bacterium
GGACAGGCGCTCTCAACTGATGCGCTCTACATTATGGAGCAGACGACCCGGCTCTATCGCTACCTAAAGGAGCGTCATCCCAATCTAGTTGGTAGCGAGTTTGTTGATTCCAGTTTGCAATCGGGATCCTTATTAGACACAGGTGTCTTACACCAGGATGCCACCAAACTGTCTTTCGCGGATGATAGCTTTCAAGCTGTGATGAGTTTTGATGTGCTGGAGCACATACCGAACTACCATAAAGCACTCTCGGAAGCGTGGCGTGTGTTACGACCCGGAGGGCGGTTCATTTTTTCCGCGCCTTTTATTAACGCCGAACAAACATTGATCAGGGCGTCGATAAACGCTGATGGTTCCGTAGAGCATCATTGCGAGCCTGAATATCACGGAGATCCAATGTCATCCGAGGGAGTGCTGTGCTATCAGCATTTTGGCTGGGATATTTTGAACGCGCTCATAGATACGGGTTTTCGTGATGCCTATGGAGTGGTTGGTTGGTCAATCAATCTAGGATTTATTACGCCACAGCTCGTTTTTGTGGCCGAAAAAAGTTGACCCACATCCAGCATTTCAGATTTTTTGGTTTTATAGTGACCAGTCTTGGCTGATTTGGTTTTTTCTGGGGACGCACGGCGGTGATTTTGAAATGACGGCGGTGATTTTGAAATGAATGCCGTTATATCCATACCGTCACGAGGCCAAGATCGTGCTGTTTCAGCTGGCGTTATTGAGTTGTCGCTAACAGGAGCGAGTTAATAATGGGTGTGACGATTAATCCGGATCAAGTCTTTGAGCTGGGCGCCTTCCACGCCGAGCGCGAGGCGGCGCAGGATTTCGATGCGGTTATGGAAACGCTATCTGCTGATCCAAAATATCTGTATCCGTCCCTTGGGAAGGGTTTTTCCGGTCGTGAAAACGCGGAGCGATTTTACCGTTGGTTCTTTGAAAACTTTTCTTCCAAGGTAATCGATGGCCAGCTGATCAGACAGTGGGCAAACGAAAGCAGCGTTTGTCAGGAGTATGACGTGACACTCCAGATGGAAGAGGGAACTGAGACTCATCGAATCCTGGGGGTGTTGTTCGTTGAGGGCGACAAGCTCGGTGGTGAAATTGTCTACGCAAGCGAGCGGGCGATTCGCCGTATGCTGGGTCCCATGTTTGAAGAATTAGTGGTGATGGATCAGCCCTACGGCATTTAGTAGGTCTCCCTTCAACATATCTAGACGATCAAACTCGATCAGGCAGGCCATGTGGAGCAGAGGGACATGATGAAACTTGCTGTATTCACCACCGGTGGCACCATCGACAAAATTTATTTTGATCAAAAAAGCGAATACGAAATTGGCGATGCGATCGTGGGGCCACTACTGACCTCGATGAATGTAGGCTTTGAATTTGCGGTCGAGGAAATCATGAAGATCGACAGCCTGGATATGACTGACGCCCACCGTACAGAGATAGTGAATCGGGTAGGCGCCTGTCCTGCAGAGCGCGTCCTCATTACTCACGGTACCGACAGCATGATTGCCACTGCAAAGGCCCTTAGCGTCGTGGAGGGTAAGACCATCGTATTAACCGGAGCTCTTCAACCAGCGGCTTTTGCTCACAACGATGCGGTCTTTAACATTGGTGGTTCTGTTGCGGCAGTGCAGTCACTGCCTCATGGGGTCTATATCGTGATGAACGGATTGGTCTTTACACCGGACGCCGTTGTGAAGAATCGCGACGAAAATCGATTTGAGTCAGTCGTGAGTTGAGGACTTGGCGGGATGGCACCTGGCTAACAATCCGGCCCCTGCCACCGCTCATGCCGTCGAACTAGTGCTCTCTTCGGGAGCGATAAAGCCACCCAGTAGTGTCAGCATTGAGAGGCACAGCAGCCCCGCGGCCACGCACAATAAGCCCTCAGCCATGCTAATGCCCCAGATGATATCCGGGGTATAGGAACAGAGGTTGCGCACTTCGAAGAGGTCTGGAAACCACCGATCCACGGCAAACCAATCAGGCATCCCCAGCTGGAATTCGCAGCTACCATCGCCACGTCCATTTTCCAGTAGATAGAGAGTCCAAGCGCGCTCTCCAAGGCCAACTGAGGATGTTATTAACAGAAGGTGACCTGGGAACTGGGACCACTTCGGACTTGGGTAAATCCAGATGAGTAAGGCTGCAAGGGCCATAGCGCCCGCCAAAAGCCGCGCCTGAATACACACCTGACAGGGTTC
>CAJXMD010000113.1 GCA_913056165.1 uncultured Halieaceae bacterium
CCGACCTCTACCATGTCAAGGTAGCGCTCTAACCAACTGAGCTATGGTCCTAGGGGGCGCGCAGTATAACGCGGGTCTTTGTATTGGCAAATGCTCTGCCGCAGCCATCAGTGGAAGATTTGTTCCAACAATTGACTCTTTTGGCGGCCTGACCCACTCATGCTGTCGTTGGGTAGCGCAAAGCTGGCCGCCTGTCACCCTGTATTTGATGGCTGACGGAAACGGATCTCTCGGCTACAGTGATAAAAAATAATGGCAAACGCAGATGGCATGGCAGTTAGGCAGTGAGCTTCCTCGGGGGGGAAATTTCCTGACCCGATTTATTGGCCGGTCGATATTTCGTGTATTTGGTTGGAAGATCGAGGGCGACTTCCCCAACCGCGGTAAAGCGATTGTTGCCCTCGTGCCTCATAGCTCGAATATCGATTTTTTTCTTACGATCGCCTTTATCTGGGCGACCGGGATGAAGGCCTCATTCCTGATCAAGCACACCGTGTTTTGGTATCCGCTGGGTAATATTATCCGTGCCCTTGGGGGTATCCCCGTTGACCGCACACAACCGAACGGATTGATTGGCGAGGTCACGAACCATTTTCGTGAGAAATCGAAATTAATTCTTGGCATCACGCCATCCGGTACGCGCAAGCCGGTCAAGGAATGGAAAGATGGTATCGCGCGCATTGCTGCTGCCGCTCAGGTACCGATTGTGCCGGCTGTCATGAACTACCGAACCCGCACAGTCCGTTTCGCACCTTTGATCGAGGGTATTTCAGAGGTGCGACAAATCATGGAACGTATTCGCGCTGAGGCGGCAAGTGGGATGCCGCGGTTCGCTCACTAGGGCAATAAGCCATCTGCCTACAGTGGCATCAGGAACCCGATACGGTGTGACTGGGGCCTCCAGAACAGCGCTTGAGTTTATGGTGACTCGTTAAATCCGTTAGATGGAAGAGTGCTTTTGATAGCGTTATGGAAGGGGCCCCTTTCGGAACGTTCTCAGGGAACAGTGGCTACCTTTTCGGCGAAAACCTAGTCGAGGACCAATTGATCGAGTTGACGTCTTGAAAGAAAGGCGCCCTGGTTTATCACGCCCTCAATGGTCCTTGTGTGGGTGATGTCCTCGACAGGGTTGGCTGACAGCAAAACGGCGTTTGCCATAAAGCCGGCTTTAATCTGCCCCATCTCGTTCTCGAGCCCGAAGAACGACGCCGGTCTGACGGTCGCCGAGTAAAGCGCCTCGAGGGGCGTCATGCCCACCCGCACATATTGCTCTAATTCCGTGTGCAAACTGTAGCCCGGGATGCTCCAGCCGATCGGCGTGTCGGTACCTGCGGCAATGGGTACACCCGCAGCATGCAACTCGCCAGTTCGGCGCAGTGACCATTCCGCAAACGTGGTATCGACAGGATCAACCGAATCCGCAAGAGCTGCTCTGGCCGCACGCCAATCCTGACTCACGCTATCTGGGATCAGATCCATCGCTTGGTCAAAGTCTGCCCGCTCAAAAGGCACAATAAGGTCCATCGAGTTCATGCGCAGGGTGGGGACGGTGATGGTGGCCTTCAGTGCCTGAGTGGTCCCCGCACAGACTTCCGGGTCTTCGCTCGTGATGGCAGGTAGGCGTTGCAAGGTGTGTAGTCGCGAGCGCAACACATTACCGGGTTCATTGGCGGGGTTTGCCAATTCCTGCCGGCGAGCAGCGAGCCAGACTTCCGGATCGCTGACGCAATCCATTTCATAATTGCGCAGGTGTTCGAGCGATTGCACGTTGGGCGCGACATCTCTGGCGCGCATGGAGAGTGGCACGTGCCCGTCGATCGGTAGCTTTCGGCTACGCGCCTCGTCCACGATGGCGGCGAATACCTCAGGGCTGACCATTTCGTAAATTTTCAGAAAGCTCGCTCCCGCCGCGTGTATCTCGGCAATGTTGGCGCGGGCTGCCTCAGGGGTGGGGTTGGCGATGCCCAGCCCCGGGAAGTTCACGCCGTCATAGACGACGTCTTTGCCATCCAGAAGCGGTCCTGCGTACCAGATGCTCGGTGCTCTCACGCCGGCAGTGCGGAGGGTCTCGACAACGGGCAATAGATCTTCAAGCAATGCGCCCGTATCCCGTACCTGAGTCACGCCGTAGTAAAGAAACAGCCCGGCCATGGCATCGGTGAAGCGCTCATCAAATGTGAAGTGGACGTGAAAGTCCCATAACCCCGGAA
>CAJXMD010000114.1 GCA_913056165.1 uncultured Halieaceae bacterium
GAGCGGATGCTCTGCTTTTATTCGAGTTCCTCAGGCGTCTGAAGTGGGATTCTCCTTCAGCTCCTCGGACGCTATCCCTCCGTCCTCGGTGGGCAACAAAGCGCTTTCTATGCCGGCCCTCTGTCACGCTTTCTACCTGAGTACTCTTCTGTCGGCTTCCCTCTCGCTCCCGTCTGCAGTTGGTCACTCGTCAGTCGCCGCCAGCAACTTTAGTAAAGAACATGAGGAAAACGGTGTCAACACTTTTTTGTAAATATTTACATTTTTTTGTACGCCATATTTTGGTGCTTGCAGTGCGCGCCTGGGTACGGCACCAATAAACACCTGAACACTATCGTTATAGCCGATCTAACGGTAGCTCCGTGGTTGTTTTAATGCATTCCATAGAAAACGAGGCGCTCACATCTGACAGCTCAGCAACTTTGATGAGGCGTTTGTATATTGCGTCATACTCGGCGATGTCACCGGCCACGACCTTTAGCAGGTAGTCGATATCTCCGGCCATTCGATGGATTTCCACGATCTCAGGAATACTTTGTACGCCGTCTGAAAAGCGTTTGAGCCAGACGTCATCGTGATGCGCGGTCTTGACCATGACATAGGCGGTCATCGTCAGATTCAGTGCTTTGGGGTTCAGCAGCGCAACGCGTTTATCGATATACCCAGCTTCCTCTAGCTTCTTGATGCGTCTCCAGCAGGGCGTTTGCGACACACCGGCCCGATCTGCGATGTCAGCGATTGAGCCACTGGAGTCGGACTGGAGCGCGTTTAGGATTCTTCTGTCAATCGAGTCCATTCTAAAAATAAGCCTTTTTGTGAAAAATTATTACGTTCATATAGGTAGTTAACACCAAAATTTAGAAAAAAATAACAGTTATGAGTTGATAGCATTTCCGTAGAGCTCATTGCTAGGCGCGCCACGATCATCGTTTGTTTCGGTTGTAGGCAACGGATGCACCGTGTGTCGAAGAGCGTCTGTCTAAAGGGAGACATCAATGCAATTGATTCAACGACTGTTTCGGGAGCACCCAGAGTCGGTAGGAGAGTCCTACCTAGAGCACTTGTTTCAGGCTTCTTATTTTGGGGTGCGAATGCTCCTTGCTGGTCTCGCCTGCCTTGTTCACGCGATCCTTCCCTGCCTCTTTACAACCACGGGGCGCACAGCGATAACTGAACTTCATACGAAGATGGTAGTGCACCGAGCAAAACATTGTGACTAGGCCACTCTGACGGCCGTTAGGCCACGTTAAAAAAGAGGCATTGCTTGGCTTCAGAGAGCGCCAACCGGTTGGCGTAAAGTGGGCTCTTTGACCCACCGAATAGCGTTTGTTATTCGGCTCCAAGTTGCTAATCTAAGTCGATTATTGGATAGGAGAATAACAATGGTTCGGGGGCTCACACTCAAGCTTTTTTCTGCCGCGCTCGCGGCAGGACTCACCATCAATCCAGCCGTGGCTAAGGATGATGCCAGCTTTGATTTCAGCGGATTGAAGGGGCGCAACTTGGGGCCTGCCTTCATGTCAGGTCGTATATCGGATATTGACTGGGATCCAGAGGACTCCAGCGTTTGGTATGTAGCAGCCGGATCTGGCGGGGTCTGGAAAACCAAGAATGCGGGCGTGTCGTGGACCCCCATCTTCGATAATGAGGCGTCTTATTCCATTGGCAACGTGACCGTCGATCCGTCAAATCCAAATACCATTTGGGTGGGCACCGGGGAGGACGTTGGTGGCCGTCATGTTGGCTTTGGGGATGGTATTTACCGATCGGACAACGGCGGTGCGACATGGACCAACATGGGACTCAACGATTCCCAACACATTTCCACCATTCTTGTTCACCCAAATGATTCAAAAACGGTTTTCGCGGCCGTGCAGGGGCCCTTGTGGACGCCAGGTGGCGAGCGAGGTCTTTACAAGACCAGCGACGGCGGTAAGTCCTGGAAAAATGTGCTCAGTGCAGGGGAGTGGACGGGTGTCACCGATGTGGTCATGGACCCCAGCAATCCAGATGTCCTCTATGCGGCCACCTGGCAACATCACCGTACGGTAGCGGCCTATATGGGTGGTGGTCCAGAGAGTGGTGTTCA